>JBKDZA010000193.1:0-16373 GCA_046308455.1 Fluviicola sp.
GTTTTAAACTCTACTTTATCAACAAACCATGGCGATGTTAATCCCAATGCCAACTCAAAAATTTCAGCGCTATTATTCATAGCCGTAAAGTTCACGTTTTTATATTACCCACACAAATTCATATAGAACCAAATTTTTCTTCCCGCTACTTTATTTGAATAAAAAGTTTTGAATCCGTCATAGAAATTTCACAACGACTTGGAGCAATTGTAGCGTACGTGTTTCCACATGTTGGACAAAGAAAGTAAATCTTAGCTAAGCTATCGTCATTATTATCATTTAGTTGCGAAAGTGCTTCAATGTATAAATCACGGTGTTTTTGTTCCACTTTGTAGGCATATGTTAAACTAATTTGCGCCATGTAATTCCCCGCAGCATGTGCATTTTTGATAAAATTGGGATACATCGTAGAGAATTCATAGCTTTCACCATTAATTGCTTCTTTTAGGTTTTCATAGGTTGATTTGACCTTAAATTCGGGATAAATTTCAGGGATTTTTTCGCCCATTCGAAGTAAAACTATTTGGTGATTTTTTGCATGAATTAATTCTGCTGTTGCGGCAGCTTTGAACAATAAAGCAATTTCTTGATGATCTTCTTTAGTTGCTTTTTCGCTGTAAGCTAAATATTTAAAATGTGCCGTTGTTTCGCCTTTGTAGGCAGCCTGCATGTTTTGAATGAGCTCCTTTTTAGGTTCTTGAAGATTGACTGATTTAACAGATTTGGCATTTTTCTCTGCTTCTTTCGAGACATTCAATTCACTTTTATCGACCGATTTTGTTGTACACGATACACTAAGAAGAATTCCTATTGTTGAAAGTATGATTAAAATTTTCATGTTGTATTTATTTGTATGTTTATAAATTGCGATTAGTCTGTTTTGGAATCTTCAAAATCTGGTAAGACCAATTCGATTCCTGCGCCATGTTTAAAGACCAATTCTCCACCTAAATAGGCAGTTCTTCCTAAGGAACCGATTAAAATAATATAGAGTAACAAACTCGTCCAATTGGACCAATTTTTTTGGTAATCGAAAAAATAGATCGCACCTTTTAATAGACTTGTTACAATGGCTAGAATCAAAGTGACAAAAGCGGCTTCTTCATGCATTCCAATTGGTTTTTGAAAATCGCCTTCTGACATTCCATCAGCTGCATAACTTCCACTGGCATAAGAAATGATTGCACCAATAGTTCCAAGAACGAGTAAAAACAAAGAAACGTTCACATAAAAAGGTTTTTTGTTAAACAATGCAATTATTTCAGATAAAAACCCGATCATTAATAAAGCGATGGGAAAATGTATCACCATTGCATGTAGATGTGAAGCTGTAATCATGTTGTTCGTGAGTTATTGTTGGTGAAAAACGATTTTTATTTAGTCAAATGAGTACGGAGAAACCAAGCCATTTTTTCATGTGTTTCCATTAAACCAGTAACAAAATCACTTGTTCCGAGGTCGTGAAAATCGGCAGAAAATGATCGAATGTGTTCTCTTAAAACAACGATAATACTTTCGTGGTCCTCTAACAGTTCTTTGATAAAACCATGGCTGTCATTTTTCGATCGCGTCACTTCTGTAAGTCGAGTTAGACTCAAATACGAAGTTAAAGTTGCAGGAGCATAATGTCCAAGAGTTCGAATTCGTTCAGCTACGCTATCAATCAATTCATCCAATTGTTTGAATTGCGATTCAAAAAACACGTGTTTTTCAAAAAAATCGGGACCTTCGACGTTCCAATGTGCGTTTTTAGTTTTGATGTAGATAACTGTTTCATCAGCTAGTATTTTTGCCAATTCAGTTGTAACCGCTTGTCTATTCGTTTCAGTAATTCCAATTGCTAATTTCATTTCGCTATTTTTAAGTTGTTTTTATTCCTTGTTTTCATCAAGATTGTTGTGGTCATCTCCACCTAAACTGTAGTAGTTATTTTCTTCATCCTCACTTCCAATTTCCTCTTGATCGTCGTCTAATTCAGTTCCAGGAATATCCAAATCATCTCCAGACATATCTTCTTCGAAGTCTTTTTCGTTGTTTCTTCTTCTTTTCTCGTTTTGAGATTTGTTTTTTGAAAGATCTTCGGGATTTAAATCTCTAATTTCTTTGTCTTGGTTGAATATATCTTCAGAAACGGGATAGTTGGGATAACCATCGAGTTTTGTGTTTTTTGACTCATGTGTTTTTGCATATTCAGATACGACCAGCTCCAATGATTTAAAGTATTCCTTGAATATTTTTGTTTTCAAATTCGTTGAATCTTTATTGATTAATTGTTCGGGCAATTCTGCTATGTATTTGGATAACTCTGGAAACTCTTTGTGAATTTTCATCGTTATGGATACAATTTCATGTTCTAGATTGCTTTTTGTTTTCATAGGATTGATTATTTAACAGTGAAATCGAGTTCTTTGAAGACATTTCTTTTCATCACAGGAACGTATAAGAGAACATTGATTCCCACTAGTAGAAAAAGAACACCATAAACCTCTAATGTATAAGAAGTAAAATTCAGGGCAATTACTGTCCCAAAACCAGCAGCTAAACCAAGTAAAAAACGAATAATGATGATTTTAAAGACTGTCCTTTGACTTAAATTGAACAGCCAATTACAAAAGATGATTTCTGAAAATGAATAAAAAAGTAAGAGAAATGCTGTAAAACTTGTGAAACGCTCAAAGGAACTACAGAAAACCAACAGCAATAATCCGTAAATCAACATCGCAATTGAATGCATTTTATGGTATTTGTGTTGAACAGGTCTTGCAGATGTAGTAAAAGATGCAAAAAAAGCGAGAACTGCTCCTAAAATTAAGACAATCCCACTTGTTAAACTGATCATTTTAATAGAATAATCAGTAGAAAACAGAAGGAATAATCCTTCAATAATTATGATTGTGCCATAAAGATATATGGGAAGATATTTTTTCATAGATGCTCCGCTTCAAGTCACTGACTGTTGAATGAATATAAAAGTGTGTGTATGTGATTCCACGACGATACAAATGTGGCGCCTATTTACACTTTTCTACTTACACGATTTGAAGAAAGAGTTGCATTATTTAGTAAATTGAATGGAATTTGTCATTTGGAATCACTTCCAATCTCAAATCCAAGACAAGCCGCACAAATTCCTAGATGAACTAAAAGCCAAACTTTTTGCCAGATGGGACGGTCTTTCCAGCTTTGATTTACATCAAAAGGATCAAATGCAAGCGCAATCCCAAAATTCATTGCTGCTTCACTAAATTGAAGTACAATCACATGATAGATTCCAAACAAGCAGAAACTCACATATAAAATACGGAGAATGTAAGTACTTTTTTTCATTTTAATCAACATATTTAAAGACATTTTTACCTATAGCAAATCCATAAACTACATTGTTTTCATCTCTGTAAATTCGGATTTTATTACAGGCAATTCCCAAATCAATTTTTGTCCATGTTTTTCCACCATCGAGTGTTTCAAAGCCACTACTCATCGTACCAACAAAACCATGGTTTTCATCAATGAAACCGATTCCAAATTCACGTGCTCCAGCATCTTCAATTAAGTTGAGTTCCGTCCACGTTTTTCCTCCATCTGTTGTTTTGGCAATGCGTTGTTGCTTCGTATTTGGATCAGGATTGTAGGATTGAATCGTTACATAACCAACATTTTCACTTGGAAATGATGCTTTCCACGTTGTTTCAAATGGTCGGTCTGATTGGTATACTTTTTTCCAAGTTTTGCCCCCATTTTTAGTTTTTAAAATCAAAGCATTGGATTGAGAAACATCCGAAGAACTTGCACTACAAGCAATTCCTTTTTTTGTAGTAAACATTTTAATATCAAACAACATATCACCTTTTTTAACAGGACTTGAAACCCACGTTTTACCATCGTCGTGTGAAACCATTAAATTTGCTGGAGAACCAACTCTACCCACAGCGTAAATGTGGTAGTTGTAGTCAATTTTTCCGTGATTGATAAATTGCTCTTTTACGATGTCAAAAGCACACAAACCTTTCACATATGGGCCTGAATACGCAACTGGATTCCACGTTTTTCCCCCATCAATTGTTCCATATAAAGGAATTGTATCTGTAACATTCGGAAAATAATCAGTTCCAACAGTTCCGATAAATCCTCTTAGACTATCCAAAAAGGCAACACAGCGGAAAAAGGATCCTTGTTTTTCAAATTGCTTTTCCCAAGTATTTCCACCATCTTTTGTATGATACAATGTTCCAGATCCATTGATGTACCATCCTTCAAGTTGATTAATGAACGTAATATCATCCTGTTTTCCTGGGTAATTCTCAGTATTCAGTTTCGACCATCCTTTTGTTGGATGTATAGCTGATTGTTCCATTCCAAGGATTTCATTGCTCCATTTCACCGCTGATAATCCAACTTCAAAATTGTATTCGTCAAATAATTGTTGGTAAAGTCCATTGGAAAACTTATCGTATGCTTCTTGCATTGTCCCAGATTTCGCAAAATAATGATCGGTTTGAGGAAAAGTAATCAATGTTGCATTTCCTGGATGAAAATAGTTGACAGTAGTGACAATTTGTTGGTGGTCGGCTCTTGAAAATGCTTGAAAATCTGATTCGCCAAATTGAACCAATACTTTTGCTGTTGTGTTTTTCCAATTTTCAAGATGCGGATAATCTTGTATTTGTCGCCAATATTCTGCATTTCGCGAATAGATTTTTCCAGCGCCATCGTATTGCCAAGTTGTACGTAGGATGCTGTCAACTAGTGGATCTTTCGCCATATCTTCTAGTTTTTCCTTCTTAACAAAGTAGCGGTAATTCAAATCATATTGCTCAACAACGGATTTTTCCACTTCAATTGGATTCATTCCAGCTAATTCATTTTGAATGCGGTACATTTCCAATTGGTATTCAAACCAAGATTTTGCGGTTGTTCCATAAACGATAACTCCAGCAACTTGATTTTTCGCACTGATAGCAGGAGCAATAATTCCACCCATTGAATGACCAACGATTATGATTTTATTTGTGTCCACATAAGGCAATGATTTTAGTTTTTTTAACCCGACTTCAAAATTTTCAACTTCATCTTTAAGGTCACAAGACTCACATGGAGGAGTTCCCATATTATCTCCCAATCCGCTTTTTTCAATTCTAAGAGTTACATAACCTGCGTCAACGTAAGCATCCACAATGCGTTTGTAAGGATGATACGCAGGTAATTCGTCGATACTACTACAGGTATAACCAGGAATAAAAAGCATTGCAGGCATTTTTGTTTCTTTGAAAGGTTTATTGATTATTACACGCAATTGTCCACCTTTATATGCTGCTTGGTCGTAAATAACAGAGGCGTTGTCATCTGTTTCAAAAGGTCTTCCAACTACTTTTCCACTTAAATTAAGTTCTTTTTCGTTGCGAATAATTCTAACTTGAATCGTTTGATCGACTTTCAATTTCAGAAAAAGATCTAGGAATTCTTCTGTTGAATTAATTTTTTTACCTTCAATTTGAGTAATGATATCGTTTACTTCAAGTTTCAGTTGTTCACTTGTTCCGCCAAGAACACGGATTACTTTACATCCTGTAAACGATTTTTCTTTTACCGTTTCTATCTGTGCACCAAAACGAGGTTTTCGCTCTAATTGTGCGTGTAAAAGATTGAAAATAAATATAAAAGCAAAGAATAAAATGTATCTCATGAGTTCTTTTTTTTACAAAAGAAAAATGAGTAAGAAAAATAGAATTGTCAAAAATTGCTATTTTCTAATCGAACCAGGTGTAACACCAAAAGCGAGTTTGAATGCTTTGTTAAATGTCGGAACATCTGCGTAGCCAACTAAAAGAGCTACGGTTAAAATATCTTTCCCTGAAATGAGTTCTAATTTTGCTACATCTAGACGTTTTCTTTTTTGATATTGATAGGGTGAAATACCAAAAGTAGTTTTAAATAAACGGATGAAATGATATTTTGAAAGTCCAGCGGACAAGCAAATTTCTTCAAGCGATAAGTTGTTCAACAAATGCGCATCGATGTAAGATTTAGCATTCAATAAAGAGCGAAAAACTTCTTCGTTCGTTACTACTTTTTTGAATTCCATTTTGTTGAGGTGGTCAAAAACAAAGCGTTGGTCAGTAATGATTGATTCAGCGAGACTGTAAAACAATTCGTTTTGTTGAATGTCATTCTTTAAAGTTCCAGCAATAATTTTTCGATTGATTTCAGAAAGTGAATAACCCAAGCTTGTGTTTTTTGCGTTGTATCTGTTTACAAAAAACTGATCTGAAAGCAGGAATTCTTTTAGATTATCTCCGTTTAAAGCATGAAATTCAGCTACTTCAGTGATGATTTGCGGTGAAATATCAATGCACAATCCTTGAACTTCAGTTGTGTGATCAATTTTAACAAAGGATGAGGTGAAATCATTTCCAATGATGTAATCACCTTGCTTCACTATGTATTTTTTATTATTGGCATAATAAATTTCTTCTCCAGAAGCAACATATTTTACTCCAAGACCAGAAAACGGAACTTCTGTTTCGATTTTCTTAATAATAGAAAAGCGAATTTCATTTTTTTCCTCGTCTTTGTAAACAGTTTTATTCATTGCATTTGGGACTTTAATCCAATTGATTTGACAAAGTCTAATATACTTGTTTTTTGCAAAATAAAAAATGCTTGCAAAGATGTGATCATTTACAAGCATTCAATTACAAAAGTGATTGTGATTTAATTATGTACTACCTCAAGCATTGCTTTGCATTCTGCTGCACATTTTTTACAAGCTTCTGCACATTTTTTGCAATGTTCCATTTCTGTATGTTTCGCACATTCGGTTGAACTTGCATTGCAAGCTTCTTCGCATTTTTTGTAGAAAGCATCTAGGTTTGAGTCTGTTTTACTAGCAGCAATTAAAGCCTTACAAGCTTCTGCACTTGCAAGACATAGTTTTACCGAAAGTTCCATTCCAACTTTACCTTTGTTTTCTGTTGAACACGTTTGGCATGCGTCCATACATTTTTGGCTAGCATCAATGCAGTTTTGATTTTTTTTGTTTTCCATTTTGATACACAATTACGCTATAACGAGCTTGTTAAAGCTTACAAAGGTCAAACCAATTCGTATATAGTTACTTACACTTTCAATTAAATGTGTTGTATCATTTTATTTTACGGAAAAAGATCACGTATTAAAGGGATTTACTGCTTTCGATGGCATTTTTCCATTCTTCAAAATTTGAAACTTGAATACGGTATTGACGTCCATCTTGATGGTTTACTTCTAAAACATTTTTTTGAATACCATGTTTTCCTTGAGTTATAGAAGAGATATCCTCTACTGGCCAAGAAAATCCATGATTTGTAGATTCGACTTTTCTTTTCAATAAAGCTCCAAGTAAGCCTAAACCACCAACACCTTGTTTGTGCGCATCAAGCTCCAATGTTTTTCCATTAAGTGATAATTTCCCAGGCATTGCCATTACAGCAGATTTCAAATACAATACAGACTCTTTTTTTTCCATTGTTGATCTTAATTTTTTTTTCTAATTTAAGAATTTTTAAAATTAATTATCTATTTCTTCACGTATTTTTTTGAAAATTCTTCATGGTAAAGCACAAAAAACATATCTGCATGTGGTTTAGTTAAATCATTTGTTCTTTTCAATATGAAGTTAGAATTTAGATTCAATGTATTGATCTAGATTTTCCATGGCCATTGTGAACCCTTCTTTAAATCCAACTTCAATTATTTTTTCCAATTCTCCTAAACTTTCGTATTGGATTGTAATATTCACAGTAGTAATTTCTCCAGTTTCACTAAAATTATTCGTCCAAAAAGAATTAGGAAAAGGATGTCCTACATTTCCATTTTCATCGCAGAAATTATCTACATAGGAGTAACTTTTCATAGGTTCAACTTCTTTGTAATCAGCTCTACACCAATGCGTTTCATTTTGAGGGCTAATCATGCTATAAAGCCACAAACCACCACTTCTGAAATCCATAGTTTTGGTTTTTGTTTGATAAGGTTTTGGTGCCCACCATTGATCGAGTATCTCTGGATTTGTCCATGCTTCCCAAACTAAGTTTAGATCAGCATTAAATTCACGTTCTACATGAATGGTGTTTTTTTCTTTGTTGACAGTAAAGTCAAATTTTAATAGTGGATTCATTTTTTGTTTTTTAGTTTCTCTAAAACATCGTCTAATTCATAAAGAAGTTGGAGGATTAAATGAAGTTCGAATTCAGGTTAATTTACAGGTAAAAATATAATTTTAGTTAATTCTATCAATAACTCTGAAATACTCTTTTCAGTTTTGCTTTTTTTTGTGAGAAGCTGAAAGGAATTAAAAATAGAAGCAAAAAAAGCGTTAATAATTGTTTCATTTGAGTAATTGTGCTTTTCTTATTAGGTATTAAAAGTATTAAAAATATGTTTCATTCTCAAACAAGACTTTATTCTTGTAAAGTATTGTTTATTTCATTGATCGCTTTTGTGAATGAGTTTATGTAATAACTTTCAGTGATGAGTTTTGCATCTAAAAGTCCTTGAAGAAAGTTTAAATCCTCCTTATTTGGAATGGCTTTAGCAAAATTTAAAAAAGAATAAATTGGTTTATAACTATAATTTTTATCAAAACGTTTTTCTATTTCCATTGAATAGATTCCGTTGTTGAATCTGAGAAAGATATTTTCGCCTTCAATCATTAATTCTTTTTCAATAATTTCTTGGAATTGTTTTGCATTGTTTGTGGATGGAATTGTTACTTCGATAAGGAATTTCACTTTTGGAATAGCGCCGTTTATAATTTCAGCAGTATTTTGAATAAAAGCAATACAATAGTTTAATTTATAACCTTTTTCTCCTAGTCCATTTTGAAAAACGTTTCGAAGTGAATCCTCTATTTTGAGTTTGATTTCAAAAAGTTTGGGGTAGTTACCAAAATCCTCATTGTAACCATGCCAATCATAAATCGATTTATAAATTAATTCACGTGCTTCTTTAACCTTTAATTTAGAAAACGTTTCTATATAACTATGCGTCCAGTCATTTTGATTGTCACTTTCAAGAGTATCTTTATAGGTGAAAAAACGTTTATAATCTTCTAGTAAAAAAGTGATAGTTGAGCTGTCATTAAAACGACCAATTCCACAACAATTGGTTATTGTATATTCATATCCTTTATTTGTTGAACGGTCACAAGTTGAAATAAAAATTTTGAAACTAGGTAAACATTCAACCAAACTATCTTTGGCAATTAATGATGAAATGGAGTAGATGAGTTCATCCGTTTTGTTATCTAAGTGTTTATTGATGTATGGAATATAATCTTTAGTTCCCATCATTTTTAGCGTTTCAATTACCAATTTGAAAAGGTATTCATCTTTGGTGTCAAGAAGTATTAATAAATCAGGTATTGCAGGTTTGTATTTAAGTTCACCTAAAGCTTTTATAATTTCAACTTTCCCTCCATTAATTCTATTCATGACAGGATCCATAATATCTGAAGGACCGAAGTTTTGATTAGATGAAGATTTTAAGTGTTTAAGTAATACTGGTGCAACAATTTCCGCAGGTTCTTTTTTTAATTGTCGTACTGCTTCACCTTGAACAATACTGTTTTTATCGTTCAATAAATCGATGAGAATATTGCGCGAATTTTCTGTTTTTATATTGCCCATTAGTTTGGCAAGAGCAAATCTTGTTGTGGGCTTATATACTTTTACTAATTGACTATATACTTTCTTGTCTTGATTGTATCCAAGAAAGTATAACTTCATCAAATTCTGGGCATTTTCACCATTTAGTTTTTTTAATTTTCGTACAGTTTTGTTACAGTACTTATCCATATTAACTCTTGAATAATGGGCCAAAAGAAATTCATTAAAATCATCTAATGAATGAAATTGTTGACTTTTGTAGTAAGTAGATTGAGTTAAATCATATTGAACTTTTTCTCCTTTTATTTTTAGATCTCCTGATGTTGGAGACCAAACATAAAACGCTCGATTTGAGGTGTATGCTTCAATAAATGCTTTTTCTTCCGGGTTTTTCTCTATTCTTTTTTGCCAATATTCTTGACTTTCTTCACTTGGCTCATTAAATTCAAGAAATACAAGAAACTTTTCTCCTTTTTTTACTTTGTCGATTGGACCATAACGATTACTAAAACCTGAAATATAGATTTCATCGCCAGCTTTAAACTTTCCTTTGTAGATTTTTAAAATTTTTGCAAAAGCATGAAAATCTCCATCTTCTTTATATTCAATTTGAGCAATTAAATCTGAGCTGTCAAGCATGTAATTCCAGCTTGGATCAATCCATGAATCTGCTTTAGATTGATAACTCAAGCAAATGACAAAAATAATTAGGATAAGTTTGATGTTTTTCATTTAGTCTTAAAGCAGAAAATTTAATCTAAATTAATAATTACAAGTTAGCAATCAAATACTTTTAATCTAATTATTTATGTTAACAAATTCAGAATTTTTATGATTTGTTACTTTTCTGGAATTTTTTCAACTAAAACTTCATTCCCTGTTGCATCAAAATACGTACAAGTCATTCCATCCATTCGGATTTTCCACTTTTCGATTCCTGTTGTAGCACACATCTTTATGAAAGTCAAGTAGTCGGTTTTACCTTGTTGATGTGCCAATAATTCAGTTTTAAATTCTTCTGCGTTCACTTCATTCAAAATCTCAAGAGTGTCATATTTTGCAGGAACAGTTACTGTGTAACCATTCGCACCGTGATAATCCGTATGTCCATCCGAAACAAAAGCTTCATAATGCGTGACTCCTAAAGCTTTGATTTCTTTGATGTAAGCAGGAAAGTCTGCTCCTGATTTCACTTTTCCGTGAGCTGTTTTAATTTGGTCTAGTGTAAACATTATATTGTGTTTTTCAATTTAAAGATTCGTAAAATAAAAACATAAATGAAGTTCATTTAACAAATTAAGATTTTGAAATTTAAAAAATTAAACATTTACTCCAAATAGGTAACCAACTAATGCTGATAGTACCATTGCGATTGATCCCCAAATGGTAATTCGCAAGATTGCTTTTTTTATGCTAGAACCACCTGTTTTTGCAGCAGTTGCACCTAACATAATTAGAAAAATTGTTGTGAAACCATACAACCAATATTCCATTCCTTTCACTGGTGCAAATAGGATTACCAAAAGTGGAAGTAAAGCTCCTACAGTAAATGACGCACCTGATGCAATAGCTGCTTGAATAGGATTTGCTTGACTGATTTCGTTGATACCCAATTCATCTCTAATGTGTGTTCCCAAAGCATCGAACTCCGTCAACTCAATTGCTACTTGCATAGCAGTTTCTTTTTTCAGTCCACGTTTCTCATAGATTTGAGCCAAAATATGGAGCTCTTCATCAGGCATTTCTTTCAATTCCTTAATTTCTCTTTCAATATCTGCTTTTTCAGTATCTGTTTGAGAACTAACTGAAACGTATTCACCTGCTGCCATCGATAATGCACCCGCAACAAGTCCTGCTACTGTAGCTAAAATGATGGGTTCTCTTGTCGAACTTGCCGCAGCAACACCAATTGCAAGACTTGAAATGGATATGATTCCATCATTAGCGCCAAGAACTGCTGCTCTCAACCAATTGCTTCTATGAATATAATGGTTGTCTAAATAATTGTCAATTGTTATCATCGTCTTCTTTTTTTGATGTCGGTCTTCCGGTCTTCGCGGTTTCTATTGTTTCGAATCCAAAACAATGTCAACTGAAATCTTATATTAAAGTTACAATGAATATAGCCATTTAGAAAGAAAAAAACTGAAAACTTATGAACCGTATTTTTGTTAATGCAATTAATTCTGCATTAATAAGAAAATTGGTGTTTTAGAAAGTTTTTAAGGGTTTTATTGAGCTTCTCTTAAATCACTCAATAGATATTTTTTGTCTGTTGTTATTATTCCTTTATAAATTTTTGAGTTTGGATTATCTGTCCTTGTATAATTGTTAGTGTATAAATTCCATTTGTCAGGTTAGAAATGTCTATGAGGTTTTGATTTTGTGTGTTGATTACTTCTTGTCCTAGTAAATTTCTAACTGAAATTTCGCTTTTGTCAGTGTTTGAAATGCTTAAATACACTACTGTTCTTGCTGGATTTGGATATATTTCAATTGTTGGTTTAATTGTTTGTTCGTTAATACCAATTGTCGAGTTGCAAAGAGTGTGAGCATTAAAAAAGTTCCAAAGTTCTTCACTTGCTTGTATGTCTTCATTTGTCTCCCCAGCAATAATTTCATACAATGGTATTTCAACTCCTGGCCAAGTATGTCCGCCACCATTAATTCTATAGAACTTTACATCTGAATTACACGAACAATTTGTGAAATCAAATACGGTTACTGTTGTATTGTCTGTAAGGTCTATGTCGGGAAGATTTATTGGTGAATTACTTTGAAAACAGTTGTTATTTATTTTCCAAAAATCAACTAATGTATCTGCGTTAATAATTTGATTTACTAAGCCACCAGAACCAGTTGCTACACCACCATTGAACGGGACGAATGGGTCAGCCGTTCCAATAACAAACATCATGGGTATTGGTCTTTGAGGATTGCAGGATGAATACAAGCTTGTATCCATAATACTACCCAAACTTGCCATAGCAGCAAATCGCTGGTTTTGTTCACACGCAATCCTTTGTGTCATATAACCACCATTTGAAAAGCCACAGATGTAAATTTTATTGGTATCAATAGTATAATTTCCCAATAAAGTGTCGAGAAGTTTATTTATAAAACCTAAGTCATCGATTCCTGCAATATCTGCCGAAGTTCCTCTGCCGTCTGCCCAAGAAAAGCCCCAGATGAGACGATGCCATATCCTTCGGGATAAATTGCTAAGAAGCCATTGGTATTTGATACTGAATTTAGGTTTGTAAAATTTTGAGAATTTTGCATAGTTGCACCATTCCCGTGTAACATAAGAACCGCCGAAACAGGAGTGGTATTTGTAAATCCCGTTGGTGTATGCACAGTAAATTTTCTTTGGAATGATTGATGAACAATACTGTCAATTATATTAGCTTGTCCAAATAAAAAATTACTTATTAAAGTCGCAACAATTGATAAGAGTAAATTTATTTTCATCATTTCTAGTTTAAAATTGGACTGTCAAAAATGTCACTAGTTAAGTGCTTGTTATTTAGACCGCTATACTTGCCAATAACTTCATATCGACGGCTTTACGAAGCTACGAGAAAAATTTCATTTTTCGAAGTAGTTGTGTGAAATCGCCTAAAGTGTGAAGTCAGCAAAGCGACGAGTTCAACAGGCGGTTCAAGCAGCTGTTATTTGTAGTATTTTATATCAGAAATTATATCTTACAAAAGGTCCAATATTAAAATTTAAATCCCTTGTATCAAAGTTTTGTGTCATATCTAAACCAATTCCAAATTGAATTTTTCCTTTGTAATCGGCACCAATTCTAACGATTTGTGTTGCTTCAATTGGGTCTACAGAAAATATAATTTGTGAAGATAGCCCCCAATTTTTATTAAATTTAGGAATGTATCCAATGATTCCCAATAAACTTGGAGCAAACTGTTTTTCAACATAAACTATTGTTGGGTAAAATTGAATAAAAAAGTCTTCCTTTTTGTTCATGTATGAAAGACTTAATCCAATAGCTGGAACAAACAATTCACCGTAAAAACCACCTCCTGCTGAAAGTCCAAGCCAAGGTTTTAATTGATAACTAAGTTGTCCCTCAATTGATACGGTATTAAGTGTTTTGTCTTTGTAGTTTACTGTAAAGCGATTCAGATTGAAAAAGTTCCATTTTCCAGAACTATCCAAATCTTTATCGATATAGTTTATGTAATGAGCTTGTTTATTTCCTGCAAGAGTTTCAATTATAATTTGGGCACGAATGCTTAAGCTAACCATTAAAAAAAGGGTCATTAAAGATAACGTTCTCATATCTATTAAGGATTCTTAATACTAATTTTTTGTGTTTGAGGAAGAGATTGACATGTTAGGATATATCCATCTATTAAATCTTTTTCGCTGAGCACCTGATTACTCTTCATTCTCACTTTGCCCTCGGTACATTTCATTTTACACATTCCACAAAGTCCGCTTTGGCAAGAAAAAGGCAAGGGAATATTTTGGTCTAATGCACTTTGCAAAATGGTTTTACCTTCCTCAGTCTCAAATTTATAAGATTGATCAAATACTTTTGCATCAATTTGTGATTTTTGCGAACTATTTTCTTGAGTTTGTGTTTGAATTAAAAACAACTCTCGATGAATTCTGTCCTTTTCTACTCCTAAATAAATCAAAATTTCAATAAGTTTGTTCGTCATTATTTCAGGTCCACAGAGATAAAAATCTATTTTATTCTTATCAGATTTGAGGAGTATTTCTTCCAAAGCATTTCTTGTGATGTGACCCTTACAAGTATTTGTTGGATTTTCTTCTTGACTCAAAAAGTATTTGATATCCAGTTGATTGGGAAATTCCTTTCTCCATAGTTCCAGTTTTTCCTTGAAAATGATACTTTTTGACGTTTTATTAGCATAGAGTAACGTGATTTTACTTTTAGGTTCAAATTTCAAAACTGTTCCTATCATACTGTATATTGGCGTTATTCCGCTTCCGCCGACTATCATAACGTAATGCTTTTGATGAGCTGGTTCTGGAATTAGGAAAAACTGCCCAGTTGGTGCCGTTACCTCCAAACAGTCGCCCACTTTTAGTTCTTCAGCCATGTAGTTGGTAACTTTCCCTCCTTTGATTTTTTTGATTGTCATCGTCAAGAAGTTGTCTGAATTGGGAATGGATGCAATTGAAAAAGTACGGTAAAATATTTCGCCATCAATTTTGACTTTTACAGTGAGATGTTGCCCTGCTGAGAAATCTTTGAAAATAGCAGGAACATTAGAAAATTGAACTGTAAAGGCATCATTAGCTTCTTGACTTATTGCCGATATAGTAAGTAAATACAAACCATCACTTGATCTTTTAATGTTCTTTCGTTCAAATGTTTGTTCATGACGTGTTTCATAATCTTTAAATTCTGTACCCATCCATTTATCCCACCAAGTAAAGTAAAGTGAATAATTACCATTAAACAATTGGTGATGCATATTGTGGTGAGTCGAAGCTGTTTTGAATTTCAATAGTGGAAATTTCACCCAACCTTTAGGATAAATTTCATACCCTAAATGTGCTAACACATTGTTGAGCATTGAAAAAATTTGCCAGACAATAATTACTCCAAAATTCAGTGGAAGTAAAAATGGCAATACAAAGGCTACAAAGTATTCAACTATTGCCTCAGAAGGATGAAAAGCAAAAGCAGTTAGAGGCGATGGATCTGTACTTTCATGATGTACCTTATGGAAAAATTTATAAAAACGAGGCAAGTGCATAGCCCTGTGGCTCCAGTAAAAAAACATATCATCAATAAAGAGAACTATGAAAAAACTAAGCCCTAACCACAAATAGCCATACTCTTTGATGTCAAAATATACTTTTGTATAACCTTTGCTATCTAAATAAAGAATGCAAACATTCATAATTGCAAAAATCAGAAAAGTACTTGCTGAAAAACCAAGATCGTGTTTGAAATGATGAAGTTTAGCTCTTTCAATTTCTTGAATTCTAATCTTTTTAAAATACTTTTTACCTAGAATCCAAAAGATGATAAAGAAAGGAAAAGCAAATCCTGTATACCAAGCAATCTGTTCAATATATGCACTGGAGATGTTTTCAAAAAAAAATGTACTGTTCATTTTATTACAACTTTGCGTGTTAATTATTTACACTGCAAAACTGCAAAGCAAACGTTAGATAGTTTTTGACTTAAAACAAAAAGTGATTTGATGTATATCAAAAAATGCTTAAAGCTTTCCCGCCCTAATTCTACTAAGTGTTTCTTGAGTGATGTTGAGGTAGGTTGCTATATTACCAAGACTAATGCGGTTTGTAATATCTGGATACATGTTTAGTAATTTTTGGTAACGTTGCTTAGCATCAAGGAATTGTAAATCAGCAATTCGGTCTTCGATTTGTGATATGTAATGCAACTCTACTAACTTAATATACCAAAGAGCAAATGAATGATGCTTTTGAAGCAAGGTTTGTAAAGCGTCATATTCAATAGCAAACATTTCACTATCTTCTAAAAGTTGTATGCTTTCTTGAGATGGTTCTTGATGCACAAAACTCGTTGTGTCAGTTATGATTTGAGTGTCTAAACTAAACCAAGTGTTAATTTCTTTTCCTTGCTCGTTGGTGTAAAAGTACCTAGCGGCACCCTTAGTCATAAACCAAAGATGTTTGCAAGGCTTTCCCGGTTTGAGTAAAAAATAGTTTTTGGGGTATTCCAAATGTTGAAAGTGT
>JBKDZA010000194.1:0-1832 GCA_046308455.1 Fluviicola sp.
GTAAGCTGATTAGTACTCACATATTTTGGACGAGATGCACGGTTTTTTGATGCTTTTTTCATTTTTCCTTGCACTTGATCCTGCAAAATTAACTGTTAACTCAATAAAATCAAAGAGTTATACTTTTTCAGCAGACCCTACTTAAGATCAATTTTGAAATTCCATGATGGCCGTTTTCGTCTACTCCTTGACCAATATTGCATAGAAGTAAATCCAAAATTCAATGAACTAACAACTCAACGGAAGAAAAACTTCAAAGACAATTTATTACTAAAAAATCAAGCCGTTCGACAACTGTGTATCGGAATGGTGATCGCTTACTTAGAAGAAGAACAATTTCAAAAATATCTGAGTTTTTCATCTGAAATCAATACGCGAATTATTCAAATGCTTCGTAAACGTATTGCTGACGCATAAAAAATTATGATTTCTTTTTCTTCTCTGGAACTGGGTCGTGTCCATGTCCACCCCAGGGATGACAACGACTAATGCGTTTTGTCCCTAAGAATAATCCTTTGATTGGTCCATGTACTTTTAGTGCTTCAATCATGTATGCAGAACAAGTTGGATCGTAGCGACAAGCGTTTGGTAAAATCGGACTAATTATCAATTGATAAATTCGGACAGGAATCATCAATATAATAGAAAAAAAACGTCCGATGTATTTCATTCGTAACCTGAGTTTGAATTATATGCAAAAGTATTCCAAAGAAATTTAACTTTGTACAAAAGTTGAAAATATTAATGGAAAAGAAAAAAGGTTTTGTAGTTAAATTGGGTGAAAAATACATCCACTCAAATACTAAAGCGATTCAAACAGAAACGCAACCATATATTCTCACAGAAGATCAAAAAAAACAATTGCGAAAAGTAAGCACTGAAACTTATTTTTGGGCTGCAACAATAGGTGTAATAGCTGTTTTAGTTGTTGTTTTACCTCATCAGATTTTTCCAAACTTATTTGGAATCCAAAAATTCACTTTATTCGGAACTAAAATTGAATTTGAATTGTATTACACACTTTTCGGAATTTTAATGTTATTTCCAGAAATCTGGGCTTTGAATTATATTAATCTACGAGTAGTTAAAAAAATCTGTTTGATTTGTAAATATCCGAGTACAGAACGCCATGATTTCGAAGAACAAGTTTCATTATTAACCGAAGCTGGACTGGAAATACCAGCAAAACACTTCGCGATTTTCGAAATTGATCCCTACGTTGGACTGTCTAAATTTTCCTATTACAGTATTTTTATTCTTACAAAACTTAAAGCTACTTTATCGAATATCGTTGTGAAACTATTGGTAAAACGCTTTTTAGGTCGTTATGCGCTTCGAATTGTGACCGATTTAGCTGGAATTCCGATTTTCGCTTTTTGGAATGCATGGGCAAGTCGTTCTGTTATTAAAGAAACTCGAATGCGTGTAATGGCAAATGCGGCAACAGCTGATTTTTTGGAAGAAATAACGATTGAAGATTTAAAATCTGTTGAAGATAAAATTGGCTTGGTTTTTCATTATATTGCCCAGAAGAAACGTGCTTACAATTTTGCAATGTATGCTTACATCAAAGAAATCATGCATTTACTTCCAACAATTCCACTAAAAATCACACACGAAGTTGACATGGAGGAATTGTTTACTGGCTCCGTGGAAAAAGACCGTTTTATTTCAAAAATGTTGGTTTTCGGATTAATTAGGGTCTGCTGAAAAAGTATAACTCTTTGATTTTATTGAGTTAACAGTTAATTTTGCAGGATCAAGTGCAAGGAAAAATGAAAAAAGCATCAAAAAACCGTGCATCTCGTCCAAAATATGTGAGTACTAATCAG
>JBKDZA010000195.1:0-3486 GCA_046308455.1 Fluviicola sp.
TTTTTTTTCAACTTTTAATTCACAGTAATTTTTTTTAAGTTTTCTATTATAACCTTTCGTTTTTTTGACAGAATACTTTACGTACAAGTTTGGATCTTGATGAAAAACCATCATTTCTTCAATTGGGATAAATAATTCCTCCTCCGATAAATTGATTTTTTTTCCACTGTAATTATAGCTCAATTTGAATCCTAAAACACAATTATCGACTTTTATTTTTATACCTTTTTTCGTACAATTGACATTCACAATTGGAACCTGTGTCGTCCTCAAATACTGATCAAAAATCTTACTTAAATCCATTTTCAATTCACGGCTCATGAAATCTTCTATTTCTTTTGTGGTAACTGTTTTATGATAAAAAACGGCGTTCATTTTACGTAAAGTCTCTCGAAACAAAGAATCGTTATTAACCATTGTACGAATCGTATGCAACATATTCGCGCCTTTGTAATACATGTCTCCAGAACCTTCTTCATGCATCCAATATTCTCCAATTATTGGAATATCGTTTCGGATATTTTTGCGAATTCCTTGGCAATAGCGGTCTGCAACTTCTTTTCCATAGAAATACTCTAAAAACAAGGTTTCAGAATAACAGGTAAAACTTTCGTGGATCCACATGTCGGCCACATCTTTACTTGTAATATTGTTTCCAAACCATTCGTGTCCCGACTCATGCACAATAATAAAATCGAATTTCAATCCTTCGCCCGTTCCACTCAAATCAGAACCCAAATAGCCGTTTTCAAAACCATTTCCATAAGCAATTGCACTTTGATGTTCCATACCAAGATGAGGTGCTTCGACCAATTTGTAGCCATCTTCGTAAAAAGGGTAGGGACCAAACCAGTATTCGAAAGCTTTCAATGTGCGTTCAATATCACCAAATTGTTTTTCAGCTTTCGCTTCATTTCCTTCAATTACGTAGTAGGAAAAATCCAAATCTCCTTTTAATCCTTTGAAAGTTTTTTCAACTTTTGTGTACTTTCCAATGTATGGAATCATACAGTAATTGTTGATTGGATTGTTCACTTCCCATGTCCAAGTGGTCTTATCACCTTTACGAACTTGGTGATTCAATCGTCCATTTGAAATACATTGCAAACTACTAGGTACCGTATAATTCATCGTAACCTTATTCGGTTCGTCGAATTGTGAATCTTTACAAGGAAACCAAACACTCGCCCCTAATCCTTGACAAGCAATGGTCGTCCATGGATTTCCATTTTGATCTTTTGTCCAAATAATTCCTCCATCCCATGGTGCTTTCTTGGCAACTTTTGGTGAACCATGGAAATAAACCGTTACATCATTGATAGTATAATTTAGAGAGACGAAATAAACATTTTTGTCAGAAACATCGCGCTTAAAAGTTAACTTTTTCCCATTTGAAAGTACTGAATCAAAAACCATTGGGTCTTGTAAATCAATCTGAAGAATGGTATCAAATGAACTTGTTAATTTAAAGGAGATTTTGTTAGTTCCATGAATCGATTTATTTACGAAATCAAACTCTACCGATAAATCATATTGCGCTAAATCCCAATTGTTTCTGTGCTCAAAGTATCCTCCACGCAAGTTATACTTTTCATTATTTTGACTAAAGACAATAACTGACTGTAATATAAAATAGATAAATGCAAATTTTTTCATATCCAAATATTTAATTGAAAAGGTAAAATTGAAAATTGAAAAAAAAGTATAACTATTTTTCAGCTTTTTTTTACCATTTTCCATTTTAAATTGATAATTTACTTGGACCAGTTTTCAAAGGACTCTACTTGAAACGAAGTCGGATTCTCAATTTTTCGAATTCCATATTCCAAGTAATAGTTGCCTTGCATTTCAGGAAGATTGATTTCCAACATTCGTCCTGCACGTTCAATAGTTAAAGTTATCATTTCATTTTGGAAGTATTCCAACCACTGTTCTAAGTCGTTTTTGATTAAAAACCCATTGACTGCAATAATTTTATCTTCTAATTGAACTCCTGCTAAATCTGCAGGTCCGCCAGAATACAAAGCTTTTACAGCAAAACCATTTTCAAAAGGAATTGATTTGAAACCTAATTTTGCGAATGAATAAAAACGAGAAGGTCTAGAGGTCATTTCGAGACCTAAATAGTCCAAAGCTTCTGTCAAAATATTTTCGTATGGCGCACTTCCATAAAAATGAGTTGGAATGATTTTTTCCAATTCTTCACCACCCAATTCAACTAATAATTTACAGTAATCTTCTTCTGAAACACCTTTGTTTTCTAAAGCAAAATTGTAGTACAAACGTTTCATCAACTCATCCAAACCATGTTCGTTTTTGGAGTGACGACGAATAAATACATCTGATACAAATGCAAGTAAACAACCTTCCGTATAAATGGAAACTTTACGTCCAGGAGCTCCAGGAACATAACCATCTAACCATGTATCGAATGAAGAATCAGCAACTGAAAAATTGAAACGACCTGGATTGTCAAAGTGTTTTTGTAATTGTGCTGAAAACTCTCTTTTATAGTCTTCAAAATCAAACACATCACTTTTAAACAACATCAAATCTCCCATATAGGTTGTCACACCCTCACACAAATATCCCAATCGAGAATAGTTTTCGCTTTGGTAATTGTATGGAAACATATCAATTGGTCGAATCGCTTTCACATTCCACGTATGGTATAATTCATGTGAACTCACGCCCAAAAGATCTGCATACGTATTTTTAAACAAATCGTAACTTGGTCCAAGTGTGATCACTGTACTTTTTTGGTGCTCAACGCCATGATATGCGCGATAAGGAAGAATGTGGAACAAGAAATGATACTCTTTTACAGGGAATTCAATGAATTTCTCCAATTGTATTTCAGTAAATGCTTTGAAGTCGGAAATAATTCGTTCCCAGTCAATTTGACATTCACCTGCAAACCACAAGTGGAATAATGTTTCACCAGCTTCGTAGGTGTTGTGTTGAATTTTTTCAGTGCAAATGAAAGGTGAGTCAGCTAATTCGTGAAAATTATCAGCGAAATAAACACCTTCTTCTTCTGGCAAAGAACCTGCAACCGACCATTTTTCAGGGATATTTAATTTAAAAGTAGACGATTGAGTTAAATCTTCAGGAGTATAAATAAAACAATTAACGGGATTCACATAGAGCATTTCTTTCGAAAGAAACGTTGATCCAGCATTTAATTCTACTGAAAAAAAGGCGTATTCGACGCGAACTGTTTCCCCTTTTTTGCAATTGATTTTCCAAGTAGAAGAATCAATTTTTTCAAAAGAAACAAGCTCATTTTCAGCATTAAATATTTTTAATCCTTTTATGTTTTTCGCAAAGTTTCCTAATTCATAACGTCCTGGTCGCCATTTTGATAGGTGAAAGACTTGATTTTCTTGACAATCAGAAATGGTTACTTTGAATTGAATGTATTGTTGGTTGGGATTTTGTATCGAAAGCTCGTAATGTGTCATATTAAAATGTCATGTTAAAATG
>JBKDZA010000196.1:0-2683 GCA_046308455.1 Fluviicola sp.
GCAAAGTGGACACTTATCCTACAAAGTCTAGTTTTGGAATTAGGGGAAATTACCTACGATTAGGTATAAAGGCCTAATTGGAATTTTGGAATTTCCCAAAGTGGACAATTATCCTACAAGGTTACCATTCTGGAATTCTGGGAAATACCCGAAGTGGTTCGGGGAAAAGGCCGAACTCCCATTTAGCAAATTTGGAATTTTCCAAAGAGGACAATTATCCTACAAGGTTACCATTCTGGAATTCGGGGAAATGCCCGAAGTGGTTCGGGGAAAAGGCCGAACTCAAAAAGAAGCAAAATCGAAGACTAGATATCTAGTCCTATATCAATTTTAGTTTTGATATTTAATCAATAAAATTGAATTCAATCCACTTTCTCAAAAACCACATCATCCACCCACATACGTAAATCATTATTAGATGAATTCGCTGTGATACCTACTTCACAAGAATTATATCCTCCCTTTGTACCTTGCTGGAAATACAATAAATCTTTCGGCAATGTTCTACGCTTTTCTGCTGAAATAACTAATTGTCCGTTTTGCCAAACTTTCACTGAACCTTTGTGCTTTTGACTCAATTTAATCTCAAAAACAACATGCACCCACTGATTTCTCGGGAATTCTTGTGCCGTCTCACTTGATTGAATAATATCTTTTTCATTGAATTTATGTTCCACGCGTAGAAGATTATCAACCAAAGCTAATCGCATTCCAGGTCCAGCTCCAATGGCTGCTTGTTCCTCTAAGTCCATCAAAAACATCCATTGCAATGATTGTGTTCCATCAATGTAATACCACGCACTCGTACGCATCGTTTCTCCTTCCCAAAAAGCCATAAATTGTTTGGAAATACTGCATTTCGATACAGATTTGTCCTCAGATTTTTTCGCGAAAAATAACAAAGATTTTGTCCCGGAATGAGAAAAACTAGAATCTACAGTGATTGTATTCTCTGCGATTGTTAATTGATTAAACGACCAAAGCACATTATCATCAATAAATAAATCCTCCTTTGTGGAATAGTTTTCAAAACCATCTGCATAGTAATTTGGACCATCAAAAACTTTCTTTTTATTGCACGAACTTACAAGAGTTACGAGTACGAAAAATAAAATTATTCTTTTCATGATTTTAGTTTTTTAGTGTGTAACCAATACTCAATCCTCCCCAATGTTGCACTTGAAAGTAAATCAAATAGGAAATCAAAGGAGTGTAACCAATTCGATAATACCATTTTTTACTTGGACTTTGATAACGATATCCAACTACAGCAGTCGTTAACATAAAAAACGAACCTTTTGTAGTTACGGTAATTCCTTGTCCAAGTCCCAATTCCAATTTATGTGCATTCTTTCCAATATTCGCATGTGCCATAAGCGGAAAAACGATTCCAGCTCCATTGTTTCGGTCGATAGGAGCAAGACTCAAACCAGTACTCCATGTGTAATTCACTTTTTCTTGAACGTAAAAAGATTTCTCGAAATTGAATGATCCAACACCTCCACTTCCGGCTAATTCGAAGTACAAACCCGAGAATTTTTGTTGTTGACCAAATGCGAATGAATTGATCATGAAAAACAATAAAAGAAGATGTAGTAGTTTCATTATTAATTTTTTGTGCGCTTAAATGTAATTAAAAAAACAGAAAATCATTCCCGATAATTATCGGAATGAAAAGAGTTTAGCAAAAAATTAAAATCTTGGTAAACTAAGTTTATTAACCGCCAAGGCACGGAGGCGCAAAGAGTTCTTCAAAAGTTTTGAAATCTCTAAATTGTTCTTTATAATAACGAGGAACTGCTTCCCTCCTAGAGAGCCTGTCCCGATTACTTTCGGGAAAGGGATTGAGGGAGGTGATTATAAAACGCAAAGGACAAGAAGGAAATGTTTAACCACGAAGCTCCCAATGACCACAAAGAAATTATCAATTATTAAAAATTTTACGAAAGTTAAAAATCCGTGAAATCCAAAGAATGTTTACATTCCATCAGTTTGAATTTGTTGTTATAACATCAAAAAAATCTGTGAATCTGTGGCATTGAAAATTTAGAATACAGAATTAAGAGAGTTTACTTTCGTAAGTTTGATCTAATGGCAATTTATAATTCTTTTAAGATTTTCAGAAACAACTCAAAGTGCTCATTCAATTCACTGACTTTCTTCACTTTTAACTCAGATGCAAAGTAAAGCAATACATTTCCTTCTGCTGCTTTTTCATCAAAAAGACATTTGTTGTCTGTTAATTCAAGACGAATTAATGGTACTTGACTTAATCCGATTTTTAGAGATTCAGAATTCAAAATCCGAGTGATTTTATCTGGATCATTGCTTTTGATGAGGTGTTTTTTGTCGAATCTGAAATCATGGATTTGAATGTCTTGTAAACCAAACAATTTCCCGATTTTTTCCACCCAGGATTCAGGAGTTAATCGAAATCTAAAGTCAGATAGATTTGGAAATTCACATTGAATCCGAAGCACATACATTTCATAACCTGAACCAGCATTGATATAATGCATGTGTTGATCCAAATTGATTTCAAATTCTTTGTAGTTGACTTTCACGAAATCACGATAGTCATACTTATATTTCCCATTGTGTTTTCTTGCAAATTATTCCCAAGCAGGTGAAACGTCTTTTTGAGGGAAGAGATTAAATAAGGTTTTTATTGTTGACATTTAAA
>JBKDZA010000197.1:0-14385 GCA_046308455.1 Fluviicola sp.
ATTAATGTAAAACAGTACAGTCCATTTTCTGATTATGGTGGATGGGGACTTCGTTTCAAAATCTTAAACTTCAATGATATCCTGTTGAATGTTTCAGGAAACAAAGGAATCCGAATTGAACTGAAATCTGGTAAGAAATTCATGATTGGAACTCAAGAAGATACTCTTGCAATTGAAAGCATCAATTCATTGAAAACAAATTATCAAGACTAACTATTAACTTAGACTGACTAGTCAACAATGATTTCCTTAGACCAATTTTTGGTTTGAATTTCACCTGATTTATTTCTATATGAAAGCGTTCCTTTAATTGTTAATGGTCCTTTTTTAATTGCTTTATTAATAACAGTCGCAACTCCATTTTCAACTGAAATATTTCCTTGAGTCTTCACAACGGGTTGCTCTTCAGTATTGATAGCTGCGTTAAAGACTTTTAATTTAATTTCTTCTCCAAGTCTAACTTGATCAGGTCCGTTAACAACAACTTCAATTTTTGTAAAATCATAATTACACCCTGTAAAACTTGATCTTAAGTCTGCAAATAGCAAAGCTTTCGATTCTAAAATTTTAATCTGAAACTTTGAAATGTAATTAAAAAGTGAAACCCAATTATCCATACTTTCAACACTTTCGTCAAACTGTTTCTTTGAAGTTAAAGCCTGAGTGTAATAATATCTTACGACATCAATACAATCGTTTGGCAAATTCATTTGATTAATTTCTTTTGAAACTAAATTATTGAGCTCTTCATAATTCGAAAAAACTTCTATATTTATTTCTTTGAAATTTATTTGATTTTCAGATCTTGGATGGCTCATCAAATAAACACGCATCATTTCATTTATCAATTTTAAATTTTCCTTGAAGAAAAGATCTTTGTTCTTTTTAAAATCATCAACATCAGAAGTAGTTGAATTTAGATTCACTTTCGAAAAATCATAAACAGAACACGCAGTTCGCTTATCTACATTTACATCAAGCTTTAATTTTTTAAAAATGTCAACTTTTATTTGATCCAATTCAAGTAATCTTTTGTTACTTAAGTTATCGATTTCTGCAGTAGCTTCAATTACACTTTTTATTTTGTTATGAAAACTGGGATTTGAGTTAAAATTAGAAGTCATATATAATGATTTCAATTCACTTGTATAATATTGAGCATCTGAATATTCATTAGAAATTTTTTCTTGAATAAAAGCACATATTTCAAGATCGCTTCTGTTAATCGAAGAAGATTTTGAACATGAAAACAATAAAACTATAGAAAACAAAAAGACAATTTTAGACATCTCAAATCAATTTAAATTTTGGTAAATGTATTCAATTTATAACTAAATTCGCAGTCTAATTTCAAATTTACAATATGAAAAACGTTGCAGTTATTGGCGCAGGAACAATGGGAAATGGTATTGCACATACTTTTGCTCAATTTGGTTACAAAGTTTCATTAATCGATATTTCTCAGGCATCATTGGATAAAGGAATTGCTACAATTTCAAAAAACTTAGATCGTCAAGTTGCGAAAGAAGCAATTACTGAAGCGGATAAAAACACAACGCTTTCTAACATTACAACTTTCACCTCAATGGCGGATGGTTTGAAAAATGTGGAATTAGTTGTTGAAGCAGCTACTGAAAACGTGGATTTGAAATTGAACATTTTCAAACAAATGAGTGAGTTAACTCCTGAAAATGTGATTTTAGCTTCTAATACTTCATCTATTTCGATTACAAAAATTGCATCTGTGACGAACAGACCTGATAAAGTAATAGGAATGCACTTCATGAATCCAGTTCCAGTTATGAAATTGGTTGAAATCATTCGTGGTTATTCTACAACTGATGAAGTAACGAATACGATTATGGAAATTTCTAAAACATTGAAGAAAGTTCCAGTTGAAGTAAACGATTACCCAGGATTCGTTGCAAATCGTATTTTGATGCCGATGATCAATGAAGCAATTTATACTTTGTTCGAAGGAGTTGCTGGTGTTGAAGAAATCGATACTGTGATGAAATTAGGAATGGCGCATCCAATGGGACCATTGCAATTAGCTTATTTCATTGGTTTAGATGTATGTCTAGCAATTTTGGAAGTACTTCACGATGGTTTCGGAAATCCAAAATACGCGCCTTGTCCGTTGTTAGTAAACATGGTAACTGCTGGTAAAAAAGGAGTTAAAACAGGAGAAGGATTCTACTCTTGGACACATGGAACAAAAGATTTAGTTGTTGCTCCGAATTTTAAAAAATAAAAAGTAAACTAATGAAATTTAACCTTTCTCACCTATCTATTGTTTTTACAATAGCACTATTTTCATCATGTACAATTCAAAAAAGAATCCATCAACCTGGATATCATGTTGAATTTAAGAAGAAGTACTCAACTCAAAATCCAATAGAAGAAACAACTTTTATTGAATCAAAAGAGAATGTAGATTTAGTTAAAACTGAGCGTAAAATCAGTTCTCAAATTGATTCAACTTTAATTCAAAAGAAAATTGAAGAGACTGCTTTTGAATCAAATAAGTATGTTGCTAGAAACGCAATCAATCAGAAAGAAAAATATTCTTCAGCTTTAAACTCTTTTTATTCAAATAGTGTAAAAAATCGTTCTTTTGAAATAAAAAAAGCGACTGATTTAAAAGCAAAAAAAACGAAAAAATCATATCCAAAACCTGAAAACACAACTGGAGGATTAGGTATTGCTGGTTGGGTTCTATTTATCATTGGAATTTTAATCTTATTGTTTCTGAGTATTTTAATTGGAATTATCGTTATTGTTTTGGGTCTTACTTTCATTTTATCAAATGCATCAATGAAGAGTAAGAAAAAAACTCCTACAGATGTAGTTTATTTAAAAAATGGTTCCATAATCAGAGGTCAAATAATTGAACAAATACCGAATCAATCTTTGAAAATTAGAACAAATGACGGAAGTGTTTTTGTCTACAAAATGGAAGAAGTAGAAAAAATTGTGAAAGAAATGTAATATAGAAGTTGAATTAAATTTGTCTATGATCTCACGATACACTTTACTTTTTATTCTTTCTTTAAGCTTAACTAGCTTTGGTCAAACATTTACAGAACAACGCATTTACCAATTGGATTCTGCAGTTTCTGTAATGGATAAAAAACTAGTGAAAGATTTTTACAAAAGCCATCATTATTTGGATAGCTTTGGTCAAACTGATGCCGAAAAAGCTTGGTTGTTTTATTCATATGTAGCTTGTCATTTTAAATATGATTATGATCGAATGAATCAGTCTTCAAAAATTTCGAAAGAATATACGGTTGAATATACGAGCTACAAAACATCTGGTGTTTGTAGAGATTTCGCGAAACTTTATGAAGGATTATGTAAAAAAAGTAATATTCCTTGCATGAATGTTTATGGAAAATCAAAAATTTCAATATTAAACATCAAACAAAAATTAAAATTCTTATTACAATTTTCCAATCATCAATGGAATGTAGTTCGTTTAAATAACGAATGGTATTTAGTGGATCCTACTTGGGGAACTGTCGAAAAAACTGAAAAAGTCACTTATTTAGATAAGAAAAAACAAAAGCATTTTATTAAGATAAAACATCCTAACAAAAACTATTTCTGTCCAAGTCCAGATTTCTTCATCCGCACTCATCTTCCGATGCATCCAGCTTTTTATTGCTCAAAAGAAGTTCCCAAATTAAGAAAAAGACATAAAAAAAATTGGCGTAAAAAATTAATGTACACAGATTACAACTACAATGAATTTTTAGATCAAATGTGGAGTCAAAAATATCCTTATTTATATTCTGTTTTTCAAAATGAAAGTCGGCTGTATGCTCAAAAAACAAGAAGAAGTTCTAATCTTTACAGATTTCTAGCAAACGAAGTACAAGAATTAATCGGTCCAAAAGCGCCTACCTACCCTTTCAAACTTGCGGATTACAAAAAGACGCAAGAACGTTGGAAAGAAATTGAGCGAATTTGTAAAGACAGTTTACAATCAAACATATTTGGATCGATTCAATACAAATACAAAAAAGATATTTTTAAATTGTTGGGAAAACTAGAAAAACAAGAAGCTGAAGAAAAAAAAGCAGCAGCAAAGAAAAAGCCAAAAACAAAATAACCTTATTTAGATTGATACTAAATCGCTCACAAAAAAATATAATTTAACATTCTACAAATGGAAAGTTATAACTTTGTAAGTGAAATTGTTTCAAATGAAAAAGTATTTAGGCATATTTTTCTTAAGTATCTACTTATTCTCTTCCACTTATGGAATTGAGTTGTTTAAATTGCCTTTTCTTTTTGAACATTTCCAAGAACACAAAGCCAAAAATTCTTCCATTGATTTTGTCGACTTTCTTAAAATGCATTACGCTAAATCGAATACAAAAGATGCAGATTATCAGAAAGATATGAAGTTGCCTTTTAAAACAATCTCTTCGGGAAATGTGATCACTGTATTCTTGTTTCAAGAAAACATTCCTTTTGACATTGAAAGAAAACACGACTATACCAATTCTATTCAACCAATTTTCAAGAAATACGCTGCACCTTTATCAAAATCAGCACTTTTTTCTATTTGGAATCCCCCAAAATTTACTTGTTGATTTTTTGAAATCACTTTATATCAAAGTGAAAAGTAAATTTTTTCGTTAAACTTTTTCCAGTTTAACAGTATCTATAAATTCCATTTTAGATGTTAAATAAAATTATCAAGTTCTCCGTTGAGAACAAATTAATAGTTGCTGTAGGTGTATTCATTTTACTCTTATACGGATCTTACGAAGCAACTCGTTTACCTATTGATGCTGTTCCAGACATCACAAACAATCAAGTTCAAATCATCACAACTGCACCAGCATTGGGCGCAACAGACATAGAACGTCAAGTTACTTTTCCTATTGAACAAACGGTTAGCAATATCCCAAACACAAAAGAAATTAGAAGTTTTTCTCGTTTTGGTTTATCGCTTATAACGGTAGTTTTTGAAGAAGAAGTTGATATTTATACCGCACGTCAACAAATTACTGAACGCTTACAAAAAGTCCGAACTGAAATTCCAGATGGTGTTTCAAGTCCTGAATTAGGTCCAGTAACTTCAGGTTTGGGTGAAATCTATCAATATGTTGTAAAAACCAAAAAAGGATACGAATCTAAATACAGTTTAACAGATCTTCGTACCATTCAAGATTGGTTGATTCGACGTCAATTGTTAGGTGTGAAAGGTGTTGCAGATGTTTCAAGTTTTGGTGGGAAATTAAAACAAATTGAAATTGCAATCAATCCCGACAAACTTCAAGCTTGTAAATTATCGATTTCTGAAGTTTTAGATATCATTCAAAAAAACAATCAAAATACAGGTGGTGCTTACATTGAAAAAGGACCGAATGTGCTCTACATCAGAAGTGAAGGACTTTTAACTCAAATTTCTGACTTGGAAAACATTTCACTTTCTAATAAAAATGGAGAAGCTTTTTTCTTACGTGATATCGCTGACATTCGAACTGGATTTAGTACACGATACGGAGCGATGTGTTACAACGACGAAGGTGAAGTTGCCGGTGCAATTGTTATGATGCTTAAAGGTTCAAATAGCGCCGAAGTCATTGTCAATATCAAAGAAAAAATCAAAGAAATTGAAAAAACACTTCCAAAAGGAATTGAAATTGAACCTTTTTTAGACCGATCAAAAATGGTTACAAATGCAGTGAGTACTGTTGTAACAAACCTGATTGAAGGAGCTTTGATTGTAATATTCATTTTGGTCTTCTTCTTAGGGAATTTCCGAGCTGGATTCTTAGTTGCTTCCATTATTCCATTATCCATGCTTTTCGCCATTATCTTGATGAATATTTTTGGTGTAAGTGGAAATTTAATGAGTCTTGGAGCATTAGATTTTGGACTTATCGTTGATGGAGCAGTGATTATTGTGGAAGCCGTTCTACATGTAATGCATCACCGAAATAAAGAACTAACAAGTACAGAATCAGTCGATAATACAGTGAAAAAATCAGCTTCAAAAATGATGAACAGTGCTGTTTTTGGTCAATTAATTATCCTTGTTGTTTACCTTCCAATCTTCTCATTGCAAGGAATTGAAGGTAAAATGTTTATTCCAATGGCTCAAACAGTAGCTTTTGCTCTTTTAGGTGCATTCATTCTTTCACTGACATACGTTCCAATGATGAGCGCATTGATCTTGAAAAAAGTTCCAACAAAGGAAAACTTTAGTGATAAATTGATCAATCGAGTTTCAAGTGCTTATCAAAAAATACTTGCGAAAGCTTTATTACAACGCAAAAAAATCATTTTTGGAGTTGTGATTAGTTTCGGATTGACCTTGTTTTTAGTTACTCGATTGGGAGGTGAATTTATTCCAACTTTAGAAGAAGGTGACTTTGCTGTTGAAACACGCATGTTGACAGGAACTAATCTTTCCACAACAGTAAATTACACCAGTAGAGCCGCAGGAATCATTAAAAATCGTTTCCCCGAAGTTGAAAAAGTAGTCACAAAAATTGGAAGTGGTGAAATCCCAACAGATCCAATGCCAATGGACGCTGCAGACATGATGATCATTTTGAAACCTAAAAAAGAGTGGACATCTGCGAAAACGTTTGATGAATTAGCTGAAAAAATGAGCAAGGAAGTAGAGGAAATCCCTGGACTTTCAGTCAGTTTTCAATATCCTGTTCAAATGCGATTTAATGAATTAATGACGGGCGCCAAGCAAGATGTAGTCTGCAAAATTTTTGGCGAAAATCTTGACTCTTTGAGTAAGGCTGCCAACAAATTAGGAAAGATAATCTCTGGAATTGAAGGTGTTCAAAATTTATACATCGAACCGATAGATGGAATTCCACAACTAGTAATAAAATACGAACGCTCTGAATTGGCTAAATATCAATTGTCAGTTGAAGAAGTAAACAACATCGTAAACACAGCTTTAGCCGGAAAAATGGCAGGTCAATATTTCGAAGAAGAAAAGCGCTTTGATATTGTAGTGAAACTCGATAAAGCTTACAAAACGGACATTGAATCCATTCGAAATTTGATCATTACCAATTCGAAGGGTGAACAAGTTCCTTTGCAACAACTAGCATTTGTTGGAATGAAAGAAAGTCCAAATCAAATTCAACGTGAAGACTCAAAAAGAAGAATCATTGTTGGTTTCAATGTCCGAAACCGTGACGTTGAATCAATTGTCAAAGAATTACAGAAAAAAGTAGGAAAATCTTTACATCTTCCAAGTGGATACACAATTAAGTATGGAGGTGAATTTGAAAACTTAATTCAAGCACGTAATCGTTTAGGAATAGCGCTTCCAATTGCCTTGTTAATGATTTTGTTTTTATTGTTTTTGGCTTTCAAATCTTTGAAATTGAGTTTTGTGATTTATTCAACGATTCCACTTTCAACAATTGGAGGAGTTTTGTTTTTGTATTTGCGCGACATGCCATTCAGTATTAGTGCAGGGATTGGTTTTATTGCGCTTTTTGGCGTTGCAGTTTTAAACGGAATTGTCCTTGTTTCTGAATTTCAACATTTGAAAAATAGTGGAATGACAGATTTAACTGAAATCATTTTGAAAGCATGTAAAAATCGACTTCGTCCTGTTTTAATGACAGCATTTGTAGCCTCACTTGGATTTTTACCAATGGCTTTATCAAATGGTGCTGGAGCGGAAGTTCAACGACCTTTAGCAACTGTTGTTATAGGCGGACTTTTGATTTCAACATTGTTGACCTTGTTTGTCATTCCGATCTTTTATCAACTCACACACCGAAAAATGAAAGTTAAAAAAACTCCAATCATCACCACTTTATTTGTTTTAATGAATCTTGGTTTATTTGCGCAAACTCAAATTAGTGTTGATTCAGCGATTCAAATTGGTTTAAGAAATGCTAAATCAGTTAAGATTCAACAATTACAAAGTGATTATTATTCGACGCTTTCAAAAGCACAAAGTATATTCAATCAAACTAGTATAACAGGTGAATTTGGACAAATAAACAGCCCATTGAATGATTCGAAACTTTCGTTGATGCAAGTGATTGATTTACCTAAATTTAAACGTTCAGTTTCAGAAAATTATTTGACACTTTCAACGCTTTCATCGGAACAAATGAACTTACTTTCGTATGAATTGGAAAGAAGTATACGTGAAAATTACAGTGAATTCATTTTTCTAAAACAGACACATGCACTTTTAAAAACTCAAGATAGTCTCTATAAAATCTATGTTGAATCAACTCGCTTGCGTTTTGAAAAAGGTGAAATTGATATTATTGAAAAGAATTTTGTAGATATTGTTTACAACGATTTTCATAATCAATTAAAAAAGAGTGAATTAAACTTGAAATTAAATCAATTGAATTTGAATTTCCTGCTTCAATCTTCCACTCAATACATGTTTGAATATTCGGATAACAATCTAATAATTGAACGAGAAAGTAAAGTAAATCCTCAGGAAAAAATGCTGGAATTGAAGTTATTGTACGCTGAAAAACAGGTTCAATTAGAACAAGCAAAACGTTTACCCAATTTAAGTGTAGCTTATTCGAATGTAAGTTTTAATGGACCTTCGTTTAACAATCAAGTTTATTCCAGTTCAAATCGTTTTTCTTCTGTTCAACTAGGAGTGAATATTCCTTTAAATCCAAAGGCTGGTCAAAAAATAACAGCAGCAAAAATTCAAGTGGAACAAGTCAAAAATGAAAATGAGTTCGTTCAATTGACATTTGAAAATTTGCAAGAAAAAACAAAGTTGGAATTCACTTCACAGCAGGAAAAAGTTGCTTTTTTAAAGGAAAACATTCAGCCTGAAGTGGATCAATCTTTACAATTAGTGAGAGATAAAATGGAAAAAGGAGAAATAAACTTCATCGATTTTAATCAATTATACAGCAAATTACTTGAACAAGAATTAACTTATTTATACGAAGTGTATCAAATGAACAAACTTCAAATAGCTTATTTATTTCCAATATTAAATTTTTAAACATGAAAAATCTACGCATATATCATATTTCATATCTTTTTGCTTTAAGCATACTCGTTTCTTGTGGAAGTGAGGAAAAAAATGTAGAAACAACAGAACAAAGTACAATCGAAGCAGATGAAGTTACATTAACTCAAAAGCAATTCAACAATTCATCCATTACGACTGGAAAACTAGAAGAAAAGGAAATTGAAGGCTCACTTTTATTGAATGGTAAAATCGAGTTACCTCCACAAAATCTAATTACAGTTGGTTCAATAATGGATGGAAATGTGACTGAAATTAAACCTACAATTGGAATGGCTGTTCCAAAAGGTCAATTGTTAGCTCAAATTAAGAATCCTGAAATCATTCAATGGCAACAAGATTATTTATTGGCTAAAAATCGTTTGGAATATGCTGAATTGAACTACAAACGTCAAAAAGAATTGAATGGTTCAAAAGCAAGTAGTGATAAAATCACACAAGAAGCTTACAGCGAAATGAAAACGCAACAAATCCTAATGAATACTTTGGGAGAAAAATTGAGTTTACTATCCATCAATCCAAATTCAATTTCTTCTTCACACATTGTGAAATTCATTCCCATTTATTCGCCAATTAATGGTTTTGTGACTAAGATTGAAGTGAACAATGGAAAATTTGTATCTACACAAGATCCTCTTTTTGAATTAGTTGATCCTAAATCAGTGCATTTAAGTTTGAAAGCATATGAAAAAGATTTAGATCAACTAACCGTTGGACAAAAAATCCTTGCGTATTCTTCTACACAACCAAAAGTGAAATTTCCAGCGCGTTTAATTTCTATCAATCCGAGTTATAACGAAGGTTCAAGTGTAGAATTACATTGTGATTTTGAGCAATTTTCATCAAAGTTGATTGCTGGAACATTCATGAAAGCTGAAATTAAAACAGGAAAACAAACGGTTGATGTTCTTCCTAATTCTGCAATTGTAGATTTTAAGTCTAAGAAATATGCTTTTGTTGAAGTTGCAAAGAACACTTACAAAATGATTGAAGTCACTATTTTGAAGGAATTCGAGGCTTTTACAACGATTTCAATTCCAAATGATTATAAAAATGCAACTTTTGTAAAGACTGGAAGTTTTAGTTTATTATTGAAATTGAAAAACACGGGAGAATAATCATTTTTGAACATTCCGTTCGGTATCAACTCAGAAATCAAGTCATTTTGTCTTGCGAATTACACTAAAAGTTCGATTAAACTGACATTTTGACTTGATTTCTACTCGTTTTTTGCTTTGGTTCATCCTTTGACGACAACTAGGAAAACAATAAAAAATGAGACCAGAAGATTTTACAATTAAAACGCAGGGCATTATCCAAGCTGCACAAAACTTGGCTCAGGAAAAACAACACCAAGCCATTGAGACGAGTCATATTTTCGCTGCAATTTTAAGTGAAGACAAAGACGTCGCACCTTATTTATTGAATAAACTTAATGTTCCAATTGATATTCTACAATCAGCTGTAGATAGCATGTTAACAAATTTACCTAAGGTTACCAATGCGTCGATTTATATTTCTCCAAATGCAAACGGTGTATTGATTTCAGCAAAGAAAATCGCAACTGATTTAGGAGATGAATTCATCACTGTTGAGAGTTTACTTTTAGCATTATTGGACACAAAGGATTCAATTGGTTCGCTGTTGAAAGACGCAAAAATCACAACTAAAAACTTAAAAGAAGCAATTATGGACTTAAGAAACGGACAAAAAGTTACTTCAAATAGTCAAGACGATAATTACAAATCACTTGAAAAATATGCGCGAAATCTAAATGAACTAGCAAAAGCTGGTAAATTAGATCCAGTAATTGGTCGTGACGATGAAATTCGTCGAGTACTACAAATTTTAACTCGAAGAACGAAGAATAATCCAATTTTAATTGGTGAGCCTGGAGTTGGTAAAACAGCTATTGCTGAAGGAATTGCGCATCGAATCATTGATGGAGACGTTCCTGATAACTTAAAAGATAAAATCATTTTCTCTTTAGACATGGGTGCACTCGTAGCAGGTGCGAAATACAAAGGTGAATTTGAGGAACGATTAAAATCCGTTATCAAAGAAGTGACTGAAAATGAATCAATTATTTTGTTCATTGATGAAATCCATACATTAGTTGGTGCTGGTGGTGGCGATGGTGCGATGGATGCTGCAAATATTTTGAAACCAGCTTTAGCTCGTGGAGAATTGCGTGCGGTTGGTGCAACAACATTAAACGAATATCAAAAGTATTTTGAAAAAGACAAGGCCTTAGTTAGACGTTTTCAAACTGTTCTAGTGGATGAGCCAAATCAAGAAGATGCGATTTCAATTCTACGTGGAATCAAAGAAAAATATGAAAATCACCACAAAGTTTTAATCAAGGATGCGGCAATTATTGCAGCCGTTGAATTGTCGCAACGCTATATTACAGAGCGTCATTTACCAGATAAAGCGATCGATTTAATTGATGAAGCAGCTTCAAAATTACGCATGGAAATCAATTCAAAACCAGAAGAATTGGATGAATTGGATCGTAAAATCATGCAGTTAGAAATTGAACGTGAGGCGATTAAACGTGAAAACGATACGAAGAAATTGGATCAACTAGCGCGCGAATTGACTCAATTAGAGGAACAACGCAATAGTTTCAAAGCGAGATGGGAAGCTGAAAAAGAAATTGTTGAGAAGGTTCAACAAAACAAAGAGTTGATCGAACAATTGAAACTTGAAGCCGAACAAGCGGAACGTTCAGGAGATTATGGCAAAGTTGCAGAATTGCGTTATGGAAAAATTAAAGAGGCTGAAAATGCATTAGAGCAAGCAAAATTAAAAGCAAACGAACTAGAAAAAGGCAGTAAATTGATCCGTGAAGAAGTTGGTCCTGAAGAAATAGCAGATGTTGTTTCGAAATGGACTGGAATTCCTGTTTCAAAAATGCTTGAAAGCGAGAAATCGAAATTGTTGCGTTTAGAAGATGAATTAGGAAAACGTGTTGTTGGACAGGAAGAAGCAATTGTTGCATTATCTGATGCAGTTCGACGTTCACGTGCGGGATTGCAAGATCCACGAAAACCGATTGGTTCATTCATTTTCCTTGGACCTACTGGAGTTGGAAAAACTGAATTAGCGAAAGCGTTGGCTGAGTATTTGTTCAACGATGAAAACTCAATGGTACGAATTGATATGTCGGAATACCAAGAAAAACACAGTGTGAGTCGTTTGGTTGGAGCGCCTCCAGGATATGTGGGTTACGATGAAGGTGGACAATTAACAGAAGCCGTTCGACGTAAACCCTACTCTATCGTTTTGTTTGATGAAATCGAAAAAGCGCATCCAGATGTTTTCAATGTCTTGTTACAAGTTTTAGATGACGGACATTTGACAGACAATAAAGGTCGAACAGTAAATTTCAAAAATACGATAATCATTTTGACATCGAATTTGGGTTCGCATCTGATTCAAGAGGCATTTGACGGTGTGAAAGAAGCAGAAATGGATCGAGCAATTGAAAAAGCAAAATTCACTGTGATGGAGTTGTTGAAGCAAACAATTCGTCCAGAGTTTTTGAATCGAATTGATGAAACGATTGTGTTTACTCCATTAAACAAGCGTTATTTGAAGGAAATTGTACAATTACAATTAAATCAATTGGAAGCAGTTTTAAAGGAAAAAGACATTCATATTTTTGTAACAGAAGAAGCGAAAAATCATTTAGTAGAATCGAGTTACGATCCACATTTTGGTGCTCGTCCGGTGAAGAGAGCTATTCAAAAACAAGTGATGAACGAATTATCGAAAGCAATTTTAGGTGATACGATTGATATTACTAAAACGATCGTAATGGATATTTTCGATGGTAAAATCGTGTTTCGGAAGCCAATAAGTGAAAAAGAAGAGGACGTTTTATAAAAAAATATAAAATAGGTCTGTGACTCATCGCAGACCTATTTTTTTACTAAAAAAATTGTAATTTCGAGGCATGAAATTCGCCAAGAGACATATCAAGAAAATTCTTTTATTCATTTTACTATTTCTAGTGATTTGGTTTTTTGGTGCAAACTATTTGATTCGTTCAAATGCAGAGGAAAAGGTTTTTGATTCTATTACTGATTGTCCAAAAGTGAATGTAGGTTTAGTTTTAGGCACATCACCAACACTTCGAAATGGCAATCCAAATATGTACTTCGTTTACAGAATTGAGGCTGCAGTTGCATTGTACAAAGCGGGTAAAATCAATTACATTTTAGTGAGTGGTGATAATGGATCGAAAGAATATGATGAACCCAGTGAAATGCGTAAAGCATTGGTTGCAGCTGGAGTTCCATTTGAGAAAATCTATTTGGATTATGCGGGTTTTCGAACGTTAGATTCTATGGAACGTGCTTTGAAAGTGTTTGGACAGAAAAAACTGATTGTTATTTCTCAACAATTCCACAATGAACGTGCGATTTATTTAGCGGAGCATTTTGGGATAGAGTGTTATGGATTTAATGCGAAAGATGTTGTAACGATGCGTGGTTTTAAAACGAAGTTTCGTGAGCGATTTGCACGAATGAAGGTGTTTTGGGATGTTCTTTGGGGAGTTGATTCGAAGTTTTTGGGTGAGCCTGTTAAAATTGGTAGTTAACATCTTGAATTATCAGTAAAGACTGGGGTAGTAAGTAATATTGCTTATTTGCTTATTTGCTTATTTGCTTATTTGCTTATTTGCTAATTATCTTATTTGCTAATTATCTTATTTGCTAATTATCTTATTTGCTAATTATCTTATTTGCTAATTATCTTATTTGCTAATAAACTTATTTGGCTATTTACAAATTTGCTTCAAAATTAAAAAACAAAATCCCAAAGAAAAAATCACCTCAATATCTTCTCCATTTTCTTCCCTATCGCCAATTCATCCACCAATTTATCCAAGTAACGAACCTTTTGAGTCAAGGAATTTTGTATTTCTTCAATTCGATATCCACAGATTAAACCAGTGATTAAATGTGCATTTGTATGTAAATTTGCCTCATTGAAAAACACTTCGAAAGTCACTTTTCGTTCGATCAATTCATTTACTTTTTCAAAATTAAATCCCGTCAACCATTCAATCACTTCGTGAAGTTCATCAACTGTACGTCCTTTTCTTTCAACTTTCACCATATAGTGAGGATACACTGACGCAAAAGTTAATTTGGCTACTTTTTCATTGTGTTTATCAGTCTCTGTCATTTGTATTGAAAATAAAATTTATTGAATCACCCATTTAGTTCCCCTTCCAATAAATACCAAGGTTTTTGATTCATCATTCTTTCAAGAAATTTAGAGAAAGAGATTCCTATGAACGCTTTTCGATTGAATTTAAAGAAAAACTCATTGATGTATTGTTGCAT
>JBKDZA010000198.1:0-3244 GCA_046308455.1 Fluviicola sp.
ATGGAGCACGAATTTCTACTTAACGAAACAATTGAAATGGCTCATCATCGTTGTCTTTTTAATTACTTTCTATCAGTTGTTTTTGGGCACACAAGTCCGTGAATACATCGATTTCCTTACGAAACAAGGCTTAGGTCGTGAGAGCTGGGCAAACTATTTCGGATGGTCGTTTTTCATTCACCGATCATTCTCTTGGTTGGTCTTGATTTTAATACTCGTATTAACCTACATTAATTACAAACGCTTTGGCGAACGCAGTATCTACTGGCTTTTCGGAATCTTAGTCGTGGAATTAATCGGTGGCGTTTTATTGGCTTACGCTGACATGCCAGGAGCCGTTCAAGTTTCGCATTTATTATTTGCGAGCATTTTATTCGGAATTTCTTTCATGCAGGTGTTGCGCGTGAGTGCGAAGTGAGTTTTTGTAACTAAGTTTAAGACATTTACTCTAAATCTCTTCTTTTTTAATTGATAAGTTTTTTGTAACCATTATTTAATTCTTGGCTTACAATAGAAATCCAAATTTCCAAACTTATGAAAACAACTGTACTTTTTAGTGCTTTACTTTTTGCTATGCAATTGTGTGCACAAACATCCTATCATTTAGTTCTCGACAACAATCAAGGCAAGCCAGTTCCAAACATGACTGTCCGATTTGTCGAAGCAAATACCTTTGAACGAATCGAGAAAAAAACAAATGCCTCTGGAATTCTTGACTTAGTTTTCGATCATGGCGATCTTTGGATCGGTTCAATTGGTGAAATGAATAATTGCCTATGGGTCGAAACTGGAGGAATAGGAAATGCAAGCTCCCATTTAACGTATGACCTTGAAGTCTGGAAACGTGAAAATAAAATTTTACCTGATAGAGCAAGTATTGTCTTTAAACAAACACCTCAGAAATATGCAAGTATGCCTCGCCCTGAAACAAATGAATGCGCAGTAAAAATTGTCTTGAAAAGTGAAGGTCAAAAACCTCAAGCAAATACACCTGTAAAACTAACATGCTTTGAATTGGCTGAACAATTTACTGGAACTACAAACTCATTAGGTGAATGTATTTTCGTAGTCCCAAATAAAAATGATTATGAAATTGATGTCGCTGAAATAAATTCATTAGAATGGGTCGACTTTGGACCAGAATCGGGAGCTAGAACTTTATTCATTAGCTACGAGAAAAAAGCGTTTACTGAAAAAACTGAGGGAAAATATACTATTCAAACAATTCCAAACGGAATCAAACCAAGTAGTGCGCATGCACGTGTAGGTTTAACAATCAAAAAAGGTGGAGCACCAATCGCAAATGAAAATGTATATATCAAAACTGTAGGTTCATCTTTAAAATACAAAGGGAAAACGGACGCTACTGGACATGTAACATTTATGCTTCCATTAAAAACAAAGTATGTTGTTGATTTTACTTTTCAAAAAGATGCAGATGTGTTGGATTTAAGCAGAATGAAAGGATATACACAAATGGATCAAACTATCAATTATAAACCCGACCCACGATTAGCAAATATCGAATCCTTTATTCCACGAGCTTCAGATTTAATTGCTTTGGATGTAAACGACTTTGTAAAAACGCTATATCCTTCTTCGGAAAATGAAGTGGAATTATTCATGAAATGGGGAAATAAATTTAATGCGTCATCGAAAGAGGCTGTTTTAGAAGTAGGATTTAAAGTGAATTCAAAAAACAAAAAAGCAGCAATACCAAAGAATCTAATTTTTGTGATTGATGTTTCTGGTTCCATGTCTAATGAAAATAGACTTGAATTACTTAAAAACACCTTGATTGAAGTGGTCAACAAAATGTCTACTCAAGATAGAATTGGAATCGTTGCATTTGACGACCAAGTTTATAAAGTACTTCCCTCACAATTACTTACAAATAAAGCTGCCGTTTGTGATATTATCCGCGCATTACAACCAAGAGGCGGTACCAACATTTCTATTGGTTTTGAAGAAGGTTTAAAACAACTGCTTGCTGTAAAAAACCCAAACATGGTGAACCGTTTAATTTTATTGTCAGATGGTTACGGAGGTGATGAACCTCAAATTTCGATTGATTTAGCAAAATCGTATGCTGCGAAAGGACTTCAAATTTCCTCCATTGGCATTGGATATGATTACAACAATGCATTATTAGAACAATTGGCAACAATTGGAGGTGGTTCATTACAGATGGCTGGAGATCCTTCACATTACAGTCAAGCATTTATTAAAACATTTGAAGGCGCATTGGACCCAATTGGTAAAGATGTGAAATTAGAGATTTTATTCGATGATCAAATTGTTTACCGTCAATTGATGGGGTATGTTGGTGAAAAAGTAAGTCCTGGAAAAGTTAGTGTTGATATTGATCATTTATTCCCAGGACTTCAAAAAATGGCACTAGTAAAAATGGATATTATCAATTCTTCACCGACGATCGAATCAAAGAAAGTAATTGCACGAATGAGTTATACTGATGCTGTTACGAACAAACCAAAAGTAGTTGAAAAAGTATTGAATCCAGAATGGTCAACTGCAACCGGATTAATGGATATGACTTTAGATATTAATCATAAACGAATGATGGTCGTTGCAATTTCGAATCAAAGTTTAAAAGTGATGGCCGAAAAATTCGCAAAAGGAGATCGTGCAGGAGCTGAAGCTGCTGTAGCAAATGGAGTCAAACAAATTCAAAAATTATTTCCACTTGCTTTACCTTCAGATTTGAAAGGATTATTTGATAAACTTCAGGAATATGTGAGTATTTTTGAGCAATTAAGAACAGAACCATAATACAGAGCGAGAATGAGAGTGAGAATGAGAGTGAGAATGAGTGTGAGAATGAGTGTGAAAATGAGAGGGAGAGAGAATGAAGGCATGCAGTAATTGCATGCTTTTTTTATTTTTCAAATTCCTCAAAAAGCACATTCAGATCGATTCGTTGATGCCTCCCATTGATAATTCCAAATTGATTTTCTTGTTTGTAGAAAATCTGTTGGAAACTTAAAGAATAATCATCCAAGTCTTCTAAAACTATGAAATCAAAATCAACGGGACTTGTATAATAGTGTTCGATATATCCTAATTTTCCATTTATATTAAAGACCACTGGTGTCCGATAAAACTTTTTCAAAAGCGGGTATTTCGAATGATTTACCCGCTTTTTTGTAATTTAGTTTTGGAACAAAAAATTACATGGATAAAAATAGTTATTTTTTCGGGCAATCTGTTTTCGGACAGCTAATTT
>JBKDZA010000199.1:0-10237 GCA_046308455.1 Fluviicola sp.
CTCCAACGTGTGATTCAAGCAAAACCTTATGGCTTTTTATCGAAACCATTCAAGAACATTGATGTAGAAATGGCTTTGGATTTGGCTATGGAAAAATTCATTCATTCACCAGAACATTCCAATTCTAAAAAAGCAATTTTCTTAAAAGATAAAGGGTCCTGGATTAAATTTGAATTGGATAACATTTTGTATATCGAAGCCTCAGATAATTATTCCATCATTTATCTGTCTCAAAAAAGTGAGGTCTTGATTACAAAAAACTTAAAATATTTTGAAGAAAATCTTCCCTCAAATCAATTCATTAGAATCAACAGATCCAATATCATCAATAAAAATTTCGTTACTCAGTTTGACACTAAAAACATTTATATCGACAATATTGGATTTTCAATTTCTGATACTATAAATATAAATGAGCTTAAATTTTAGTGAAAACTAAATTGTCTTCTCCACCATTTCCTCCACTTACATCTTTCAATTCAATACTTGAATCTGTTTTATTTTCAATTTCCCAATCATCTGATAAATCATCAAATGGAATCGATAAATTTAAATTGAAATGTAAATGATTGTCGCTAGATGAATCATCATCTCCTGAGCTTGATTCTTTTGCTATTGACCACGTTCCAATTGAGATACTATTTGCCTTTACTGTTCCATCTTCATTAAACACAAAAGTGTAGCTTGAATAATCTGAAGTTTCATTAACTCCATCATCTGAATAACTAGAAATTTTCCAACTTCCAGACACCATTAAATCTTCTGTTTTTGAGATCTGTTTTTTCTTACAACTCGAAATTACCACTAAAGATAAAATCGAAAAAATTAAAATACGCATACTTGTTTTTTTACAAAATTAGTTGAATATTGAACTACATATTTTCTATTAACAATTATTGTGCTAAATATTTAGGAATCCAACTCACGACTCACTTCAAAGCTATAAATAAATTGATTTTCAATACTTTACAGAAATTAAACCATCTAAAATGATTTTTTTTGTATAAATATTTGGTTAATATATTTTTCCATTTTATCTTTGTAACGATTTAGGTGGTTAGGTTAGGTTGATTTAAAGAGGAGTGAGACGCCTGTCTTGCTCCTCTTTTTTTGTATTCATTTTCATCTATCTTGAAACCAATCTTTTGAATTAAAAAAAATCATTTTTACAACTTGTTTATATAAAAAAAGGAAACCCAAATTTGAGTTTCCTTTTTTTGTGGAAATTAAATTGGCAAACTATTGAATTACAATTCTTTTGATTTGTTTTTTGTTTTCCGCTTCAATTACAACTATATAGGAACCTTTCAAGAGATTTGAAACATTCATTTCATCATTTTTTGAAATGGTAGATTCACTTTGTAATTCACCTAATAATGAATAAATTTTCACTTCTGCTTTTTCACATTCCATTTGAATTCGAAATGAATTCTTCATTGGATTTGGAAATACATTAAAGTCTTTTTCAGTTGATTCTTCATTCAAACTAGCACTTGAATAAACTAATTCTGCCCCACAACCTGATGTAGATTTTAAACCATAACTTGTATTGTTAATGATATCTAGACCATAAGTTGTTGCATTACTCACATTTCCGTTCGAAGTCATTTCTCGATCTGGGTCACAATCCTGGTCCCAAGACCATGCTAACCAACCAAGGTTTCGTGAACAAGCTTCTTCTAAAACAATTGGATAAAGTGTTGAAAGATCCAACTCACCACAATAAGTGGGCGCATCTGCTTGAGAATTGGCAATTTCGCCTAAAACGAACGCGCAATTTGTAGCTGTCATTTCATTCATTTTTGTTTGAATCGAAACTTGTGTATTTGCATACGCAAACCAATATGCATGAACTGAAAACAATACATTTGCATCCACATCACTTGTGATAATCTCTGAAGCAATTGTTGTTAATGGAGTTGAACTTTGACCATAATCAGGCGCATCAATCATGATTGGAATGTGAACACCTGCATTTCTCATAGCAGCAATCGAACTGATGTAATTGTTTTTGAACGCTGTCAAATTCACTGCTGGACTTCCAGAAAAATTAACCAAACCATATTCATTTGCAAGATTGATGATTAAGTAATCTTTGTTTTCGTCGATTAATTGTAGAACCGATGGATCTGTCCAGAATGACATTACAACAGATTGAAATTCAGCATGATCATTTCCTCCAGTTAAATTATGAATTTCCAAAATTGGAATCATTCCTTTTGAATACGTATACTGAAGCATATGCGATAAATGTCCATTTGTAACATATGAATCTAAAGTACCTGGACCATAACCTGGATCTGTTAAAGGATTCATTTGATCTTTGTAATGTGTTCCATCGGTATACCAAGGAAAACGAATACAATTTGCTCCTGATAAAGCTACTTGATCTATTTTCGCTTCAACTGCTGCATAATTTGACATTTGAATCGCATAATCATCAATAATCGGATAATTTACACCGCGAAGAATTACTTGAGTTCCTAAAGAATCTTGTAATTGAGTTCCAACCACTTGTAAATTCTGAGCTAAACTTGAAGTTGAAATTGCAACACCTAAAAGAGCTGCCATTGTTAATTTGAACATAGTATAAAATTAAAGAAATTATTTTTCTATTACGATTTCGATTGTTGCAAATCCTGAACTTCCATTCTGACATGCATTCAATTTGAAAGCTCCAACTTTACCTTGTTGTGTTCTGAACTGGTAAATATTTCCTACATGTGATGGATCTAAATGTTCAAAATCTGATGACGTTGAGACATTTCCAATGTATCCTTTCAATTGACTTAACTTGGTAATTGCATTGAAATTTGCAGTTGTTAAACTAGAAGGTGCACTTTCTACAACTGTATGATTAAATGTTGAAAAAGAACCAATTCCAAGTGTTGTTTTATCCCATGAAGAAATTGGATATCCGTTTTGTCCATCAAAACTTCCTAATGAAATAAACATTGGATCGTTTGCTGGAGTGTAACGTAACACATAAACTATATCAATTTTATCAGCATTTGCAGCTGCATTTGATACAGAGTAAACTGTTCCCAAATCCAAATCTAAAAAACACATTGGATCTGTTTGTGTACCTGTATCGTATGCTAAATTTACAGTTGTTGTTGTTCGTAAAGTTGCTGGATCTGATGTTTCACTTGTTTCAACTTCCTTTTTTTTACAACTCAATGTCATGATTGGAATCAATAGTAACCCTAGGTATTTATTCATCTTTTAAAATTTAATAATTTGATGCTACAAAGGTCAGTTTTCATTACTTCAAGTACAATCACACAATGATGTGGTTTTTTTATTCCTTGAAAGAATGTAATTTTGAACGAATGCAAAAACTAATTTCCATAGCTGTTTTTCTTTTTCTATTTTGCTTTATTGCGAATAGTTCTTCGAGTCGAGATTTCTACTTTTCGAATCCGAATTTCAGAAACTATTCAATGGAAAACGGCTTACCTTCAGATAATTGCTTCAAAACAATACAGGCATCTGATGGTACAATTTGGGTTGCAACTTTACATGGAGTTGCTCGTTTCAATGGTTATCGATGGATTTCCTTCACACAAGAAAGTAAGCAAAATCAACTTCCAAGTAATTGGATAATGGATTTGTATTCAGTAAATAATCAAGTATGGTTTCACTCTGATCGAGGTTCAGGTTATATTTCCACAAAAACATTAAAAGTTAAACTCCCAAAAAACAGAAACATTGGCTGGGGTAAATTAATTTCACTGAAAAACAACATTTATATTTCAAGTTGGAAAGGAATTTATTGTTATAATTTAAACCGTTTCAATCAATTTAATTTGATTCAAAAATCTGAAAACAAGTCATTTCATCATTTTATAAAGTATAAAAACACGTTTATAGGTTTGGCAGATGATGAAGATGGATATTTTGAATTAAAAAATGATAAACTGGTTCATCGTCACTTGAAATCAAATAATAATAAAAATAGTGAAATTGAAATTCGCGCACTATTAATAGACGATGAAAGTATTCTTGCAGTAACGAAATCAAATGGTCTAATTCGAATCAATAGTAAAACTAATAAATTCACATCAATCTCAGGATTAGAAGAGTTGAGTCAATTTAAATCGACTTGTATTAATCGAATTCAATTCGGAAAAGAACTTTTTTATCTAATTGGCACAGAGGGAAATGGGGTTTTAATTTTTAATTCAACTTTTAAAAAAATTGGACATTGGCTTCCACAATCGGAATTACCTACTACTAGTTTACAATCATCTATCATTCAAGATATTCAAATAGATTCAAAAAACGGAATTTGGATTTCAACTGAAAAAGGAATTTCTTATTTCCATAAAAATATTCAAAAGTTTAAAGCCTTTTTCTTTTACAACAACAAAATTATACCTGAGAACACAACGATCAATTCAATTGAAGCTATTTCAAAAGATGAATTTATAATTGGAACTGAAACAGATGGATTATTTACATATTCCATTTCAACGAACTATGCTGAAAAAGTCAATTTACCTCAATCTTACTCAAAAAATGGAATCATTTCTATTTGTGCGCTTGAAAACAATCAATTTTGTATTGCTTCTCGTGAAAATATTGGAATCTATTCTCTAAAAACAAAGCGTTTTCAAGATTTAAACTTTAAAAAAGGTTCTATTTTTGGACTTAGAAATTTAATGAATAAAAAAGTGGGAATCGCTACTTCATCTGGTGTTTACATCTATTCATTAAAAAATCAACAAATTGAATTTCAAGAAAAAAGATATCCAAATGAATTTTATTCGGAACAAATTACAAAAGACTTATTCATTGATAAAAAAGGAAACATATGGGCACTTCGCTTCTTCAATGGTCTAGTGAAAATAAATCCTAAAACGAATAAAATTTCGCGTTATAGTCCACAAAACTTGATTTCAAATGGAACTGATTTCCATAACATTAGTTATTCATCCAAAAATAATTCAATCTATATTTCGTCAAGTGCGGGAATTTTTACACATCCTTTATCGCAACCTTCAAATTTTAAATGGATCAATTCAAAAAAAGGACTGAATGGCGATTTTGTTGATCGTTGCTTAATTAATCCGAAAGATAATTTGCTTTATTACACAACACCAACTGGAATTTATCAATACAACGAAAAGAAAAAAAATAGTTTTTTATTGCATACACTTCAAGGATATCGCCAAAAATGGTTCAATGATTTCACCATAACTTCTGACAATAACTTACTACTTTCTGTGAGTAATTATTTTGTACAACATCATTTAACGAAAGAAATTTATTCCATACCAAACCAACCAATTATAGAATCTATTTCTAATAAACACACTCAAATTCTACCAACTGAAAAACTAAGTTTAAGCCCGAAAGAAAACACGTTACACATCTCTTTTCAAAACACGGATTTTTCAAATAATGAGGAGATTGAATTAGAATTCACATTAAACTCATCTTCCAATTGGACCAAAATAAATTCAGGTCAACTTGATTTAATTGATCTATCCTCTGGTTCCTATGAAATGAAACTTAGAAACCATAATTTATCAACTGGAAAAATTAGTCAGATCAGTAGTTTTAATTTTACTATTGCTCAACCATTCTATTTTAAATGGTGGTTTATTCTTTTAATCATTCTTCTTTTAAGTGGAATTAGTTATTTCATCTTTTACATTCGTTTGAAAAACAAAGAACAATTGATGGAAACAAGGATGCAACTTTCACGCGATTTACACGATGAATTGGGTGCGAATGTTTCGAGTATTCAAATTATGGCAAGTATGTTAAACGCAACTAGTGAACCATCACATCCGAATTTGCCTTTTATTCAAAACATTACAACTTATAGTAAAGAAATATCAGAAACAATCAATGACATCATTTGGAACGTTAATCCAAAATTTGATACTTTTGAAGAATTATCATTACGCATGAAACGATATGCAACGACAACACTCGAAGCTGCTGGAATTTCATGTTATTTCGACGTAAATACACTCAATGTATCACATCAAATAAACCAAACCACAAAATATCATATTTACTTGATTTTTAAAGAAATCACTAATAATTGCGCAAAATATTCAAAAGCGAATCATGCGAAAATCACTTTAACTCAGGAAGGAAATAAACATATTTTCCTTTTTTCAGATGATGGAATCGGTTTTGATCAATCTCAATTTCAAAATCACGGAAATGGATTAAAAAACATCGAAAAACGAGCCGAGAAAATCGGAGCAGAATTTCATTTGTCTAGTATTAAAAATAAAGGGACAACAATCCAAATAACACTCAGTTTATGAAAACACGGATCACACTTTTTGAAGACCACAACAATTTACGTTTGGCATTAACGACACTTTTAAATTCAGTACCAAATTTTGAAGTTGTTTCTTCACATCCCAATTGTTTAAATGCGGTGAAGGAAATTGAAACATATTTTCCAGATATTGTTTTAATGGACATCGATATGCCTGAAATCAATGGAATTCAAGCTGTGAAACAAATTAAAGAAGTCTTCCCTTCCACAACAATCGTTATGCTGACCGTTTTTGAAGACGACGATAAAATCTTTAAAGCAATCCAAGCTGGTGCAGATGGTTATTTATTGAAAAATGCAATAGATACACATTTAGTTTCCGCAATACAAGATACAATTAGCGGAGGTGCTTCAATTAGTCCTGGAATTGCGTTAAAAGTTTTAAATGCTTTTCGTAAAAAAGAAGTCAAAAATGATTTTGGACTTAGTAAACGCGAAAACGAAGTTTTGGAATTATTGGTAAAAGGAATGTCTTACAAACAGATTGCAAATCATTCCTTTGTTTCAATTGATACGGTGCGATCACACATAAAAAACATTTACATCAAACTACAAGTAAACTCAGCAACTGAAGCTGTTTCAAAAGCATTGATTTACAAAATTGTAGATACAACTAATTAAATGAAATCTATATTGTTAGTCCAATAAATTATCGTTGTTATCATTCTTTGGTTTCGCTTTCAATGCAAATAAAATCAAAAGTGCACCAAGAGGAAGCGGAATCCAAAAGAAGTCGCCTAGTTCTGATAAATGAGAATCATTTCGCAATGAATACATGATATAAGCTGAGATAAAGCAAATGATTCCAAATACAATCCATAAATATTTCATAGTACTTACGTTTTAGTTTTTAATTATTGATAAAGTTGTCTTTCTATTTTTATCTTGTAATTGTATAAAATAGTTTCCTGAAGGTAAATATTTCATTGATATTTTATGCATTTCCCCCTTCGATAAATTTACTTTTTCACTGTAGACTTGTTCTCCAGAATTAGTTAACAGAACCAACTCACCATTAAATGATTCCGAAACAATCAATTGTAGTTCATCTACAGTAGGATTTGGGAAACACATGAAAAACGTTTTATTGATTTCATTTGATTCAACGCTAGTTGTTGTATCCGTTGGAATTGAGTCTAATACTAAGTAAACAACTCCATCACTCGATATGAAATCAGAAACTAGTCCCGCTCCGTTAATAGCTCGAAGATTCGCAAAATACTGTTGATTTTCAATTAATGTGAGTGGAAGTGTTTCAAAATTTAAATTCGTAGTACTTGTCCAATTTTGAATGTCTGTTGCTCCTGAACTTGTTCCAAAACTTATTTCATAGTTCGAAATTGCAGAGTTTGAATCACTTGCAACATCCCAATTCGCACTTAAGATGGAGGTGTAAATTGAATCAATATCAGAAGATAAACTATCATCGAATTGTAAACCAAGTTGAGGAATAGTATAATCCACATTTACCAATTCTTCAATTAGTGTACTCATATTTGCAGATGAATCACTACAAAATGAATGAATACGACCTGAAGGCGTACTTGGATTTGGGTTTTGAAAAATCAATTCGTTTACAACAGAAGAACCAACAGTAACATTTACAGAATTAGCTCGTGAACGTAAAACTTTAAACTCTTGAATAGTAAATGCCGCATTTCCAGATCTAAACGAAACATAATCACCTGTTGAATAAGGAGAAGAGAAAGTATATGTTGTAATTAAATCTCCATCTATAAACAACTTCAATTTACCTGTTATTCGATCGTAAATGATTCTAAAATCATACGTTTGGTCAGCTGTAAAATTAAAATCCTCCGCCACTAAAATTGATCCCAATAAATTACTATTTGTTTGATACAATTGAATTTTATCATCATCAAGTCGGAACCAAATCAACAAGGAATTCCCTCGTTCAGATAAAGTCGGGTCTGTAGCAAAAATATGCACTCCTGCCCTTCTATTCGTTCCTGCTCCACCAATACTTGCTGAGAAATCATAGACATATTGATTACTCAAACTTTGATTTAATGGCATGTGTAAGTTTGTATTCGACAAAGCTTCATTACTTTGGTTGATTTCACCGAATGCTTGGTTCCAAGTTCCAGTTTGTGCAACCCATTGACTTCCAATTGTTGTACTTTCAAAGTCATCTACAGCAAATCCTCTTTGTCCATTCGCAATCCATTTTGTTCCATTGAAGTTTTCTACATTGTAGTATCCTTTTTCAACTCCAGTTCCACCAATTGGATCGATATCGGTAAAACTTGCTGAAAAATTGGCTGTTTTCCATGTTCCCGTTGTTGAAATACTTGTACTTGGTGGATTATTGTCACAATCGTAACAAATATTGTAATAGTAAGGTCCACTTTCGTTGCTGTATCGATCAACACTCGTGATTACATATGTTACCGCATCGCCTGAATTTAAAGAGATATTATCTACAAAAGCAATCGTATCTTGATTCGTTCTACCTGCAATATTTACAGGATTTGTCAAATCAATTGTTTGTCCATTTAAAAAACGATAAATCACATAGTAATTTGCTAAATCCCCATCAGATGCTGCGCTTGCTTGTGTCCAAGTTAATTTTACCGAATTTGTATTTACAACATGAGAAACAGCAGAAACTGTATTTGGAAGAATAGAATTATCCCAAGTCATCGCTGGTAAAAGACTCACATATTGATCTTTAACTGCTAAAGTATCTTGAATCGATTTTAAATTATTGAGAATTGATTTGGAACTAAAACAAGAAAAACCAGGAACTTTGGAATTGATACTTCGAACCACATCGATTTGGTTTCTAATTTCAGTATTCGCCCAATTTCCTTGACTTGGATCTAAGCGATAAGTTGCCATTCCAGCAAAACAATGACGATTATATGTTTGACATTGAGTTCCCCACCAATTTGAAAGTGCTGTAAAATCTTGAGATCCACCAATCACCCAATACAATTGTGGGAGAACATAATCAACATTTCCTTGTTGTAACCAAGCAATTGGATCGCAGTAAATATCAAAGTAGGATGAAAGACCTACAATTCCAGCTGGAACGCCACTTTTCCAAATTCCAAAAGGACTCACACCAAATCTCACCCACGATTTTTCGGCTTTAATACTATCGTGAATTTGATTAATGAAAATATTAACATTGTCTCTCCTCCAATTGTCAAGATTGGTAAATCCTCTAGGTTCAGAGGCAAAAGCTGCAGCATCATCGAAAGTTAAACTTGCTTCAGGATATGGATAAAAATAATCGTCAAAATGAATTCCATCCACATCGTAATTGCGAACAATTTCCATTACAACTGATGTAACATAATTTCTTACAGCAGTTAAACCTGGATTTAAAATTTTCTTGGTTCCATAAGTCACGCACCAACTTGGATGTGTATTTGTAACGTGTGAAGCAGAAAAACTTTGTCCGGAAATACTGGAAGCAGCTCTATATGGATTAACCCAAGCATGTAATTCCATTCCTCTTTTGTGGCATTCATCTACATAAAAAATCAAGGGATCGTAATAAGGTGAAGGACTTGTATTTTGAGGAGTTCCTGTCAACCATTGGCTCCAAGGTTCAAGAGAAGAAGCGTAAAATGCATCACACGAAGGTCGAACTTGAATATAAACAACATTGATTCCAGCTTGTTGTAATTCCGTTATTTGTTGAATGAATTGAGATTTTTGAGTCGCTACACTTAAGCCTGATGTAGAAGGATAATCCACATTCCAAACAGTTGAAACCCACGCTGCTCTCAATTCTCTCTTTGGAAAAGTTTGAGAAAAGAAAAGGAACGAAAAAAAAGTAAAAAATATGAGTAGTAGCTGTTTCATTCATTTTTTTATCAAAGATATAAAACAATTTGAAATTATATTGAATTTGAGATTCCAAGTATTTAACAAGATTAAACTACTGAAATTCTATAC
>JBKDZA010000200.1:0-11044 GCA_046308455.1 Fluviicola sp.
AAAAGTCAAAATCGTCCTCGGTAACAAAGTTAGGAGTTTCACTTTTTTCAGTGAAATGTCGCGTAATTTACAAGAAAACGGAGTACAGGCCTAGTACCGATTGCTATCGGTATTTTTGGCACCACCTTTTTGTGGCAATGACAAAAAGGTGGTATATATGAGAATATTCAATAAGTTTTTATGATGAAGAATAATTCTTCTTTTTGAATAGTTAATATCTCGATTTTTGACGAATGTCATTAATTAATAAATGCTAAAAATCCCCACTTACAAAACTTTAACACCTTTTTCCTGACTTTTTCACTTGTTTTCCTTAATTTTGCAGAAAATAAATTATTATGAGATTAGGTACAACGGAAATAATTTTGATTTTAGCTGTAGTATTACTTTTATTTGGTGGTAAGAAAATTCCTGAATTAATGAAAGGTCTTGGAAAAGGTGTCAGAGAATTCAAGGATGCAAGTAAAGGTGAAGAAAGTACAACGCCAACTTCAACGACAGAAGAAAAGAAATAATTTCCTAATCCATTATGTACAAAACGTTTGCGGAAGTAAAAAATGCACTTTCCGAAGGAAAGTCGCTTGTTGAAATCGTCGATTTTTATTTAGCTAAAATTGAACAAACAAAATCATTAAATGCTTTTATTGAAGTGTTTGAAGAAGATGTACGTTCAAAAGCAAAAGAGATTGATGCTAAAATCGCAAACGGAACTGCTGGAAAATTAGCGGGAATGGTGATTGGCTTGAAAGACAATATTTGTTATGCCAAGCACAAAGTTTCTGCCTCTTCAAAGATTTTAGGTGGTTTTGAATCACTTTATTCTGCAACTGTAGTTGAACGCTTAGAAAAAGAAGACGCATTGTTTATTGGTCGATTGAATTGCGACGAATTTGCAATGGGAAGTTCGAATGAAACTTCTTTCTACGGAAAAGTTCAAAATCCTTTAAGAACAACACATACTTCAGGAGGTTCTTCTGGTGGTTCAGCAACTGCTGTAGCCGCTGGTTTGTGTACTGCTGCATTGGGTTCTGATACGGGTGGTTCGATTCGTCAACCAGCTTCGTTTACAGGAACTTTTGGATTTAAACCAACTTATGGTCGTGTTTCACGCTACGGTTTAATTGCTTATGCTTCCTCGTTTGATCAAATTGGTCCTTTCACAAATTCAATTGAAGATGCCGCATTGTTACTAGAAGTAATGGCTGGAAAAGATGAAAATGACAGCACGTCAACTTCACGTCCAGTTAATTTTTCTGCAACAATTCCAGCTACATCAACTAAGAAAATCGCTTATTTGAAAGAAGCTCTTGAAAATGAAAGTGTGGATCAAGATGTGCGTGACATGATGAACCAAACAATTGAAAAATTGCTTTCTGAAGGTCATACTGTTGAAGCTGTTTCATTTCCCTATTTGGAGTATTTGGTTCCTACGTATTACGTTTTAACAACTGCTGAAGCTTCGTCCAATCTTTCGCGTTTTGATGGGGTTCATTTTGGATACCGTTCTCAAGAAGCAAAAGGAGTTGAAGAAACATATGTTTTATCGCGAACTGAAGGCTTTGGAAAAGAAGTGAAACGTAGAATTATGGCTGGAACGTTTGTTCTTTCTCATGGTTACTACGATGCATATTATACAAAAGGAATGAAAGTTCGTCGCTTGTTAAAAGATAAAACAAAAGAGATTTTTGCGAATTTCGATTTGTTGATTTTACCAACGACTCCATCAACTGCATTTGAAAGTGGTTCTTTAACTGATCCAATTCAAATGTACTTGCAAGATATTTTTACTGTTCATGCAAATTTAACAGGGAACCCAGCAATTTCGGTTCCTGCAGGTTTACATTCGAATGGTTTACCAATGGGTCTTCAGCTGATGGCGGATGATTTCCAAGAAGAATTATTATTTAGTTTTGGTAAAGAACTTGCCATAACGTCTTAAAACACAATATGATGAACCGCGTTTTTTTGTTTCTTACTGTTGTCAGTTTACTTTTCACGACCAACACTTGGGCACAAAGAAAAACGCCTCCTGTAAAAGATACGCTTTCTGGGCAAGCTTTTATTCGCATGTTGGATCAAAGTCTTTCGCTTTATTACGATGATTTTACAAAAGACGGTAGAACAGATTCCATCATTGATGCATTAAATTATGATGCTGAGACAGCACCTGTTTTTTCTGATGAGGTTTACTGTGAACGTTTAGCAAAAATGAATGAGCTTTCAACTTTTCATTACGATTGCAATGCTACTTCACTTTCAATGATTAAGTTTTTTGCTGCAAATCGTAGAAATTTTGCGAAAGTTGTTTTAGGGCGTTCGAAATTGTACTTCGATTTATACGAAGAAAAATTAGCTGAATACGGTTTACCACTTGAATTAAAATACCTTTCTGTAATTGAAAGTGGTTTACGTCCACAAGTAAAATCTCGTGCAGGTGCCTTAGGTTTGTGGCAATTTATGTACGGAACTGGAAAACAATATGGTTTAACTGAAAATTCTTACATCGATGAGCGAATGGATCCTGCAAAAGCAACGGATGCAGCTTGTCGTTATTTGAAAAAATTATACGATATCTACGGAGATTGGAACTTGGCTTTGGCAGCATACAACGCAGGTCCAGGTAACGTAAACAAAGCAATTAAACGTTCAGGTGGAAAAAGAACTTATTGGGAAGTACGTCCGTTTTTACCAAGTGAAACTCAAGGTTACGTTCCAAATTTTATTGCTGCTTCGTATTTGTTGACCTATCATGCGGAACACAATATTACTGCTGCGGATGCAAAAATCCATTATTACAAATTAGACACTATGTGTTTGAAACGTGGAATCCATATGCTAACGGTCGAGAAACTAATTTCTTGGTCTGTGGATGACATTCAGTCATTAAATCCAGTTTACAAAACGGCATATATTCCAAAAACTGAACCAAGACAATGTATTACAGGTCCATTGGAAAAGATTGGTTTATTAGTGAGTTTGGAAGATTCATTGTATCAATTAGAAGTTCAGATTTATGGTCAAGGGGGCAATGTTCCAATTAATATAAATCCAACAAACCCTGTAAATACAACTATTATCTCTTCGGGTGGAAATGGAACTAACAATGGTTCCAATGCAAATAATGGCACAAAACCACCAGTTGAAGTTCCTGTTGTAAATTATACGTATGTATACCACAAAGTGAAGAAGGGCGAGAATTTGGGTAAAATTGCTGCAATGTATTCTGTAACAGTTGATGATATTGTAAAATGGAATAATCTTCCAAGTACAGTTGTAAATCTTGGAGCTTTATTGAAAATTCAACAAAAACAGACTACAACAGTTGAAGGACCAAATGTTCCAGATCGTCAAGTTGATATTTCAAATGATGTTCCTGCTGATTCTTCTACAATTGAAACTCCTGTAGTTAAAGATGATCCAACACCACCGACTGCTAAAGTTCAAAAGAAATACTACACCGTTCGAAGTGGAGACACGTATGGTAAAATCGCTGGAAAATATGGTTTAACAGTTGCACAATTGCAACGTTTGAATCCAGGTGTGAAAGCAAATCGAATTCAGCCAGGACAACGAATCCGCGTAAAATAAGGTGAAAACACTCTCTGTTGTTGTCATTACACTAAACGAAGAGCGAAACATTGCTCGTTGTTTGAAATCTGTTCAACAAATTGCAGATGAAATCATTGTATTAGACGCCTTTTCAACAGATCAGACTTTAGAAATTGCCGCAAGTCTTGGAGCACAAGTGGTTCAAAGAAATTGGGAAGGTTATTCGGCTTCAAAAAATCATTTAAACAGTTTAACTTCTTGTGAATACATTCTTTCATTGGATGCTGATGAAGCTCTTTCTCCAGCATTAATTGAAGAAATAAAAGCTGAAAAATCAACAAGTTTTACAGGAACGTATCATGTCAATCGCATGACCAATTACTGTGGAAAATGGATCAAACATTCGGGTTGGTTTCCTGATATCAAACCGCGTTTATTTCCAAAAGAAGGTTCTTATTGGAGCGGAGAATATGTACACGAAGTATTGATTTCACCCGAATCTGAAAAGAAAGTTTTTCAAGGAATTGTTGAACATTATTCCTACTATTCGTATTCAGATCACAGAGCACGAGCAGATAAATATTCCGTGTTAACAGCACAAAAATTCCATGCTGCAGGTAAGAAAGTTTCATTTTTAAAACCCTATTTGAGTGCTTTAGGACGATTTGTTGGCATGTATTTCTTCAAATTAGGTTTTCTTGATGGTTGGATGGGTTTTAAAATAGCTCAAATCAGCGCTCAATCGAATGTGTTGAAGTACAAAGAATTGCTTCGTCTAAATAAAGGGAAAAATCAGTAAATTCGTTTGAAATGCAGAAAGTTGTTCCCTCAAAAATTATCATAAGTAGAACGGATTCTATCGGAGATGTTTTGTTGACACTTCCAATAACAGCTTGGATTAAGGAAAATTTTCCTGAAGTTCATATTGCTTTTTTGTGTCGATCTTATACCGCGCCATTGGTTCGCATGTACACAGCAGTGGACGAAGTAATCGTTTGGGACGAACTTTCTCAACTTTCAGAAGACGAACAAATTAACAGTTTGAAAAGCTTCGATACATTTGTACATGTTTTTCCTAAAAAGGAACTTGCAAAACTCGCGAAGCAAGCGAAAATAAAGAATCGAGTAGGGACCTCTCACCGACTTTTTCACTTGTTTACCTGTAACATTCGACCAAATTTCACCCGAAAAAAATCAGAACTCCACGAAGCGCAATTGAATTTTGAATTAGTTCAATTTTTAAAGTCATTTCCAGTTCCAAGTTTAGAGGATTTGAATCAATATACTTCGTATTTCAGTGCTCCAAGTATTGACTTACCTCAAGAGTTACACATCGAAGGAAAGTACATTTGCTTGCATCCAAAATCACAAGGAAGTGCGCGAGAATGGCCGATGGAAAACTATATAGAACTGTCACAACGCCTAGTTGAAAAGGGTTTTTCCGTTGTTTTTACAGGAACAGAAAAAGAAGGTCAATTGTTTCGTTCAGATTTACCTAAAAATGACAAAATCATTGATTCTACAGGCTTGTTATCCATTGAACAATTGGTGAAATTAATTCAAGGAGCAGAGGGAATTGTAGCTTGTTCTACAGGTCCATTGCACATTGGTGGATTTTTAGGTATCATCGCTATTGGATTATTTTCTCCACGAAGACCAATTCATCCCGGACGTTGGCAGGCTTTAGGAACTAAGTCGATTGCTTTAGTGAAAGATCCAGCTTGTCCAACTTGCGCAGCTGGTCAAGAATGTGATTGTATTCGTTATATTTCAGTTGAGCAAGTAGTAAACACGCTTTTATAAGTTAAAAATATACCTGTTCGGGATTAAAAAGTCTATTTTAAATTAAAATATACCCGTTCAGGATTATTTTAATAAATTTATATTATATTTATACCCGTTAAGGTATAGGAAATATGAATTCAATAGCTTCATTTATTAAATATCAACGAAAGCAAGCGAAATTAACTCAAGAAGAATTAGCATTAAAAGCTGGAGTGGGTTTACGTTTCATTCGTGATTTAGAACAGGGTAAAATGAGTGTTCAATTAGATAAAGTTCAAATAGTATTAGATTTATTTGGATTTGTATTGTCACCTTCAAAACAACGATTAGATCCCTATTTTATATATTCAAACTATTTAAATAAAGGAGTAAAGTTATCTCTTAAAAACAAGCTGATTAAGTACGGAATTCTTATTGAAGAGATAAAAAGTAATGGAGAAATTGTATCATGGCGCTTTCTTCCAAATAAACATGCAATTTCATACAATGAAAAACCAGAAATAGAATTGACAGAAATATTAAACAATGAGGAAATAATGGAAATTGAACTTCAATAATTTGAGTAATGAAAAAAGGAATCGTTTTAAAAAAGGAATCAGAAATAGGTAGAATTTGGGAAGACGAAAATGGTTTTCATTTTCAGTACAATGAAACTTATTTAATTTACCCTAAATACGGCGAAGTAAGTAGAACATTGCCACTACGAAATGAAGTTTATAGTGATAAAACGATACTACCTTTTTTTGATGGTTTAATTCCAGAAGGCTGGTTTCTTCAGTTAGCAATAGAAAATTGGAAACTGGACTCAAGAGATCGTATGTCCTTACTTTTGACTTTGTGTAAAGATTGTATTGGCGATATTTCAATAATTAAAGATGAAACGAATGAACTGTCTAATTTGCTATAAACCATTGGGTGAAATGGATGTTGATTATCATCCAAAGTGTTGTAAATCTTTTTTTGGAACAAATAAAGTGCCTTTAATTGATTTAGATGAAGATAGATTGAACGAAAAAGCACTTGAAATTATTCGAGCAAAAGGTGCATTAACAGGAGTTCAACCTAAATTAAGTTTGAATATTGAAAAATCAAAGGAATCAATTCGCTTTACAGTTGTTGATGAGAAAAGTCAGTTTATAATAAAGCCGCAAAGCAAATCCTTTGTTTCTCTTCCAGAAAATGAAGATCTTTCAATGCATCTCGCAAATGAATTAAATATAGAAGTAGCAAAACATACCTTAATTCGCTTGGGAAGTGGAAATTTAGCTTATCTAACGAAGCGATTTGACAGAAATAAAAACAAGAAAATTGCAACGGAAGATTTATGTCAACTTTCAGAAAGTTTAACGGAACAAAAATATAGAGGAAGTTATGAAAAAACTGGTAAAGTTATTCGGAAATATTCTTCTCAGTCTGGATTAGATGTTTTGAGTTTTTTTCAATTAGTTGTATTTAGTTACGTCATCGGAAATTCAGATATGCATTTAAAAAATTTCTCTATGTATGAGAAAAGTGATGCTATTTTTTGTTTAAGTCCAGCTTATGATTTGTTAAGCACACACCTTGTTTTAAAAGATGAAACAGAGCAACTGTCTTTAAGTTTGAATGGAAAAAGAAATAAATTCTCAAAAATCGACTTTGAGAAACTAGCTGAAAACTTGCTACTTTCACCAAAACAAATTCATTATTCATTCGAATTATTTCACAAGAAAAGAGAAAAGCTAGTTTTGTGGATTGAAAACTCTTTTTTGAGTGATGAATTAAAAAATGAATATTTGACTTTACTGGAAAAAAGAATTGAAGAATTAAAATGACAACTATTTTATTAGATTTAAAATCAGCATCATTTATTCAAGTTCTTAAACTTGGATTAATAATTAATTTAACCATTTTTTTTGCTTCAATAATACTTTATAAAGTATTGAGTTTTTTACCTAAAACTAAAGTCTTTGGTGAAAAGCAAGAGATAACCAAAGAAGATATTCAGTTAAGTTTAATAACAGTGGTATCGAACACTATTGTTTTTGTTTTAGGTGTTTATTTATGGAAGTTTGGAATAATAAAAATTGAATTATCAAAGACCAATTTTGAACTTTTAGTTGAAGTGATTATCTTAATTTGTTCAATGGATATTTTAATGTATTTATTTCATCGTTTTGTTCATATTATTCCATTTTTAAAACAAATTCATGCAAGACATCATATTCATGAATCTACAAATTCATTGAGTTTATTTGTTCTAAGCCCAGTAGAATCAATTGGCTTTGGATTAATGATTTTAGCAGTAATCTTTATAATTCCTTTTTCAGCAACAAGTATTTCGATTTATTTAGCAATCAATTCAATTTGGGGAACAATAGGTCATTTAAACCATTCAATTTTACCTAAAAATGTATTGAGGTTTCTAGAAAAAACAAGTGTTTGTACTTCTGAGTTTCATTATAATCATCATCAATTTCCAAGTTGTAATTTTGGTTTTTATACCTCCATTTGGGATAAACTATTTAAAACTGAAAAAAATTGATTTTTAATCTATTTTAAATAGTGAATCAAAATTCTTTTGATGGACTAAATAGGCCCTTAGAAAAAAGCTTTAGAAAAACAAATGAAGTGGAACGAGGACAAAACTGCTGTTTGACGACACTTTGTCGTAGAGTTTGAAAAACGATACGGTAACAAAGTTAGGAGTTTCGGTTTTGTCAGTGGAACTAAATGTAGTTTTTCAAAACTTTTTTATACAGGCCTAGACTTTTTTGTTACTTTTTGGGGCAATGCCAAAAAGTAAATAGAAAAAACTATTATGTCTTATTAATAATATCTATTTGTAAAAAAAAGTTAACACCACACCTCACTCGGGCTTTTTAGCTTACATTCGTCTTTCGAGATATGAGAACTATGAACATAGCAATGAAGATTCGCCGTAAATACGTGCTAACTGCCGTATGGATTGCCATGCTTTCTTTGTTCACCATTCAAATTTTTCAAGTTCTGCAGTTGTATGATCGCAAATCGGACGACTATCGTGCAAAATTGAAAACAGCTCTCGAACGTATTGCGTTGAAGCATGAACGTTTAGAGGATGTTCACCGCTTTTCTGAAATTATGAATCGTGATGTATCCAATCAATACAAAGACGTACTAAAAGAAGAATTCAAGAATTTATTTGAAGTAAAGGAATCCATTTCTATTCGAGATACGACGATTTTAGAGAATGGAGAATTGCGTAAATACTTGGTTGTAACTGGTATTGCTTACGATTCAATTACTGGAATGACTTCCAAGCAAGATGTTTTAGCGCGTGATGTACGACAAATTCGTCAATTATTCGAAAAAGGAAAGCAACAAGTGATGAGCAAAGATTCTGTGAAAGCAGCTTATCATTTGGACCAACGCGTCATGCATAAATTGATTAAAAAAGCACAGTATATCAACGATTTGATGGTTCAAACGTATCGCGACAATGTCTACATCGAACCAAAAAGAAGAATTGATTTAAAATTATTGGATTCGTTGATTCGACATGAATTGGAAGACGATAAACTTCCTGTTGATTTTCAGTTTGTAATCACGGAAGAAAACAATGAAAAAGTACGTTTTGATAAATCGTTAGCACATTACAACATGTCTATTGATACGTCTAAAACGGAAATTGTGAATCTCTTTCCAAACAAAATCTTAGAAGACAGATTGTTTATGCACATCGATTTTCCCAAGTCAGATTTGTATGTACTTCGAAGCATGGGATCTTTGTTGTATGTCAGTATAACGTTGATGGTTTTGATTTTCTTTGCGATTATTTTCTTGTTACGCACGATTTTAGGTCAAGAAAAATTATCCGAAATAAAGAACGATTTCATTTCGAATATGACACACGAATTCAAAACTCCAATTTCTACAATTTCATTGGCGTGTGAGGCTTTGAATGATGATGACATGATGGGTGAAAAAAGTGAAACTGCTGCTCCTTTCGTGAAAATGATTGCCGATGAAAACCAACGCTTAAGTAATTTAGTAGAAGCGATTCTTCAAAGTGCAAGTTTGGATAAAGGTGAAATCAAAGTCAAAAACGAAAAAATAGATTTAAAAGAAATCATTCAAGATGTTGTTAAAACGGCAAGTTTCAGAATTGCAGGTTTGAATGGCGAATTGCGTTTACATTTACCAGAAACACCAGTTTATGTTTATGCAGACAAGATGCACACAACGAATTTGGTGAACAATTTAGTGGACAATGCAATTAAATACAGTAAAAATGAAATAGACATTTCGGTTCACTTAGAGAAAATCGGAAATCGAGCAGAGTTTTCAGTTTCGGATAAAGGAATTGGAATTAAAAGAGAGCATATCTCGAAGATATTTGATAAATTGTATCGCGTTCCGATGGGGAATTTACACAATGTGAAAGGATTTGGATTGGGATTGAGTTATGTGAAAGTCATAGCTGAACGATTTGGTTGGACATTGAACGTAAAAAGTCAATATGGTATAGGTTCAACATTTACAGTAATAATAAAAAACACATTATAAATCACTAAATTAATAAAGCATATGAACAAGGTAAAGAAAATATTATTAGCAGAAGACGATGAGAATTTAGGGATGTTGTTGCAAACATTTTTGAAGTCGAAAGGATTTAAAGTGGATTTAGCACGTAATGGTAAATTTGCTTTTGAAAAATTCACTTCCGATCAATTTGATTTTTGCATTTTCGATGTGATGATGCCAGAAATGGATGGATTTACATTAGCGAAAGAAGTACGTGCAACGGATCCGAATATTCCAATTTTGTTTTTAACAGCAAAATCATTGACGGAAGATAAATTAGAAGGATTTGCAGCCGGAGCGGATGATTATTTAACGAAACCATTTAAAATGGAAGAGTTATTGGCTCGAATCACTGCAATTATGCGTCGTTCTGGAATGAATGAAAACGAAGAAGACGAGCAATTAGAAGTTGGAAATTTCAAGTACGATTCTGTGAACCGTCACTTAATTGGTGGAGCAGAGGAGAAGAAATTGACAACGAAGGAAGGACAATTGTTGCATTTATTGATTAAGAACAAAAACGGAATCTTAGATAGAAATGCTGCTCTTCGTGCGATTTGGGGCGACGACAACTACTTCAATGGTCGTTCAATGGATGTGTACATTGCAAAATTGCGTAAGCACTTGAAAGAAGACGAGCGCATTGAGATTTTGAACATTCACGGAAAAGGATTTAAGTTGATCGTAAACGATTAAGATATAAATAAAAAGTGACTGAGAAATAAAAAAGGTGACTGAGCGGAGTCGAAGTCACCTTTTTAAATTGAATTAATCTAATTCGTATTTCACTTCAGCGTCTGCTGCATTTTTTTGAACAGAAGCAATTCCGTTATCTCTACCTGCTTCGCTTTCATACATTTGGCTTGTTCCAACAATTTGACCGTTTCCAGCTTTCAAATTGAACATAAATTTACCATTTGCACTTTCTTTCGATTCAAAACGATCATCATCAGCAGAATTTTTCTTAACTGATTCGATTCCATTTTCACAAGCAGCTTGCGTTGTGTAACCTTCTGAACCTAAAATAATTTCATAGATTCAGCAGTTCGATTTATTGAACCTATTAATAGAAGAGATGATTTTAAAGTTTTACTAAAGGATTTCAACAAGTCAATTAATATTGTTTTGCCGAATACCAAAGCATTAAAATACCAAAAGGATTTTA
>JBKDZA010000201.1:0-10340 GCA_046308455.1 Fluviicola sp.
CTGTTGTAGTTGCCACTGCAAAAGGATCAACTCGAATTGAGAAAAGTATTTACCTGATTAATTTAGTTGATTGGGTTTCTTTTGAATGGTCTCAAATCAGAAATGTGGATCCAATTGAAATTAAAATCATTGATTATTTAAAAACGGAATTGGGGAAAATGTAATCCTATTTATCTCTTAAAACCATTCAAGGAATGAACAATTTTTGAAATTAAGTTTTATAGAAAGGTGAAAGAGAATAAAAAAGCAGTAGTCGTTGGTTCAGGAATTGCGGGAATAGCTAGTGCTTTGCGTTTAAGAAAATTGGGTTACGAAGTAGATGTATATGAAAAAAACAGCTACTTGGGCGGAAAATTAACGCGTATACAATTAGGGAAATACGCTTTTGATGCTGGTCCATCCTTGTTTACACTTCCAAATTTGGTCACAGAATTGTTTGAATTATACGAGAAAAATCCAACAGATTATTTCAACTATCAACAAATTCCTACTTGTGCGCACTATTTTTTTGAAGATGGAACTTTTTTACGTTTTTACGCTGATAAAAAGAAACTTCAAGATGAGGTAAGAGAAAAGTTGAATACAGATCCACAACAATTGGTTGACTATCTCGATAAAAGAGAATTTATTTACAATAAAACGGAACGTGTTTTTCTGAAAAACAGTCTCCATCGACTTAAAAACTTCCTTCATTTTTATGTCTTAAAAGCAGTAATTTCAATTCCAAGATTACATCTTTTTCAATCGATGAACAAAGTAAATGAAAAGGCGTTTACACATCCTAAATTGGTGCAGATTTTCAATCGATATGCAACATATAATGGATCAAATCCCTACAAAGCTCCTGGGATTTTAACAATGATTCCGCATTTAGAAATGACTCTTGGAACATATTTCCCAATTAAAGGAATGCATGCAATTCCAATGAGTTTAATTCAATTAGCACAAGAACAAGGAGTCCGATTTCATACAAATGCTGAAGTTCAAGGAATCCTTGTCGAAAATAAAACTCTTCAAGGGATTCAAGTGAACGATACACAAATTCAAGCAGATGTTGTTTTTTGTAACTCGGATGTGAAAAGTGCCTATTCTGAATTACTTCCAACAGAAAAAAAACCTAAAAAAGCCTTAAGTCAAGAACCAAGCTCTTCTGCAATGATTTTTTATTGGGGAATAAAGAAGAAATTTGACAACTTGGATTTGCATAATTTGTTTTATTCAGACGATTACGAAACGGAATTTGAGCATATTTTTTCAAGGAAAACAATTTCAGATGACCCAACAGTTTATGTACATATTTCTTCCAAATTAGAATTTTGTAAAGAAGATGCTCCAGAATATGGCGACAATTGGTTTGTGATGGTGAATGTTCCTCACGATCAAGGACAAGACTGGGAAACTGAACGAATTCGAATCCGAAAATTGATTCTTGAAAAGTTGAGTCGTATGTTGGGTGAATCCATTGAAGAATTAATCGAAGAAGAAGATTACCTCGACCCACTTCGTATTGAAAGTAGAACGAAAAGTAGATATGGTTCACTTTATGGAACTAGTTCGAATGATCGAATGGCAGCATTTTTTAGACATCCAAATTTCTCAAAAACAAAAGGACTTTATTTTGTTGGTGGAAGTGTACATCCTGGAGGTGGAATTCCATTGTGTTTGTTGAGTGCGAAGATTGCTACGGATGATTTGAAAGACTAATAATTACTGTGTTTCTGCGAGTCAATTTGGCAATTTGGGGTAGAGGCCTAATTACCTAATCGTAGGTAATTCTACCTAATTGCAAAACTACCAAATTGCAAAAAAACTAGAACTTAATTTTGCAGGAAAAAACTCCTCCATTTCCCCAAATCTTCCTCAGTATCGATGTCATTTATTTTTTCAGTGAAACCAACCGTTAATTTAAGTTTCTCGAGTTCATCAATCGCCTCAATTAAAACTGTTTCCGTAGACCAAATTTTATCTAGAAAAACTTCTGAATGCACTTTTTTACAGCCAACTAAATAGTATCCACCGTCATAAGTTGGACCAAAAACATAGTCGTTTTGATCTAATTGATTGAATGCATCTTCAATCAGTTCTTTTTGGAAATCAAGAAAATCAGTTCCAATCAAAATAACTTTTGTATATCCTTTTTCAAGTTCATATTTGATTGCATCATACATCCGGATTCCAAGATCTGGATCTTGTGTTTGAATAGAAGTACTTGCATAGTCCCACAACACATTTTTTTCATCAAAATGAGAAAAGTAAACGCTTGTATCAAAGCCAAGTGGTTCAATACAAGCGTGTATATTTTTCACCATAAAATCATAGATTTCAAGTGCTTTTTCATCACCAATAGTTTTCGCCAAACGCGTTTTTACCTGTCCGGGTAATCTATTTTTTTGGAAGATGATTATTTTTCGTGACATGAATTAAGCAACAGTTCCACCGCATGAAGATCCAGCACCAGCTGTACAACCATAACAATGTTGACTTACAATAACATTTCTAGAATTCAAAGCATCAAGATCAAATTCCTTCAAATGTTGAGCGTTTTGTTTCGTTGCTACTTTTAAGTCTAGCATTTGATTGAAATCACAATCGTATAAAAAGCCATCCCATCCAACAGAAAGTGTATTTCGACACATTACATTTGATGCTGCAACTGGATTGTATGCATTCACTAATTTCTCCATGTAACTTTCATAATTCCCTGAAGCAACTAAATATTGAAGGTAGCGACTTACAGGTAAATTAGTAATTGCGAATAAATCATTGAAAACAATTCCCCAACCATCTGAAAGTTTTTTCGCAAACTGGTTTTTTAGTTCTGCTTGATCTGGGGGCAAAAATGCACCTGAAGGATTGTAAACTAAATGTAAATTAAGGTTCGTTCCTTCTTGACCATAACCGACCTCGTTCAACATTTTCAATGCACGAATACTTTGTTCAAATACACCTTCACCTCTTTGTGCGTCTGTTTTAGCTGCAGAAAAGTAAGGCAAAGACGAAACCACTTCCACATTGTGTTTTTTGAAGAATTCAGGTAAATCGTAGTATTTTTTATTGGCTACAACGATGGTTAAATTACAGCGAACGATAATTTTTTTCCCCTTTGCAGACAATTGTTCCACAAACCAACGAAAATCTGGATTCATTTCTGGAGCGCCACCCGTTAAGTCAACAGTATGACATTCAGTTTTATCCAAAGCATCTAAACACAATTGCATCGTTTCTTTTGTCATGATTTCTTTGCGATCGGGACCAGCATCCACGTGACAGTGTTTACACACTTGATTACACATTTTCCCCATGTTAATTTGAAAAATTTCCAAATTATTAACTGTTAAAGGAAAAAGATTTGTTTGCTTTAGTTTCGATTGAAATGTTTCTAAACCAACGGCATTTAAAAGCGCTAATTGCTTTTCAGTTTCAGCCAAATCGTGCCCAACAGCCTTTAAAGACTTGTGAGCTTTCACTTCTACATTACTCATAAATTACATCGAAAGTTCTTTGTACTTGTTCATCATTTGAACTCCATGAACCAAAGCTGCACCACCTTTTATTGCAGCAGCAACATGAACAGCTTCCATTAATTGTGCTTCGTCGCAACCTTTTTCCATGGTATCAACCGTGTATGCATCAATGCAATAAGGACATTGAACTGCATGTGCAACTGCAAGAGCGATTAAAGATTTTTCACGAGCAGTTAAAGCACCTTCCTGAAAAACTTCACCATAATAATTGAAAAAAGACTTTGCTAATTTGGGTTCAAATTCGCTGATTTTACCGAATTTTTTTAAATCTTCTGGATCGTAGTATGTTTTCATTGTCTAAAAATTTGAATCATAAATATACTATTATTTGCAATTATGAATGAGCATAATTACTTAATGTTTACTTTTGTAAAGTAATATATACGATATGAATAAAAAATTGGTTTTATTTTTTCTTTTTGTTCTAATTGTTTCAATAGATTTCGGTCAAGGATGTTCACAATGTAAATTATTGACAGAACAAGGATCTGAAAATGCGCTTGATGAACAAAGCTTTGGAACAAATATTAATTATGGGATTTTATACCTTTTGATTATCCCATATATGATCTTAATGTTTCTATTCCGAAAACAAATTGGGATGTTTTTTAAGTCACTTTTCAAGAAATAGTAGCATAGCTGTTTACCATGATAAATCGATTTAGCATCGGATTTACCCCTCTAGTTTGTAATTTTTTATGTGTAAATAGCTCTAGTTTATTGAGCGATTTAGTGTATATTTGGCCAACTTTAATATATACTAATCTATATACTGCATGATAACATTTCAAAAGAGTGTTTTAATATTGTTTTTTGGATTCATTTTAACAACTGGATATTCACAGCGGGACTCTGTTTTTTGGTTTGCTGCACCAAATATATCTGCTGCAGTTGGAGAATCGCCTATTTTTCTTACTGTAAACACTTATGACCAAGCTTCAACAGTAACGGTTTCAATTCCTGCAAATGGATTATTTATTCCAATTGTTACAACTGTTCCGGCAAATACAACTCAAAATATTGATTTAACTTCATTTTTATCTCAAATTGAAAGTCCAGCAGCAAATCTTGTTTCAAATAATGGACTGAAAGTAACTTCAAATCAATTAATTTCTGTTGCTTATTCTGTAGAAGCGACAACAAATAAAGAAGATTTCATGCTAATTGGAAAAAAGGGCTTAGGAACAAATTTCTATACTCCTTTCCATAAGTTTTGGAACAATGCAACAACAACTCCAGCATCTTACAGTGGAATTGAAATTGTAGCAACAGAAAATGGAACTACTGTTTTAATTACACCTCGTGCTTCTGTAATTGGGCATATAAAAAATGTTTCATATACAGTAAGTTTAAACGCAGGACAAACATATAGTGCGCGAGATTCTTTTAATTTAGCAACAACTTCCTTAGCTGGATCAATTGTTTCATCAAACAAACCAATTGCACTGACTGTTTTTGATGGAGCATTACAAAATGGTGCTTGTACAGACGCAATCGGGGATCAAATAACTCCAACAAATGCTTTAGGAAATGACCATATCATTCACAAAGGAACAGGAACAAGTGATCGCGTATATATTTTAGCAACTCAAAATTCATCAGCTTTAACAATAACTTCAGGTTCAACAATTTCTACGTTAATTAATACTGGTGAAACCTATGAACTTCCCATCACTAGTGCTCAAACCTATATTTCTTCAACAAAACCAATCTATGTTTATCATGTTTCCGGCTTTGATTGTGAATTAAGCGGTTCTCAAGTTCCAAGTATCAACTGTAAGGGAAACAACGAGTCTTTTTTCACTAGAAATTCAACAGACTCACTAGGGATTTTACTGATTACAAGAACAGGATTTGAAGGAAACTTTTTAGTGAATGGATCCTCAAGTATTGTTACTCCAGCTGCGTTTTCGGTTGTACCAGGAACAAGTGGTGTTTATTCATCTGCACGTGTATTCTTTTCTACAACTGATATTCCAGTTGGAAGTTCTAATATAATTGAAAATAATACGGACATTTTTACAATGGCACTCATTAGTGGTGGAACAAATGCGGGTGCAAATTATCGATATATAACAGATTACTCAGCTAGTGCATTTTCAAATGCAGGAATCGATGATTCAGTTTGTGCAAATGTAACATTCCCATTAAATGGTGTTGTTGGTGGAGGTGCAATCGCAGGTTCTTGGTCAAGTAATGGTTATGGTAGTTTCCAAAATGGAGTAAACAGTGTCCCAAATACTTATATTCCAAGTCCTCTAGATACCTTAGTTAGTCCAATCCGTTTGATTTTATCTATTACTGGATCTTGTCCAGCTTTTAAAGACACATTGTTCTTAACGGTAACTACAGCTCCAATAGTAAATGCGAATATTGATCAATCTGTTTGTAAAAACAATGCAACAATTCAATTGGTCGGAAATGTAACTGGTGGAGCAAATCAGGGAATTTGGACTACGAATGGAACAGGAGTTTTTGTTCCCACTTCAACGACATTAAATGCAGAATATGTTCCAAGTACTGCAGATTTGACACTTGGAACTTTAGAATTCATTTTAACATCTTCGAATAATGGTGCTTGTATAGCAAGTTCAGACACAATGAATGTTGTGTTTACTGAAGCAGCAGTTGTTAATGCAGGTCCTGACTCATTGATAGTTTGTGGGAATAATAGTACTGTATCTTTAAATGGAACTGTAACAGGCTCTTCAACTACTGGTAAATGGATCAGTTCAGGTACTGGAATTTTCCAACCCAATACAAGTTCGTTAACGGCAACTTATTTACCAAGTTCAGCAGACACTCTAGCTGGTTTTGTTTGGATTTACTTAGAATCTACATCGAATGGAAATTGCTTACCAGTTCAGGATAGTATATTTATTGAAATCACAGATGCACCTTTTGTAAATGCGGGAATAAATAGTATTAGATGTACAAATGATGCAGAAGTTTTATTGAATGGTTCTGTTTTTGGCGCATCAACTACTGGAGTTTGGAGTGGCGGAGCAGGTCTTTATTCTCCTTCAAACACAACACTTTCAGTGAACTATACGCCAACAGCAAGTGAAATTTCTGCAGGGTTTTTAATTTTAACGTTATCTGCCACAAACATTGGAACTTGCTTAGGAGCCTCAGATGTTGTACAAATTAATTTTGTTGCACCTCCTTTTGCTAATTTCAACACAAGTAGCGAATGTGAAGGTGAAATAACTCAATTTACTGACTTGTCAATTCCGGGGTCTGGATCAATAAATTCGTGGTCGTGGAATTTTGGAGATACGCAAACATCAGCGCTTCAATCACCAACTCATCAGTATGCTCAAGATGGAAGTTATTCAACTCAATTAATTGTTTCTAACACATTAGGATGTTTTGATACAATTGCTTTATCAGCAGTGGTTAACGATAAACCAGTTTCCAATTTCACATATACTTCTGCTTGTCCAAACAATCAAGTAATTATTTCATTTACAGACGCGTCAACATCCACAGATCCAATTAATTATTGGTACTATGATTTTGATGGATTAGGAAGTATTGCACAACAAAACGCAACGCAACCATTTGTGAGTGAAGGAAATTATGATATTGCACACATAGTGAGTACAACATTTGGATGTTCCGACACTACGTTTATTCAAGTAGTTGTTGATCCATTTCCAGAAGCAGGATTCTTTTTCAATACAACTGGAGGTTTAAATGTTGGAAGTGTCTTCAATTTCATTGATACTTCAAATTATGCTGTGAATTGGTCGTGGAATTTTGGAGAAGGAAATTCGAGTACAATTCAAAATCCTTCTAATACCTATTATGAAAACGGAAATTACATTGTTACATTATTAGTAGAAAACAATCTTGGTTGTGTGGATAGTGTGACTAAAAACATTGTAATCAACACAATTACTGACGAAATCACGCAATTAATTCCAACAATAATTTCTCCAAATGGAGATGGATTAAATGATGTTTGGAAATTAGGTTTCATTGAATTACTCTTTCCAAATGCTGAAATTCAAATTTTCAATGAGTGGGGTCAAGAGTTATTTTCTTCTGTTGGCTACGCTGAACCTTGGGATGGAACATATGATGGAGAACCTGTACCGGATGGAAATTATTTTTATGTAATTGACTTGAAAGCTTCTGTAGATCCATCATTGTTTAAAGGAGTATTAATGGTTTTACGCAAAGGAGAATAACATGAAAAAGTATATATATTTTATTACACTATTGTTTGTTCAAACTGGATTTGCGCAACAACAAGGAAGCTTAACCAACTTTTTGGTAAATCCACAATACTATTCTTCTGCGTATGTTGGTAGTACAAATTATCACGAAGTAAATTTCATGCATCGAAGTCAATGGGTTGGTTTCAATAATGCGCCAAAAAATAGTTATGTCAATTTTCATGGTTCCTATAAAAACAAAGCGAAGCATGGATATGGTTTATCATTTATGAATGAGGCAACAGGTCTTTTGACAAAAACTGGTATTTATTTGAATTATGGTTATCAAATGAAACTGAATTCGAAGTGGAAATTAGGTTTAGGTGTTCGTCCAGGACTTGCTCAATATAGAATTCGTTTTTACGATGCTGTAATTGCAGATGCGGGAGATCAAGTTTTAAGTGGAAATTCTTTTGCAGGATCTGCTTTTGATGTTGCTTCTGGGTTTAGATTGTATTCTTCTAAAATTGAACTAGCTGCAAATTTTGATCACTTTTTAGGAAAAGGAATCACTTTTACTAGTTATAATCAGAATTTAAGAAACCATTTTAGTGTGTATGCTTCATACATATGGAACAATAAAAAGAATTTAGAAATCAAACCAACCGTATTAATTAAGTATACAAAGCCTGTTCCAGTACAAACTTCAGTTTTGGTTCAAGCGACATACAAAAAAATATATTCAGTTGGTCTTTCATTTAGAACAGATGATGCCATTGGATTATTCTTTGGATATCGTTTTAAAGAGCGCTTGTATGTTACATATGGTTACGATTACTCATATACTGATATCAGAAAATACAATGCTGGATCTCACGAGTTTGGGATTTCATATATTCTGACTAAAAAACGTCCATCTTTAGAGGAAGAAGATGATAAATTGAACAATAGTATTCTTGAAGAAATCAATAAAAATATTGAGCTTCAAAAAGAAGAACAAAAATAACCTGTACGATGAAATTACTACGTAATATACTAACAGTCATGCTATTATTTATAGCATCGTCCAAATCTTTTGGACAAATCGATTCAGTTTTTTGGTTTGCTGCACCATGGGTGACCGTTGGACACGCGAATAATGTTCCAGTTGTATTAAGAATTTCTACTTTTAATACACCAACAACAGTTCGCGTTTGGCAACCTGCAGGAACATATGACTCAACTTTTGTCGTTCCAGCAAACTCATTGAATTCACATGATTTGTCTTCAATAATCAATACCTTAGAATCTAAGCCAGCAAATACAGCGTTGAATTATGGTTTGAAGATTGAGGCTGATACACTAATAACAGTTGTTTATGAAGTAGTAACAGCAGTTAATAATCCCGAGACGTATTCATTAAAAGGTCAAAATGGTATTGGAACTGAGTTTGTTTGTCCGTTTCAAACAAGTTGGGGAAATGGTGTGTATACTCCTTTACCAAAATCAATGATATGTATAATTGCAACGGAAAATAATACAACAGTTTGGATTACTCCAAAAACAAATATCGTTGGTCATCCTGCCAATGTAACATTTTCTGTTGTATTACAGAGGGGACAAACGTATACCGCCGAAAATGTGGTTCAAACGACAAATCTACCGGGGAATAATTTATCAGGAACAATTGTAGTTGCGGATAAACCGATTTCAGTTACTGTTTCCGACGATTCCGTTCGGAGTAGTGGTGGTGGATGTCGAGATTTAGCTGGTGACCAAATTGTACCTATTGATGTGTTAGGAACCGAATATATTGTAAATAAAGGAAACATGTTTGCTGCTTCTAATGAAGGAATTTACGTGGTTGCTACAGAAAATTATACTACGGTAACATTTATTGATGCATTAGGTACAACAACTCAATTAATGAATAAGGGAGATACGTGGAATCGGATTATGACGCAATCCGTTGCATATGTTTCTTCTGATAAGCCAATTTATGTTCTTCAAGCTAGTGGATTCGGTTGTGAGGTTGGTGAAGCACTACTTCCTCCAATCAATTGTGCTGGTTCAAGTCAAGTAAGTTTCACGCGAACGAATGCGCAAACATTTATTTTAAATCTATTGTGTCCAACTTCTGCTATCAATAATTTTATATTAAATGGAAGTACAACTTTAGTACCTGGTTCTGCATTTGTTACAGTTCCTGGAACAGGAGGTTTTTGGAGTGGAGCACAAATCACATTTAATACAACTCAAATTCCGTCTGGTACATCCAACTTTTTAATCAATACGAGTGACTTTTTTGGTTTAGGTGTTATTAATGGTGGAGCCGGAACAGGATGTCTATTCCATTACATGTCTTCTTTTAATAGAAAAGTTTTCGTTAATGCAGGTGTTGATCAATTTGCATGTTCAGGTGAACCAAACATTCCATTAGCTGGAACAGTAACTGGAGGTGCAATCACTGGAGCATGGGAAACTGTTAATGGAACTGGGATATTCAGTTCACCAAACAATTTAAGTACAACTGATACACCTTCAGCAAGTGATTATGCGCAAGGTGGAGTTCGTTTTGTATTACGTTCTACAGGAAATTGTGATCCTATTAGAGACACGGTTGAGGTTACATTCATACAGTCGCCAACAGTTGAAGCAGGTACAGGTCAATCTT
>JBKDZA010000202.1:0-5296 GCA_046308455.1 Fluviicola sp.
AGTTATCAACTACATTATAAGTATACGAATGAGAACCTGAAACATTTGGCAATACAATAAGAGCTGTATCTGATTGTCCTGTGATAATTGTAGGATCATTTGTCCAAAAATCAGAAGTAACCACATTTTGATACGATTCAGTATCTGGGTAAAGACTTGCGTCAAATTGAATTCCCCATTGGAAAATATAACCATCATCAATTCCTAAATTATCTTGAACTGTAATAGTCCAGTTTCCTTCTAAAGGACATCCAATAAAATCTGCAAAATTTCCATCTGGCTCATAAGTTCCTGGAACAACCATTGGGAATCCAGAAGCATTTGGAATTGTTGTACCTAAATTATCACATAATGTACCATTTGTAGCAGAAGGATCAAAACAATACGTTTCAACCGGAGTTCCAGGAGCACCTCCATCTTGATCGGTATCATTTCCTAAGAAAACAGCTGTTGAACAACCTCCCGGTATAAATCCTGGATTATAATTATTAAATAATGAAACCATAGTTCCATTTGGACAAGTCAATGCAATTTCTAAATCACCTGTAAATGAATGCTCAATATCAATACAAATACTTTGAATATCATTTGCACTTGTTACACTTGCACCTCCTAAACCTGTCATGTTCACAGAAGTTTGATATTGAACTCCACTTCCATCAGGTAAATAAGTCAAACCAGCGAAAGTACCTCCAACTTCAAAATTTCCATTTGGAATTTCGACACCCACAGTATCTTGAGCAGTAACTCCACCAATTAATTGTGTATTTAAACCTAAACAAACTGTATCATCAACTGGACCAGTTCCAGTAAATAAAGGCAATTGAGAAACACGAGCTTTTGCAGTAATTCTAGCAGTTTGAGGGAAAATATCCAACAATCTTAAATCAATAAAATAACCTTGACGTGCAGGTGGTACAAACCAAACTGAGTCATTATTTACTGGTAAAGTTCCAACTCCTCCAATACTCCACTCGTATTGAATATTCGTTAAATTTTGAGAATATCCAAAACCAGTAGTTTCTAATGAATAAGGGAATTGTGGTTTTGCAACTAATAAAATTGAATCACCTAAACATACATCCACATAACCTGTATCAATTGGATTCAACTCATTTGTAGAACCTCCATTTACAAAAGCTTCTAAATGTGGATAATATGGTTGAGGTAAGTTACCACAAGCTACTTTTGCGACCCATCCTGTACCTTCATTTGCTCCATTTGAAACAAATCGAATAGTTAAACATCCTGAAGGATTGTTTTCAAAAGATGCTTGAAAACTAGTTCCCATTGGATCTGTTCCAGAATTAATTGCTCCTAATAATGGTGCAGAAGTATTTGGTCCATCGTAGATATACATAGTATCTGATGGATGAATATCAAACTCATAACCAACATTTGTTGCAAAAGCAACTGAAACTTTTGTTCCTTGAGTTAAATCTGGACAAAATGTAATTGTTTCATCAGTATTTGGAAGATAATTCCCCGCCAAATCAACGAAATTCGTTCCACCAGCAGCTAAAGTACCACAATCTAAAGGATTCGATTGATCAAAATCTAAATCATAAATAGACATTGTTTGAGCTTTTGTCCCAAAAGAAATTGAAAATAAAGCTAAAGAAGCTAAAAGTATTTTTTTCATAGCAATTATTTTTTTGATTGGTACATTAATTTTAAACGATAAAGAGACTCGATTTTCAAAATCTTATCCGTCCCTTTTATTGAAAAATATTGCGCTTTTTCTTCTAAAGCAGTTAACTTAACATCTTTTAAAGTAATGTTTTCTAGACTTGTTAATTCAATCGTTTCGAGTTTCCCCATGACTTTATTTGAAGGAGAAATAATTGAAACTGCGTTTTTATTTACAAAATCATCAAAACCTACATCAATAGTTGATTCTGTAACCTTTGTATGTGTTTGAGCATTATTGTTTTGCGCAAACGAATTGAATGAGATTAATCCCATCACAAGTAAATAGATTTTTGTCATAACTTGGTATATTACACAAAGTAAACTGTTTTTTGTTATTAAAGGTTGCATCAATGTTACATTTTTTTGCTTTTTTTCATTCCATTGTTTAAAACTGGACAAAACTGTTAATTATTCTAGCAATTTAGAGAGATATATTATTCAGCAAATTCCAATTTAAACTGTACTTTTGTGCCAAATAAATCGATTTTATGGAAATACAACAGTTAACAGCAATTGCAAGTCAAGTTAGACGTGACATACTTAGAATGGTTTCAGCAGTAAACTCTGGTCATCCTGGAGGATCATTAGGTTGTGCAGACTTTTTAACGGTGTTGTATTTTGACCATATGAAGCATAATCCAGACAATTTTACAATGGATGCAAAAGATGAAGATGTTTTCTTCCTTTCAAATGGACACATCTCCCCTGTTTGGTATTCTATTCTTTCTCGTTCTGGTTATTTTTCAACTGATGAATTGGGAACTTTTAGAAAATTAAATTCGCGTTTACAAGGTCATCCATCAACTGATAAGAAAGTGCCAGGCGTAAGAATGGCCTCAGGTTCTTTGGGACAAGGATTATCAAATGCAATTGGAACTGCTGTTTCGAAAAAACTAAATAATGATGAACAACTTGTATACACATTACACGGTGATGGTGAATTACAAGAAGGTCAAATTTGGGAAGCTGCTCTTTATGCTGCTGCAAATAAAGTCGATAATTTAATTGCAACAATCGATTACAATGGACGTCAAATTGATGGTGACGTTGATAACGTTCTATCTCTTGGTAACTTAAATCAAAAGTGGCAAGCTTTTGGATGGGAAGTTTTAGAAATGGACGGGCATAACATCGAAGAGATCCGTGCAACATTGAAATTGGCTAAAAGTAAAACTGGAAATGGTAAACCAATTGTTATTATTATGAAAACTGAAATGGGTCAAGGTGTTGATTTCATGATGGGAACTCATAAATGGCATGGTTCTGCTCCAAATGCTGAACAACTTCAAAATGCATTGGGTCAATTAGAAGAAACGCTCGGCGATTATTAAGCTAAATGAAAATTTTATTACACATTGTTTTTTTATTTTTTGTTGCACTTTCTGCAAGTGGACAACAAAAGAAAACACGCATACTTTTTATTCTAGATGCCTCAAATTCGATGAATTTGAAATGGGGACAAGAAACTAGAATTCAAGCTGCAAAAGAACAATTAATAAAATGTATCGATAGTCTAGAAGGTTCTGCAAATCTTGAAATTGCTTTACGCGTTTATGGACACCAATCATTAGTTACGGCAACTTATCAAGATTGCAACGACACAAAATTAGAAGTTCCTTTTGGTCCTAACAATTATCAAGCTGTTAGAAGTAAAGTAAAATCAATAACAGCTAAAGGAACAACCCCAATTGCACGTTCATTAGAAGCCGCTGCAGGAGATTTTCCAGACACAACTACTAGAAATGTAATTATCTTAATTACAGATGGTTTAGAAGCATGCGACAACGATCCATGTGTGATAGCTAAAAAATTACACGATAAAGGAGTTAATATCACACCGTTTGTAATTGGTCTAGGATTAGATTTATCTTATTTAGAACAATTTAAATGTATTGGAAGTTATTCAGAAGCTGAAACGAAAGCAAGTTTTAGAAATGCTTTAAACGGAATTCTAGCTAAAGTGCTTTTCAATACCACTGTTCAAATAAATTTAAATAATATCGACAAAAAACCGCTTGAGACGAATGTCACGATGTTATTATACAAAGCCGGAACAAAAGAATTGAAATATACATTGGTTCACACGTTAAATCGATTAAATCTTCCTGATACAATTGTCATTAACCCTGAAGATTCTTACGATATTGTTGTGAATACAATTCCGAAAGTTGAAAAAAAGGGAGTGAAAATTGTTAAAAACATGCACAATACAATTGTAATTGATTGTCCTCAAGGTTATATCAAACCTAAATTTGTGAATGCAACTAAACCATACAATGTGGATGTTCGTGTTTATCAACCAAACAGTCCAGTAACATTAAACAATCAACAAGTTGGAACAACCGATAAGTATATTGTAGGAAAATATGAAGTTGAAATTCTAACTTTACCACGAATTTATAAAACTGTTGAAGTGACTCAAAATTCAACGCAACAAATTGATATTGAAGCTCCTGGAATGTTTCAATATGCTTTTGGAAAAGAACTTGTAGCTCAGATTTTTGTGCTCAAATCAGATGGAAACCTTGAATGGGTATGTAATCTTGATCAAACAAATCTAACTGGACTAGTTTTTCTTCAACCTGGTAGTTACCGATTAGTTTACCGACAAAAAGCTTTAAAATCAACCTCTTACACAAGTAATAAAGACTTTAAAATAGTATCAAATAAAACTCTTTCAATAAATTTATAACATGAAGCAATTCGAAATTTTAGGAAAAAAAGACACACGATCAGGATTCGGTGAAGGTTTATTAGAAATCGCAAAACAAAACAAAGATGTTGTTGGACTTTGCGCTGATTTAACTGGATCTTTAAAAATGGATGCTTTTCAAAAAGAATTTCCAGAACGCTTTTTCCAAGTTGGAATTGCAGAAGCAAATATGATTGGAATGGCTGCTGGTATGACAATCGGAGGTAAAATCCCATACACAGGAACTTTTGCTAACTTTTCAACTGGACGTGTGTATGATCAAATTCGTCAATCTGTTGCTTACTCACAAAAAAACGTGAAAATATGTGCATCTCACGCAGGTTTAACACTTGGTGAAGACGGTGCAACTCACCAAATTTTAGAAGACATCGGAATGATGCGTATGTTGCCAAATATGACAGTAATTGTTCCTGCAGATTTCAATCAAACGAAACAAGCGACAATGGCAATTGCGAATCACAATGGTCCAGTTTACTTGCGCTTTGGTCGACCAGTTGTTCCAATTTTCGTGAAAGATGATGCTGAATTTGTTATTGGAAAAGCAGACGTGTTAACTGAAGGAAAAGACGTTACAATTATTGCTTGCGGACATTTAGTTTGGAAAGCAATTGAAGCTGCGCAAGAATTGGAAGCAAAAGGAATTGATGCTGAAGTTATCAATATGCACACAATCAAACCTTTAGATGAAGCTGCGATTTTAAAATCACTTGCTAAAACTAAATGTGTTGTTACAGCCGAAGAACACATGTTCAACGGTGGTTTGGGTGAAGCTGTTGCTCAAGTCTTAAGTAGAAATAATCCATGTCCACAAGAATTTGTAGCTGTAAACGATTAATTTGGTGAGTCAGGTACACCTGACGAATTAATGGTAAAATATGGTTTAGATACTCC
>JBKDZA010000203.1:0-3147 GCA_046308455.1 Fluviicola sp.
GTGGCCATCAGAATCAGTTCCATATTTAGATACGATCATCAAACAAATAGCTGTTAAGCAATATTAAAAGAATAGCTCACTTGAAAAAGTGGGCTATTTCTTTGATTTTTCAAAATCAAATTACGATAAATGGTTATTCAAACTCTACTCCAATAACAATTCAACTTTTTTATTGAATTTGGAGCGGTAATTTCTAAAAAAGAAACATTAAAAAGTAATACAATTGATATTTCAAATTTAGCAGCTGGTACTTATTATTGTAGAATCTATACAGAAAATTCGTATATTTTTGAAAAAATTTGTGAAATTATGAAACCTGGGTATTTTTATTTGTTTTCTATAGTGATTTTATTTTCCTGTACAAAGGATAAAACACCAGTAAAAGAAGGTCCTAAAAAAACTATTTTTGAAAATATTACAGTTCATTATAAAGTTTATGATACTAATTGTGTTTTTCTTTACGAAATGGATTTAACTTATAATAGAGCTAATGAATCTCTTCAATGGGATTCATTAGTTTTTTATAATTTTGATAATGATTTTTACTATAGTAAATCTCAAAATACAACAAATTTTGAAGATTACGTTCCTTCAAAATTGATTTCACTATCTTCACCATTTCCTACTAAAGATAAAAACAATAAATCTTGGTCGTTATTCAATTCATCTAGTGGTGGGATTTATGATAATACTTGGCGAAATGATACCATTCGTATGTGTTTCAGAAAACACAATACTCCATGGTGGCCATCAGAATCTGTTCCTTATTTAGATACAATCATCAAACAAATTGCTGTGAAGCAACACTAAAAGAATAGCCCACTTTTTCAAGTGAGCTATTTCTTTGATTTTTCGAAATCAAATTACAATGAATGTATATTCAATTAAACGGAAGTTTGATTTAAAACAGCTGAATGTTAATTGATCAATTGTTGTAACAACAATAAATTATCATTTAAATATTCAAAGGGAAATTGCTTGTTCTTCAATCGTACCATTAATGAGTTAAAATCTGTTGCTTGTTGCAATTCAATTCCAACTACTGCAGGACCATTTTCGCGGTTGTTTTTCTTTGAAAATTGGAAATAAGTGATGTCATCTTTCTCACCAACAACTTCGCTTACAAACTCTTTCAAAGCTCCAGGTCGTTTTGGAAAACGAACTAAAAAGTAGTGTTTTAGACCTTCATACAACATTGCGCGTTCACGTATTTCCTCTGTTCGTGAAATGTCGTTGTTTCCACCACTCACAATCACAACGATTGTTTTTCCTTGCAATTCTTCCTTCGAAAAACTATCCAAACTTGCTAAAGCTAGGGTTCCAGCGGGTTCCAAAACCATCCCGAAAAGATTGTACATGTTCAACAAAGTACTGCACACTTTTCCTTCGTCCACCAAAACGATTTGATTCAAGTTCTTTTTGCAAATTTCAAAATTTAAGTTCCCCACTCGTTTCACAGCTGCTCCATCCACAAAAGTGTCGATATGCTCTAATTTCACTGGCATTCCTTCAGTAAAAGCTTTCGTCATTGAAGGAGCGCCACTTGGTTCTACTCCAATTACTTTAGTGGAGGGAGATTTTTCTGAAAAAACTGAACACAATCCGGCGGCCAATCCACCTCCACCAACAGGAGCAAGAACGATGTCGATTGATTCATCTAGTTGATCCAATATTTCTAGTCCAATTGTTGCTTGTCCTTTTATCACCCATTCGTCGTCAAAAGGAGGAATAAAAATGGCTTTTGTTTCCTCCGAATTTCTCAACGCTTGATCAAATGCCGCATCAAACGTATCTCCAATTACAACAATTTCCACCCAGTTTTCGCCAAAACTTTTCACCATTTCAACTTTCTGCTTTGGAGTTGTGAAAGGCATATAAATTTTGCCCTTCACTTTCATTTCTTTGCAACAAAGTGCCACTCCTTGTGCATGGTTTCCTGCACTCGCACAAACAACTCCACGTTCCTTTTCCTCCAAACTCAGTTGACTCATTCGAGCAAAAGCACCCCTAATTTTATACGAGCGAACAGATTGTAGGTCTTCTCGTTTTAACCAAACAGAAGCTCCATACTTTTCTGAAAGTTTTTTGTTCCATTCCAAGGGAGTTTGTTTTACAAAATCGGGAAAGGATTTTCGCAATTGTTCTATGGTTTCCATTTAAGTGTTTTTTGGGCGAAGATTACGAACAGCTGTCCCTGCTTTCCATAATTCCGATTCACGTATTTCAGCTAATTCTTTTTCTAATTTTTCGCGGTAATCGTGCTTACTTCCTTCTTCAATTACTCTTTTCGCTTCTCTTCCAGAGGACACTTCTTCGTATAAACTTTCAAAAACTGGCGCTGCAGCATCACGGAATTTATTTTTCCAATCCAAGGCACCGCGTTGAGCAGTAACAGAAGTATTCGCATACATCCAATCCATTCCGTTTTCTGCAACAAGCGGCATTAAACTTTGAGTCAATTCTTCGACTGTTTCATTGAAAGCTTCAGATGGAGAATGTCCGTTTTTACGTAAAACATTGAATTGTGCTTCAAACATTCCTGCTAATGCCCCCATTAAGATTCCACGTTCACCTGTCAAATCGGAATAGACTTCTTTTTTGAAATCTGTTTCGAACAAGTAACCAGATCCAACTCCGATTCCTAAAGCTAAGGCACGTTCTTCAGCTTTTCCTGTAAAATCTTGGTAGATAGCGAAACTCGAATTGATTCCTTCACCTTTCACAAACAATCTTCTCAAAGACGTTCCAGAACCCTTTGGTGCAACTAGAACAACATCCACATTCTTAGGTGGAACAATGCCTGTTTGTTCGTGGAAAGTAACTCCAAAACCGTGAGAAAAATACAAGGTGTTTCCTTCGTGTAAATTCGCTTTCACAGTTTCCCATGAGTCGATTTGACCTGCATCTGAAAGTAAATACATCACAGTTGTTGCTTGTTTACACGCTTCAGAAATTTCAAAAAGATTTTCTCCTTCTTTCCAACCATCTGCTAGCGCTTTGTCCCAGCTTTTTCCTCCTTTTCGTTGACCAACAATTACATCAAAACCATTGTCTCTTAAGTTCATCGCTTGACCAGGTCCTTGAACTCCGTATCCAATTACTGCGATTCGGTCATTTTTTAATACTTCTTTTGCTTTTTGTAATGGA
>JBKDZA010000204.1:0-6210 GCA_046308455.1 Fluviicola sp.
TTTTCTAATTTAAAATTCAAAGAATCAATTGAATTGTATTGTAAATTTGTATCATGGACGTATCAATTCATTTTTCATGGAAAACCCAACTTTCAGCGTATTTCGAAAGTCAAAATTTCCAACAATTAGCACAGTTTATCAAACAAGAGTATACTGCTTTTCCAAATTCAATTTTCCCAAAAGGGAATCAGATTTTTAGAGCATTTGAAGCTTGTCCTTTTGATGAAGTAAAAGTTGTTATTCTCGGTCAAGATCCCTATCCAACTCGAGGACATGCACATGGCTTGTGTTTCTCTTGTGATGCATCTGTTCGTCCTTTACCAAAAAGTCTACAAAATATTTTCAAAGAACTAGAAGATGATATGGGAGTTAAAGCACCACAAAACGGTGATTTAAATTTCTGGGCAGAACAAGGAGTTTTATTATTGAATTCAATTTTAACAGTAAAAGATGGTCAGCCCTTGAGTCATGCTAATCAAGGTTGGGAACAGTTTACTGATGAAGTTATTCGCAAAATTGACTCAGAATTGGAACATATTGTTTTTGTTCTTTGGGGTTCACCTGCACAAAAGAAAGCGTCATTTGTAAATGAACAAAAGCATTTGGTTCTTCGAGCTCCACATCCATCACCTTTATCGTCTTATCGTGGATTTTTTGGGAGTAAGCCTTTTTCTAAAATCAATTCGCATTTATTAGAAAAGGGGAAAGCTACAATTAATTGGAGTAGGTGATTATTCGAGTAGGATTTGGCGTTTGAAGGTGGAGGCATAGAGTCTGCCGTAGCGATTGAAGTATTGGTTATATGAGTGGGCATAAGAATTAAATAGTCTTTTGAATTGATTTGAGATGAAGTAAGAAGAAGATTTATTCCAATTGTTTTTAGTTAAAGGAATGTTTTTTTTGAATTGTAAAATTTCAAAAGAGGTTTTAGTTTTAATGATTGCTGATAATTCTTCATCTGTTATTTGAATTGATTTAATTTCAGCTATAGGTGAGATATATTTGTTGAATAATTTTTTAAGGAATTCTTGATTTTCTTCTGTTCTGCAAATTTTTTCGTTTGCGACTGCTCGTGTTTTAATTAAATAAGTTGTGTTTGGTTCCATTTTTTTGAGTTTAAATTGTCCTACTTTTCCGATACATGCGTCTGAAAGCATGTAACGCTTAAGTGAAGTTACAAGAAAAAAATCAAAATACCAAGAAATTAATCAATAAAAAATTAAATTATTTACCTTTCGCTTTAATTACTATTAAAACGGTATACAACATAATCTTAAAATCCAACGCCAAACTCCTATTCTTCAAATACAATAAATCAAACTTCATTCGCTGTATCATCTGATCCACATTCTCTGCATATCCATACTTCACCTGACCCCAAGAAGTAATCCCAGGTCTAACTCTAGTCAACTCCAAAAACTGCGGCTCTCGCTCCGATATTTGATCAATATAAAACTGTCGCTCAGGTCGTGGACCAACCAATGACATATCTCCTTTGATTACATTGATAAACTGTGGTAATTCGTCCAAACGTATTTTTCGCATAATACGCCCAACTTTTGTTATTCTTGGATCGTGACTACTCGATAATTGAGGGCCTGCTTTTTCAGAATCAACATACATCGTCCTGAATTTTATGATTTTGAATTCTTTCCCTCCTTTTCCAATTCTGTTTTGAAGAAAAAATATTGGACCTTTTGAAGAAAGTTTCACTGAAATAACCAAACCTAAATAAACTGGTATTAAAACGATAAAAGCAATTAATGAAAGTGTAAAGTCCATAATACGTTTCAAAAAACGTTGCCAAATTGGCATCGGATCGTGTTGAACTTCCATTAAAAGGGCACCAAAAATATTGGTTAATTTCACAGATCCAGATAAAATATCGTACATATCAGGTAATACCTTTATGCAGATGTCTTCATCTTTTATCTTAGTAATAATTGAACGTAATCGTTCGTGTTCAGTACTTTCTAAAGCGATGATTATTTCTTCAACTTTATTATTTTTTAAAACTGAATCTATCGAATCAATATGACCTAAATATGGAATTCGATTCTCTAAAAGTTTATCTATTCCATTTAAGTTAACAAATCCAATGAATTGATACCCTGATTTTTTTGGTAAAGCCGAAATTTCATTATAAATCTGTACTGCTTTTTCTGAACCACCAATCAATAAAGTATTGAAGCCCAATTTACCACTATGAATTTTCTTAATAATAAATGTGATAAAAAGCTCACGAATAAACAATGTAGTTAAAAAATGGCTCAAGAAAAAGACTAAAAACAAGGTGTAATAATCTTTGTAAGTATTGATTTTATCGTCAAGTAGAAGTGTGAAAAAGATAGCGATTCCTCCAAAAATTGATGAAACAAAGGTTAAATTGAACACTTTTAATCGGTACAATCGTTTAATATCGGAGTAAGTCCCTTGAATTAAATATAAAAATATCCAAATCAATGGAATAATTATTAATCCGATATACAATGTTGATGTAGGCTCGAAACTTGTCTTTTCTATTTCAGTTTTACGATAATAAAACAGCAATACCCAAGATAGTATGGCCATTAACCAATCGAAAAATATGAAAAAGAATAGTATTAATCGATGCATAAATTAGAAATACACAACTTTAATATTGTCGATGTAAATAACTTCAGAAGTACTTCCTTCTTTCAAATCTGCAACGAGATATTGTTTAAACTTATCAGCTAAAACAGAGTAACTAACAATTTCCTTCAAATCAATATAGATCTTTTTCCATTTTACCGTACTTGCATCTTGCGCGTTCAAAGCGATGTTCGGATGATCAGTTGTTGTTATAGCATCTTCGTCAATAGCACGAACTCCAGTTAAAAGACTATTTGTATTGTGATAATCGATTTCTAAATATATTTCTTTTCCATTTTTAGGCAAAACGATTCCTTCTGTATATCCTGTCCAAGAATTTTCAGTAGAACTTAAGCTGATTTTCCCGTAAGATCCACTTATTGATATTGAGGATAATGATTCTCGAATTAAGTCAGCTGTTGAAGTTGTTTCATTCGTTTCAATTTTCACTGTTGCACTTTCAAAGTCTTCAATCCAGAATTTTGTAGTTGTATAATAACGAGTATTTGGAGAAATTTGAATTGTTGAACCCGGTGTGAAATCTTTGTACACTTCAAATGGTTCAAGAAAAGGATAGATTTTTTTTGTAGAAGAAATACCATTATTGCGAATAGTAGGATAGATAAGGACTTTTTTATTCCCTTCTACTAATACAGGAATTTTACATGGTAATTCAAAAACGCCAACTAATTTCTCATCCACATAAACCCAAGCATCAGTTAGGTTTTTTGTTAATTCTCCAGGATAGTTTTGTCCAGTTGTAACTCCATTCGAATTTAATTCCCAAGAATCGATTTCAATGTATACAGGCAAAGGATTGTTTTTCACACAACCGAATAACAGATTAACTAAAACTGCTAAAAGAAAAATTATTCTAAACTGTTGTTTCATATGCAAATTTAATCAATTTGAGAAGTATATAAGTTTACTTTTTTAATCTGTGTTGATTATTTATTAAATGTTTTCTTGAAAAAAATGTCATTGATTTAAGTTTACTGGAACTAGAATCGTTTGATTCATTTTTTCTATTATTTGTTCAGCGATTTCAATTGAATGAAAAGCATCTTCAGATGTTACTTGAATTTCTTCATCGAAACGTATTGCGCCATAGAAATTTTTCATTTCTTCTTGAATTGCATTCGTTTTTATGATTCGTGGTTTTTTAATCCCAAAATACAACTCATCATTAATTTGAATTAGTTTTTCGTTTGAAAATTCAGTTTTTGCTAGAATAATTTTATCAACTGTATGGTTCATTAAATCCATTGTGATATAACTGTTTTCTTGAAAGACTCTTATTTTCCGCATGTTTTGCATGGAAACTCTTGAGCTTGTGATATTTGCAACACATCCATTTTCAAAAAGTAATCGAACAGATGCCATGTCTGGACTTGAACTAATGATGTTAACTCCTGTTGCTTGAATATCTACTAATTCACTTTTGACTAAATGCAGAATTAAATCAATGTCATGAATCATTAAATCCAAAATTACAGAAACATCCGTACCTCGCTTATTGTAAATTGCTAAACGATGTATTTCAAAAAATAATGGCTTGGTGATTAAATTTTTAGCCCCAACAAAAGCAGGATTAAATCGTTCAACATGTCCAATTTGAATTTTGACATTATAATCAAGAGCAAGTTCAATTAATTCTCTTGCTTGTTCACTCGTTTCTGTAAATGGCTTTTCAATAAAGACGTGTTTCCCTTTTGTTATTGCTTTTTTTGCAAGGTCAAAATGTGTAGGAGTTGGTGATACGATAGAAATACAATCAACTGAATCAATTAATTCATCAATTGAATTAAAATAGTTCACGGAGAAATTTGTTTCTACAAGTTTCGAAGTTTGCATATCTGGATCGTAAAATCCAACAACTTCAAATTTATCAGATAATTCTAGAAGTAATTTTAAGTGAATTTTACCAAGATGGCCAACGCCAAGTAAACCAATTTTTAATTTATCTCTAGACATAGTTACAAAAGTAGTATATGAAACGAAAAATTCACTTGTTTATTTTACAAATCCAACAAAAAGATGTAGCTTTTTATATTTGGTTGGAAAAAAGAACTCTTTTAAACTGATTAAATAAAGAAATTTTGAGTTTAATTGATTTAAAATCAATTGATAAAAAAAATAAACTGAAATAAATAAAAATCTAGATTGCGATTAAAAAACTTTTTATTAAATTTGCACCCTGAAATGGAGGTTGTAGCTCAGTTGGCTAGAGCGTCGGTTTGTGGTTCCGAAGGTCGCGGGTTCGAGACCCGTCTTCCTCCCATTTGAAAAGCGAAGTTTAACGACTTCGCTTTTTTTTGTGCCAAATTCTTTGGGTCGAGAAGTTTATGCGACTTGAGATTAAAATTCATTTAAAATGGCATTAAGAAATCTATCAGGATAAATAATATGCAATAAAATTGAAAAAACGATATAAATTATCAATAATATCCACCATCCATTTGAAACAAGAAGTATTAAAGATAAAGTAAACATCGCAATATTAAAGAGTTCTTTTTTTATTCGATGCCATCTTGACATCTCTCTTCCTTTTTCAAAATAATAATGAAGAACTAAATAATCATCAACAATAATTGGTTGTAAAGAAAAGAAAATATACAACCATTTTAATTCTCCTGCTGAAATTATTAAGATTTCTGCAAGAAAAATATTGAGTATATAAAATCCAACTTGAGAGAAATAATATAAACTAAAATACCCGTTTATATCATATTCGTCTCTTTCTAGCGTGTATGCTTCTTGATAGTTAATTTTAGTAGGGAATAAACCATGTTTAAAAAGTAATTTATAACTTCTACCATAAATGTGTTTAAAAATGAAAACTAAGAGGCTCCACAATAGAATTAAAGCTGTAATCTTAATTGAATAATGACCCAGCAATTTGTCTTCATCAGTCCAATTTGGAAAAGTTTCATTCTTAATGTTTAAATAGGTATTGAATATGGCGTAACAACCAGCATAAATACCACCACTCGTTACAATAATAGCTAATAAAGAAATTGCTTTTTTGTCTCTAATTCCTATATCGATTCTTTTTAAAAGAACATTAAGAAGGAAAATAAATGACAACAAAGTTATTAATAAGCCGTGATAAATTCCTCTTTTATATGCTGTATCAATATTGCTTTTTAAATCGAAAGGGTTTTCAAATTCTATTGTTGGATAAATTTGAAGATTAATTAACCAGCTATCAATTGAAGAAATTAGATAATGTACTAATATAAAAACTAATGTTATAAAAAGAGACTTTAAGTATATGTAAGTGATGTATCTTAAATAGACATTTTTTTTTGATGATTCAAACCTTTTTAATAAATTATTTGTAATTTTTTTTTCCAAAGCTGAAAAATCAAAGAAGAAATTGAAATTAATATAATTGAATATTGAATGAAGTTTTCTAATAAAGTACTTATGACTGTTTTTATATAAGTGTTTTCACTATTTCCATATTCAATATTTTTATTAAAAAAATAATGATAATACAAGAAAAATAAGCAAGTAAAAAATGAATATCTAATTATTCTAAAAAGTGAAAGACTATTTGTGATTTTAAAAAGTCGATCAGATAAAACACCATAG
>JBKDZA010000205.1:0-10731 GCA_046308455.1 Fluviicola sp.
CAATCCAATTGGAGAACAAGGATCATTTGGATCTGAAGTTCCATTTGGCACTGCTGGAGTTGATGGATCATCAATTCCTGAACCTTCTTCACAGTTAGTCAAGCCATCGTTATCCGTATCTCCATTTGGTAATGGATCACAAGCATCATTTGGATCAGATGTTCCTGAAGGTGAATCTGGAGTAGATGGATCATCTAAACCTTTTATTTCTTCACAATCTGTCAATCCATCACCATCAGTATCTGTCGTAATAATTCCAATTGGTGAACATGGATCATTCGGATTTGAAGTTCCTGTTGGAGAATCTGGTGTAGATGGGTCATCTAAACCTGTTGTTTCCTCACAGTCTGTTAATCCGTCGTTGTCCGTATCAACCGTAGTAATTCCAATTGGCGAACATGGATCATTTGGATTCGAAGTTCCTGTAGGAGAATCTGGTGTTGATGGATCATCTAAACCTGTTGTTTCCTCACAATCAGTTAATCCATCACTATCCGTATCTGTTGTATTGATACCAATTGGTGAACATGGATCAGTTGGATTCGAAGTTCCTGTTGGTGAATCTGGTGTTGATGGATCATCTAAACCTGTTGTTTCCTCACAGTCTGTTAATCCGTCGTTGTCCGTATCAACCGTAGTAATTCCAATTGGCGAACATGGATCATTTGGATTCGAAGTTCCTGTAGGAGAATCTGGAGTAGATGGATCATCTAAACCTGTTGTTTCTTCACAATCTGTTAATCCATCTGAATCCGTATCAGCAGTATTGATTCCAATTGGTGAACATGGATCGTTTGGATCAGAAGTTCCTGATGGAGAATCTGGTGTAGATGGATCATCCAACCCTGTTGTTTCTTCACAATCTGTTAAACCGTCACTGTCAGAATCCAATGGATTTGGACATGGAATAACAGTAATAAATAATGTATCGTTCAAACATGAAGCTGGCAATGGAATTCCTGAATCACATACACTTACAACAACTGTATCCAATCCTGAATAACCAAGGTTTGGTGTATATGTAAATGTTCCATCAGTGTTAATTACAATTGTTCCATTATTTGGTCCGTCAATAGGAGTTGTGTTTACAACCAATGGCGTTCCATCTGGATCAAAATCACCTGCATTTGTAAAGTCTCCAGAACCAGAGTTGTTGATTTCAACTGATAAGAAATCATTGTCAACAACTGGAGCATCGTTTACAGGAGTTACTGTAATGAAAATTGTATCGTTCACACAGATAGCAGGAAGTGGTGTTCCTGAATCACATACACTTACAATTACTGTATCGTTTCCGTTAAAGTTCGGATTCGGAGTGTATGTGAATGTTCCATCTGTATTGATGACGATTGTTCCGTTGTTCGGTCCATCAACTGGCGTAGTTGTTACAACCAATGGTGTTCCGTCTGGATCTGTATCACCTCCATTCGTTAAGTCACCTGAAACTGGTGTCTCCTCTGGTGTAGTAATGATTTCATTGTCTACAATTGGAGCATCGTTCACAGGAGACACAGTAAAAGTAATGATTGCATTATCACAAGCATTTCCTGGATCACATAATTGGTATGTAATTGTTGCTGTTCCGTTATAATTTGTTGCAGGATCAAAAGTAACTACACCTGTAATTGGATTATACGTCCAAACTCCTTCAGTTGTAGTATTTGTTGTTTGAATACCTGCTGTTAATGGATCAAGATCAACTGTAAACAAACCAGGCCCATTTGTAGGAGCAGTTGGATTTCCATTTCCGTCTGTATCGTTTGTTAAAATTGAAACTGTTCCGTTTGGACCATCTTCTGCAATTGGAGTAACTACGATATCGTCATTTGCAACTGGCGGTACATCATTCTCAATAATTGTGACTGTTGCTGTTTGAGTTCCTGATTCAGTTGCACCATTTCCTCCACTAACTGAAGTAATGTCTGCAATAACTGTTTCATCTCCTTCAATAACAATATCATCTGTTGGATCAATTGTAACAGTTCCTGTAGTTGAACCTGCAGGAATTGTAATCGTAGTCGAACTTGCTACATAATCTGAACCTACAGCTGTACCTGTATATGTTAATGTAACAGTTACATCTGTTGTTGCAACATTTGATAAAGTCGCTGTTAAAGTTGTAGTTCCAACAGCATTTTCTGCAATTGTTGTTGTACCAGTTAATGTTACTGTTGGTGCATCGTTATCTGTAATTGTAACTGTCGCCGTTTGAACTCCATTCTCAGTTGCTCCATTTCCTCCAGTTACTGAAGTAATATCAGCTATTACTGTTTCTGATGGTTCTGAAATTGCATCGTCTGTTGGATCAATAGTTACTGTTCCAGTCAATTGACCAGCTAAAATTGTAATTGTTGTTGAAGAAGCTGTATAATCAGCTCCAACTGCAGTTCCTGTGTAATTTAACGTTACAACTACATCAGTCAATGCTACTTGCGAAAGTGTCGCTGTCAAAGTTGTAGTTCCGACTAAGTTTTCAGCGATTGTTGTTGTACCACTCAATGTTACTGTTGGTGCATCATCGTCTAAGATTGTAACTGTTGCTGTTTGAACTCCTGATTCAGTTGCTCCGTTACCTCCAGCTACTGCTGTGATATCAGCTATTACAGTTTCATTTCCTTCAACTAGTGCATCATCTGTTGGATCAATTGTTACTGTTCCAGTTAATGAACCTGCTGGAATTGTAATCGTTATTGAACTTGCCGCATAATCTGTTCCAGCAGCTGTTCCTGTATAAGTTAAGGTAACTGTTGTTGCAGTTGTTGCAACATTCGACAAAGTCGCAGTTAATGTAACTGTTCCAACTGCATTTTCTGCAATCGTTGTTGTACCAGAAAGTGTAACTGTCGGTGCGTCGTTATCTGTAATCGTTACTGTTGCTGTTTGAACTCCATTCTCATTTGCTCCGTTTCCACCTGTTACTGAAGTGATGTCAAAAATTACTGTTTCAGTTGGTTCTGAAATTGCGTCATCTGTTGGATCAACTGTTGTTGTTCCAGTCAATGAACCAGCTAAGATTGTAATCGTTGTTGTTACCGCTGGGTAATCCGCTCCACTTGTAGCTGTTCCTGAAAGTGTAACTGTTACTGTAACGTCTGTTGTTGCAACATTCGACAAGGTCGCTGTAATAGTTTGTGCTCCAGCAGTCTCTGCAACTGTTGAAGTTCCAGAAAGTGTAACTGTTGGTGCATCATTATCCGTAATTGTAACTGTAGCAGTTTGAACCCCTGATTCAGTTGCTCCATTTCCACCTGTAACAGATGTTATATCGAAGATAACTGTTTCCGACGGTTCTGAAATTGCATCATCTGTTGGATCAACTGTAGTAGTTCCTGTTAATGAACCAGCTAAGATTGTAATTGTCGTTGTTACAGCTGGATAATCCGCTCCACTTGTTGCTGTTCCAGAAAGTGTAACTGTTACTATTGTATTTGTTGTTGCAACATTTGATAAGGTCGCTGTAATAGTTTGTGCTCCAGCTGTCTCTGCAACTGTTGTTGTTCCAGAAAGTGTAACTGTTGGCGCATCATTATCTGTAATTGTAACTGTAGCTGTTTGAACTCCATTCTCAGTTGCTCCATTTCCACCAGATACTGAAGTAATATCAGCTATTACGGTTTCTGATGGTTCTGAAATTGCATCGTCTGTTGGATCAATAGTTACTGTTCCAGTTAAAGAACCTGCTGGAATAAATATAGTTACTGAACTTGATGTATAATCAGCTCCAACTGCAGTCCCTGTATATGTTAAAGTAACTGTTGTTGCTGTTGGTACAGGATTTGAAAGTGTAGCCGTTAATGTAACAGTTCCTACTACATTTTCAGCAATTGTTGTAGTTCCTGTTAAAGTTACAGTTGGAGATACAATCACTTCTCTCCAATCTCTTTCAGTTGTTCCTGGTGCATTTAAATTTGGATATGACGTTGGTGTTGTGCCATTTGTTGGATTTACCAAAGCATCATTCACATCGTATGCATCGTCTAAACCATCGTTATCAGCATCTGTTCCTAATGGAGTTGTATTTGCAGTTCCATCTAAGTTTGTATCCCATCCTTCAATTGCATCTGTTAATGCATCGTTGTCTGAATTTAAATCAATATAATCTGGAGTATCTGCTCCATCTGTATTTACTGGAGTTGTTCCTGCTCCACCAAAACCAACGAATGCATCATACGCATTGTCAATTCCATCATTATCTGTGTCGGTTCCTGTTGGAGCAATATATCCTGCAGTTGATTGAGCTTCACTATTATCGACGATTCCGTCATTATCTGCATCAATGTCTAAGTAGTTAGCTCCACCATTTCCATCTGTGTTTACTGGAACTATTGCTGTACCTATTGTTCCATTACAAACTACAAAACTAAATGTAGCAATAGCAATTCGTGTATCATTTCCTGAAGATGTTTGTACTCTTACATAACGTGCTGGTGCAGTTAAAGTATAAGTAACATTTTGTAAAGTAGTTGTAGTAACCGAATATGCTTGAGTTTGCGCATAAGTAACATCATCCGCAGAACGTGTGAAATTTCCTGTTGCAGCACCGGCAACAGCAGATGACATTCGAATAGTAACTACCGTTCCAGTTGGTAATAATTGACCAAAATCCAAATCAATAGAAGCAGGATTACCAGTTAATGTTCCAAATGTGACATTACTTCCATCGACTATATTTCCTGGATTTGCGTTTCCTCCAGCTGTACCAGCATTTGCACTAGCCTGACCTGTAACAGTACTTCCATTACACGCCGGATCTACTGCATCTGAAACACCATTGTTATTTGCATCAACATATCCATCAATTTGACCATTCGAATTTGCATCAACTTGACCTGTTTCAATTAAATCAACAATACCATCATTATCAGAATCTAAATCAAAAGAATTGATTGTTCCATCACCATCAAAATCATAACGATCATCAACTCCATTCATGTTTACATCAACGAAACCTGCTGCAGATGGATCAATGTAATTAGGAATTCCATCTAAATCAGCATCAGCAGTTGCATCAGGTAATCCACCATTTTCAGTATTGTCTAGAATACCATCATTGTCGTCATCTAAATCTGTGTTATCTGCAATTCCATCACTATCTAAATCACAAGATGGTAAAGTCATTGTAGTTAATGGAGAAGATAAATCAATTGCATAAAACCATGTATTCATACATCTTGCATTTCCATAGTCATCACACAAAGTTCCAATTGTAGATGATCCTTGCCCAGAAATTGGAGCTGGAACTGTAGCGTTTGGATTTGATCCATCCCAAGCATGAGTTGGCCCTAAAATCCCATTTGCCAATACAACTCCTTGTACACCTCCAGTTGAAATATTCTCTGTTTGAGTTGCACATGTTCCAAAAGGTAAAATACTTGTATCATCCCAATACAATCTTCTTCCACCTGTTGCAGGGAAAATTGCAATAACTGATAATCCATTTGAATTTAACTCCGCATCATTCATTGGAATGTTGGTTCTACCTTGATATAATGTGACTTGAACTTGAACATTAAAGTTTGGAGGTAAAGCTGCCCCTAAACCATTTTGACCATTCCATGCCATCACATGATTTCCAGCAGCTAAACCATAAGCCTCTAAAGAAACATCTTCAGTTCCAGCTTGATACCCTGGAGTCCCATTCAAATCTATGATAATGGAAACATCACCCGGTTGATCAATCACATAAGGGATGAAATAGTTACCTGGACATCCAAAAATATTACTTGTGAAGGCAGGATTTCCTGTTATTCCCGTAGGAAAAGCCACTAAATCCGGATTTGACAAGAATACTTGATATCCATTATTCAATGGAACTGTAGTATTCTGACTTCTTCTATCGTTAATAAAATTTCCAGAATTTGTTGCACCATTAAAGTTCATTGCAATCTCATAAGCCAAAGGTCTAAAACCTGGTTGAAATTGTACTTGAATGATAAATTGATCTGGTGTATATGCGAAATAATCTCCAGTAAAAGATGAAGCTAACGCTTGCTCAAAAAGTCCTGAAGTTAAATTAGTTGTAACGAAAGCCCATCTTCTTGACCAAACACGACCAATTGATTGTACGTTTGCAGTTGTTGATACTGTCATATCAAAGAAAGGCATTGTTACACGTCCAGCTACAGATGCATCCATTGTCGCACCTCCATCATTACTTCGATAAATTTCAATATAATGATCTCCTGCAGAAGTTGGATCAAAAACTAATGGATTGTAACCTGTAGGTGTAGCTCCACCGATATTTGGACCTGCAAATGCCTCAGCGTATGTATTGATGAAACCAGCACCAGTTGTTGGAATTAAAATCGGACCAGCAACTTGAACTCCAGCAGCATTATAAATACGGTAATAAACATTATTGATAATCGCGCTTCCACCATTATTGTAATCACGTGTTTGAAAACCAAGATACAAGTTTTCAGTCACGTCATTCACAACTGTAAAACGAATTCTTTGTTCATTTCCACAACCTAAATAAGATCCATAAGCAATATCAGGAGCAACCAATAAAGCAGCACCATCAGCACTATTTGTTGGAGATGCTTGACGTGTACCATCAGCAAATAAAACATTTCCTAGCAAGAAACTAGAAATAGTTAAAAGTGCAGTTAAAAAATTCAACTTCATTTTCTTGAGTAGTTTAAAATGTAATTTGTTGTAGGGAACTGAATAGAGTAAATGCCTTGCATATAGAAACAGCAAGGCATTGTTGAGTAATCAACTATTTTCATTATCATTATTAAAGTTAAATATTCGGCCTAAGCCGATGTTTTTTTTAGTTTTTCAAGCCGCAAAAGTAACTCATTTCTTTTCGTAGGATAGTGTTTAAAAACTTTCAATATGTATTTTTAGACGAACAACGATTTTCAATCTATTAAACCGCATAAAACGTTAATACTAAACATGAAAGAATTTCAAATGTTATAAATAAAACTTTTTATATATTAATAAGTGTTTCATCTAAAATCTAGCTATATCCAAACAAAAAAAAGAACGTTACAATTTGAAAAACAAAGTTATAGCATATTCTAATTTTTAATTCTTTAATGTTGTGAAAACCCTCTTTCGAGTTGTGAAAAAAATGATTTACCTAAAACTGTTTAGTTATCCAAAAAAGAACTTATTTTCGAAGTATGAATGCAAAAATTTTGGTGGTAGAAGATGAAATAATCATTGCGGATAATATCTGTGAAATATTGCGTAGTTACAATTATGAAACTCTTGAACCTGCACTTTCATTCGAACAAGCAAATCGAGCAGTTCAAGAATTAAAACCCGATATTGTTATTTTGGATATCAACTTAAAAGGAAAAAAAACAGGGTTTGATTTCGCAAATGAGGTTTTAAAAACACTCGAAATTCCTTTTTTGTATCTAACTTCAAATTCAGATTTTCCAACAATGAAAGAAGCAATTGCTACCAACCCATCTGCATTTTTAGTGAAACCCTTCAACGAAAGTGAATTAATTGCATCTATAGAAATTATCTACAATAAACTTCAAACGTTTAATTCTGAAAGTCACATGTATGTGTTCGATGGAAAAGAATATATTAACGTACTTAAGTCTAGTATTTTATTTATAAAAAGCGATAATATTTACATTGAGTTTTTTATAAATAACGGAACTAAAATCATATCTCGATCTAGTTTGAAAAAGGTCAATGAAGAACTTGACTCAGATTTCATTCAAATTCATAGAAGCTATATTGTAAATTTAAAGCACATTGAAAAAATTGCATCTAGAGAAATAACAATTGATAAAACTAAAATCCCAATTGGAGAAAAGTATGCAACTGATTTTAAGAATATTATAAAACTTAGAAAATGAGAATCGTTTTTTTCAACTGTTTGATTGTATTAAGTTTATGCTTTCAATCTTTTTCTGTTTCAGCTAATTCAACAAAAAAAGAAGGCTTGGAGCTTGCACTTCAATTGTTTTGTAATGAGCAAATGAATGCAACAAAAATCAAACAATTTGATCCTAAAATTTCTGAAATTAGAATTATAAAGAAATTAATTTCAAACAAAAAATGTTCTTACAAGGAATTGAAAACGCTTTCAACTAGAATTATTTTACTCTATAGAAACAATCCGAATCACTTAACTTGGTTTGATAAAAAGTATATTATCCTTCCAAGTCAAACAAAAACCGTAAACCTAGATTATGTAGTCATGATGAAAAATATCATCATTGCATTTTCCAATCAAAACCACAATGACATTGCCAATCTTTACCAAAAAAAACTATTGACTTATGTTAATTCGATTCAAACAAAAGATGACGATTATAAAAGGGCTAAAATACATCTATCTCATTACGACGCAATTTTGAATACAATTAAAGATGATGGTAAACAAATATTAAAAATCGCATCAAAAAATGAAAAAATTGCTACAGAATTAAAAGACACTGCTCTGATAATTGAGTCAAAATTCCTTTCTCTTGGATATTATTTATTTGAAAACAAATTAGAAGAATACATCCAAGTAAGTGAAGAATGTTTACGTCTTGAAAATCTTTCCAAAAAGAAATCTGAAGTTTATTTTGCAAATATTTTAAACTTAGTTGATGCGTATATTTATGCTGGAAATCATGAAGAACAAGCTTTTGAATTACTAAAAACAATTCATCAATCACCTGAATACTCAATTGAAAGTTATGCTTATTTCTCAAAATTCTTAGCTTACATTAATCCGAATTCAGTTTATAAAAAACAAGCGTTTGATTATCTGAAAATAAATTCAATCCAAGACTATTTATCAAAAACAGATAGTCTGTGTAAACAAAATTTATATCCAAACGATTATTATCATTACTTAAAAGAAACGGCGCTAGCACTCAATAATTTTGGAGAATCTAAAATGGCTGTAAATGTTATGAAAACAACCGTCAATGTAATTAAAGAAATATACACAAAAGATCTTTCTGATAGCTATATACAAAACGAAAAAAACAAAATTGAAATTAAAAAAAACAGTGAAATCAATAAGCAAAAAGAAATTGAAGTTTTATATATCATCTCACTTTCAATCATCTCAGTATTATTAATTGTAATCTTTAGTTTTTACAGAAAAAACAAACAAAATAAAATTCTAAACAAACAAAACGAATTGATCAAAACGAAAGAACAAGAAAACGAAATCCTTGTCAAAGAACTTCACCATCGCGTTAAAAACAACTTTCAAATCATTTCAAGTTTGTTGTATGAACAACAAAAAAACACCTCCAATCAGGAATTTAACTCGATACTTTCAGACATTAAGGCACGAATCATGTCTATGGCTTTGACACATGAAAAACTATATGTGAATGAGAATTTTTACCTTTTAGAAAATTATGTGAAATCATTGTTTACAGATTTACAAACAATTTTCAGAGATTCAAATGCACAACTAAAAAGTTCTTTTCCTGAAGAAATTAGAATCAACGTCGACAATGCACTTCCGATTGGATTGATATTAAATGAATTAATGACAAATTCCTTAAAACATAGCTGTCCGAATAATGATGAAATGACTTTATTCATAGACGTCAAGAAAGGTGCGAATTCTATTCAGATTACTTATTCTGATTCAGGAAATAAAATGACACAAGATCTGTATGATAATTCAACTTCAATGGGTTTAAAACTAGTGAAACGTCTTACAAAACAACTCCAAGGTGAAATCAAATTTCAAGAACATTTACTTATTTTGAGTTTTCCAGTTGATTAATTATGAGTGTTCAATTACAAAATTGTAATATTGAAATCGGTATCAAAACCTAATACTCCATCGATACTTAGATTACTTCCAGGCATTTGCAAGGCTTTTATTTTTGTGGTTTTTCCTTTCGATAACAAATCCAATACTTGTTTGTCCGTGAGCTTTTTACCTAACAATTCAAATGGTATTTTAAATCCACATTCCTTGAAATTACTACACCCATAAGCTGTCTTCCCTTTCGCTAGTTGATGCACTTTACATTTTGGACATGTCAATCCTTCAACCGCTTGTTTTTCAGCTTTTACTTTAGGTTTAGAAACAGCAACTTCAGGCTCTGTATTTAACTGAATGTAATTTGAATTTGACGAAAAAATCACCTCATCAACTAAGGTTCGAACCATGATGTTTAATTCATGCTTAAATGTTTCTAAATCGTATTGACCTTTTTCAATTAAGCGTAATTTACGTTCCCATTGTCCAGTTAATTCAGCACTTTTCAATAATTCATTTGAAATTAAATCAATCAATCCAACCCCAATTGAAGTTGCTACCAGATTCTTGCGTTTCTTCTCGATATACTTACGCTTGAATAAAGTTTCGATAATGTTTGCTCGAGTTGCCGGACGACCAATACCATTTTCTTTCATCATGTCGCGCAACTCCTCATCTTCCACTTGCTTTCCAGCAGTTTCCATTGCACGTAAAAGTGTAGCTTCGGTATAATATTTTGGCGGACTTGTTTTTCCTTGATGTGCAACTGGATGATGTGTTCCACTTTCACCTTCAATGAAATGTGGCATCGTTTGTTCTTGGGGCTCGTTTGGTTTTTTATCCGTTGAATTTTCTTTCGTTTCTTCCCAAACTACTCTCCAACCTGGCTCAAGAATTTGCTTACCTGTTGCTTTAAATTCAATAACTCCTACTTTTCCTAAAACAGTCGTATTCGACACTTTACATTCCGGATAAAAAGCTGCGATAAATCGACGAACAATCAAATCATAAATCTGTTGTTCTGGATGTGAAAT
>JBKDZA010000206.1:0-586 GCA_046308455.1 Fluviicola sp.
GAATAAAAAGAATTTGAAGTATTCGATAAAATTGTAGTAAAAAGAACTATCGCTTGAGGTTCTAAATCACTCAATGATTCATTCTGAAAATCTAAACTACCAAACAAACTAACCCTCAAATTTGCATTCCCCCAAATAGCATTAAACACCTCTGTTCCTCTTTGTGTTAGCGTTTCATTTTGTAGCATCATTTCTTGGAATTTTTGTTTAACAGCTGTTTTCTTTGCGTTTTCATCTGCTCCTGTTATTTTTCGCTCATCGAACCAATATTCTAAACATGACAAACTGGAAATTCCGTTGGTAAGATACGAAATAAATTGTCAAAACGAACTACTACTTCCTGCTACAAAACTAGTAAATGTTGAGGCATTTAACTCCCATGATTTGCATTCGATTAAACTATATTTTTACAATTCTCTTTCATAAATATGTAATGTTCCTTCTGCACCCAAAACATAAATTTTATCTGCGCCAACCTGTGGTGGTTCTAACTTTAAATTACCTGGGCTTACTTTATCAAACCAAATTAATTCCAATGTTTCCAAGTCCATTATTCCAACATGATTGGCTACAATTTGAGTGTGAT
>JBKDZA010000207.1:0-45118 GCA_046308455.1 Fluviicola sp.
CTCAAACATTATTTCGAACGAAAAGTAGCTGAAGGAAAATCGAAAATGCTAGTTTTAAATAATGTTCGTTGTAAGTTAATCGGAAGGATTTTTGCCACAGTACAACGTGGAACTCCTTATGTAAATACTCAAAAATTTGCAACTTGATTTTTTTCGAAAAAAGTGCGTTTTTTATTTGTTTTTTACCATAGAATGCGGAGTCGAAGGCAGTGGAGTTGAAAACTTACTGTCTTTTATTAAAGTATTCAAAAACAATCTTCGCTTTTGATGGACCAATTGCTGAACTCAAACTTTCAAGTGTTTGCTCTTTCACGCGTTTTACTGACTTAAAGGTTTTGATCAGATCTTGAGTGGTTTTCTCACCAATTCCAGGAATTGATTCCAATTCATTGTTGAGCGCTGATTTTGACCTTCTATTTCGGTGATGTGTAATTCCAAAACGGTGTGCTTCATCTCGCATTTGCTGAATGACTTTCAATGTTTCGGAACGCTTGTCTAGATACAATGGAAATTGATCTCCTGGAAAAAATAATTCTTCCAAGCGTTTTGCGATTCCTAAAATGGCAACTTTTCCACGTAATTCAAGTCGTTCAAGTGCCTCAAGTGCAGCGCCTAATTGTCCTTTTCCACCATCTATAACAATTAGTTGTGGTAAGCTCTGATCTTCATCCAAAAGTCTTCTATATCTACGATAAACTGCTTCGCGCATGGTTGCAAAATCATCTGGCCCTTCAACCGATTGAACATTAAAATGACGGTAGTCTTTCTTACTTGGCTTGGCGTCTTTAAAAACAACACATGCAGAAACAGGATTAGTTCCTTGAATATTTGAGTTATCGAAACATTCAATATGAACAGGCAATTCTTTCAAACGCAAATCCTTTTTCATTGTTTCCAAGATGCGATTGGTATGTCGGTCTGGATCTTTTATTTTCTCGCGCTTTAGGTTTTCCAATCTGTAAAACTTGGCGTTTCTTTGTGAGAGTTCTACCAACGCTTTTTTATCACCTCTTTGCGGAACAAAGAAATCGATTCCCTCTAAATCCCAATCGATTGCTTCTTCGACCAAAATTTCACGAGAATCGGATTGAAATCTTTCACGCATTGAAAACAAAACAGAAGTGAGTACCTCATCTTTCGTTTCAGAAATTTTTGGTTTCACTTCGATTGTCATTCCGTGAATAATTGCACCACTATTGACAACTAAATAGTTAAAATAGTAACTGTTATCCGCTTCATCAAAAACCGAAGTTAAGACGTCTACTTTATGAACTGTCGGTGATACTATCGTTGATTTTGTTTGGAATTTTTCAAGTACTTGAATCCGTTGTTTGATTTCTTGTGCTTCTTCAAATTTGAATTCGTCGGCATATTGAAACATCATCGTTTTCAATTGAGAAATCACAGCAGTACTGTTTCCTTTCAAAACATTTTCAATTTGATCAATCATTGAGTTGTAAGAAGAAACATCTTGTTTTCCGACACAGGGAGCTTTACATTTTCCAATGTGGTATTCTAAGCAAACTTTATAATTGGAAGCTTGAATTTTATTTGCTGATAAATCGAGGTTACATGTTCGTAATGGAAATAATTCCCGTGTTAATTCGAGTAAGGTGCTTAAAACTTTATAGTTCGTGTAAGGTCCAAAGTATTTCGATCCGTCTTTGATTTGATTTCGTGTGGAAAAAACACGTGGAAAAGGCTCTTTTTTGATACAGATCCACGGATAGGTTTTGTCGTCTTTTAGAAGAATGTTGTATTTTGGTTGGTATTTTTTGATGAGATTGTTTTCCAAAAGGAGTGCATCCATTTCAGTTTCAACAACAATGTATTGAATGTCTTCAATTTGTTTAACGAGTACATTTGTTTTTCCGTAATCGTGTGTTTTGTTGAAATAAGAAGAAACGCGTTTTTTTAGATTTTTTGCTTTACCTACATAGATTATCGTTCCGTTTTTATCGAAATACTGATAAATCCCTGGTTTTTCAGGAAGTATACGGAGTTTGAGTGAGATATCTTCTGCCTTCATTAGTTAGTAAAATTACAAAACTCTTATGAGAACAAATACCCAAAATATTTATTAATCATTCTTATAAAAAATAGTAATTTCACATCGTGAAAGCATTTTTCAATCGGTTTATAAATAATGGAACTTCTGGTATAACCGATGTTTTCATTGTTCGTGAAGTTCGTTTAGTTAATTTTTTCTCTTATGTCATTCTAATATCCTTAATCTTTGGATTGACAAACACCTTTTTCGTTTATAATAAATTTCCAGAATTAGCTGCCTTATTGTTGTTTGTTACTTCAATTTTTAGTCTTGTATTCAACTATTATAAAAAAAATTCCCTTGCTGCTTATTTCTTATTGGTTCCAGTCAATGTCAATTTATTTTTCTTAAATCAACATTATTCTGAAAATGTAGGAAATTATATGTACTATTTTCTAGTTATTTATTTTATTGCCGTACTTAACAATCCAAATAAAAAACCAACTCGAACGATCGTATTTTTCCTCATCACATTTGCAAGTTTCTTAGGCTCAAAATTGATTAAAATACCTTCTCTGCGATTTTCAGAAATTACATTAGAAGAAGAAAAAGTCTTGCTTTTCTACAATCAATTTTTATGTTTTAGTATTGGAATTATCATTGTTTTTCAAGCTGTTCGTTTGATCAATCGCCAAAACATTGAAACCTTAAAATTACTCGATAAAGAAAAGGAAGCTCAAAAAACGATTAATCAATCCTTAGTAGAAAAAGAGGTCTTATTTGCTGAAATCCAGCATCGGGTTAAAAACAATTTGGCCATCATTGCTAGTTTGATTCGTTTACAAGCCGATAAAGCTACTGATAAACAATCCATAGAACTATTTGAAGACACGAAAAACAGGGTGATTAGTATGTCGATGGTACACGATAAATTGTACAACACAAAAGATTTAAGTCACATTGATTTATCTTTGTATTTATCTGATTTAGTCTCTGAACTTGTAAAATCTTTTTCCTCGTTAGGATCTGAAATTAAAGTAGAAAAAAATCTGTCTTCTGTTCTAATCGAATTAACTAGAGCTGTACCCGTTGGCTTAATTGTAAACGAAGCTCTAACCAATTCCTTGAAGCACGCATTTAATGAAACCATTAAAAATCCAACATTAACAATCGGTCTAAAAAAAGAAAATAAATCAATTTTTCTAACTATATCGGACAATGGTGTTGGATTTAACTATCCTGTGGAAAAGAAAACTGTTTTAGGTTTAAGTCTCATCAATTCTTTGGCGCAACAAATTGATGCAAAAACCAATTTTCAAACACAAAACGGAACAGTTATTCAATTGGAAATCCCCGAATAAAGTTGTTTTAAAACACTTTAATCAATTTTTTATACCGTTTAGATTTTCTATTGAACCAATTTGGTTTAAACTTTTACTTTAATGGAAAACAAAGTAACATGAAGAAGCCAATTTTAACATTACCGTGTAAGTTTAATCTTACTGATTTCAGTCAAACGGAAAAAGGATTTCATTGCAAAAACTGTGATAAAGTTCTTACTGATTTTAGAACTGCTTCTGTGGAAGAAATAAATTCAAAAATAAAAGAAGATAAATCTGTTTGTGGAATTTTTCATTCTGAACAGGTTTCTTCAAAAACTTCTCGTTTACATCTTCCGCTTTGGAATTCACGAGTTTCTCTTTCTTTATTAGGAATATTAGGGTTTTTAGGTCCTGTGGTTGTGAGCTGTGATACTGTTGAAGAACCAATCGTGGAGAAAAAACAAAAAGCTTTTAATGTGTTGAAATTTCCGATGCGTTTAAGCGGAGTTGTTCGCGATCAACATACTTCAGAAATTATTCCAAATGCAGAATTGAAAATCATTCAAAACGGAAAAATTATTCGCGTTGAAAAAACGGATGCAAATGGAGCATTTGACTTCTTTATTCAGAAGAGTGATTTAAACAATGATACCTTTGACTTAGTGTTTAAATCAACAGATTTTGTGGCTGACACATTGGAAAGATTGAGTTTTATTGAAGCAAAGACAAAACGGATTGAATTGAGTTTACAAGCAACTATTCCTTCTGAAAAAGTTAAAACTGAAATTGTAGACATGAAGCTTGGTGAAGTTGCTTGTGAGTCAATTAGAGGGGCTGTTGCTCCTGAACATCCAATAACAGCTGGTGTTCCAATGGTGGAAGAAGATGTTCAAACTCCAGTTTTAGAAGTTGGAAAAGTAGCAGTACCCATTAAAGAAAACTCCTATCCAAAAAAGAAAGTTGGAAAGAATAAATAATCTCGTTTTATGCCCTTTTAAGCATTTTCTTAAGAGAAATTCCTTCAATTTTTAAAACTAAAAGAATAAAGAGCACTACAAAGAAATTGTTTTTCAGAAAGCTTAAAAGTGTGTTCTCAAATGAAATAAATTGAGAAATAAAGTAAAAAACAATTGTTGATCCGAGATACAACGCGAATTTTCTTCGGTTGTACTTAATTGGAAAGTGTTTTTGTCCCCAGAAATAAGAAAGCGTCATTTGGGTAGCATACACAATCAATGTTGCCCAAGCCGCAGCTTTATATCCATAAGTCGGAATAAATAAAATGTTTATTACAATTGTCAAAATTGCTCCAATTACTGAAATGTAAGCTCCATATTTTGTTTTGTCGGATAATTTGTACCACACACTTTGATTCAAATAAATTCCTAAAAAAACGTTTGCCATTAATAAAATTGGAACAACATACAATCCTTCCCAGTAGTTTTTATTGGGAATAAAGTACTTGAAAATGTCGAGATTCAGGGAAATTACCAAGAACATCAAACAAACAAAAGCAACAAAGTAATTCATCAATTTGATGTAGGTTTTATTGCGATCTGAATTGTTTTTTTGATTAAAAAAGAAGGGTTCTGCGGCATAACGATATGCTTGAAGCACAATTGAAACAAGCATGGCTACTTTGTAATTCGCACTATAAATTCCAATTTCATGTAGGGCATTTTGATTTTCTGGAATGTATTTTAACAATAAAATCCGGTCAATTGTTTCATTTACAATTCCTGCAAAACCAGCAATTACTAGCGGAAAAGCATAAAGAAACATCCGTTTTCCCAATTCTTTGTCCCACTTAAATTCGATGTTTTTGAAATCATTTAAACACAAAAGTGGTTTGATTAAACTGGAAATTAAATTGACAATTAGAATGATTAAAACTCCTTCTTCCGGATTTTCTTTATCGAAGAAAAAACTCAACAAGACCAAGTTTAGAATCACATTTACACCAATTCCGGAAAATTGAATGAAAGCAAAGCGTTTCGCTTGATTTTCTTGTCGGAGTTTCGCTAATGGAAGTGCTGAAGCTGCGTCTACAACGACAATCAATCCTAGAAGCGTAATGTATTCGGGATGTTCGCCCACTCCTATCCAATCTGCAATCGAACCTTTTGTGAGAAAAATACCAATGAAAAAGATGATGTTTACAGCAAGTAGGCTCACAAAACCTGTTTGGAAGACTTTTTTCTTATCCGTTTCATCTTGGACAAATCGAAAATAAGCTGTTTCCATTCCAAAGGTGAGTAAGACCATTAAAAAGGCAACAAACGAATACAAAATGGAAATTACACCGTAATCTTTTGGGTCGTCAAATATGTATAAATAAAACGGAACCAAGAAAAAGTTTAGGGTGCGAGATATGATACTCGACATACCATAAATCGCAGTTTGACCTAAAAGTTTCTTGATTGGATTTGACATTTAAAGCGATTAGTTATGCTCTAAAATTCGGTTTTCTTTTTTCCAAAAACGCACCTGTTCCTTCTTTAAAATCTGAAGTTCCAAAACATTTTCCGAACTCTTCAACTTCTGTATCAAATCCAGCTTGTCCGCCTTTAGAATACAAAGCATTTACCGAACGAATTGCAGAAGCAATTGCAAGAGGAGAATTGTTAAGTATTTTTCCGGCTGTTTTTTCTGCTAAATCCATTAATTCTTCTGGAGCACAAACATGGTTCACTAATCCCCAAGTTAATGCTTCGTCTGCTGAAATCATTCCAGCAGTAAAAATCATTTCGTTTGCTTTTCCTTTTCCAACTAATTGCGCTAAACGTTGTGTTCCTCCGTAACCTGGAATTACCCCTAAACCAACTTCAGGTAAACCCAATTTAGCATTATTTGACGCTAAACGAATATGTGAAGCCATCGCCAATTCCAATCCTCCACCAAGAGCAAAACCGTTTACTGCAGCTATAACAGGTTTCGACATATTTTCGATAAATGAGAACAATAATTCTTGTCCTTTTGCAGCTAATTCACGTCCTTGATCAACTGAAAAATCAGCAAATTCTTTGATGTCTGCACCCGCAACAAATGCTTTTTCTCCAGAACCAGTTAAGATAACAACTCCTGTATTCGAATCGTTGTTTGCAGAATTAAGCGCTGCGTTTAACTCTTCAATTGTTTGTTTGTTTAATGCATTTAATTGATTCGGACGATTAATCGTTATGATTTGTAAGTGTCCTTTTTGTTCTACTAAAATATTTTCGAAAGACATATCGTGTTTTTTAATTTCTGTAAAGATACGGAATCAATTAAGAATGTAGAATGATGAATGCAGAGAACTTATACCGCTCTTTTCTCTGTTCAATAAATCCATACTTTCGTCTTTGTCGTATATTTGATAAAAAACACGTTTACAATGAAAACTACTCTATTAATTTTTATCAGTTTAATTTCCTTATCGTCTTTTGCAAAAGAAGCTCCAAGTCATCAAATTTGGGACGATTTATTGCAAAAAAACGTCTCTGAAACTGGAATTGTTGATTACAAAGGCTTTTTGCAAGATTCTGTAAAATTGAATGAATATTTAGCTCTTTTAAGTACAAATGCTCCTTCAACTGGTTGGTCGAAAAACGAAAAAATGGCTTTCTGGATCAACGCATACAACGCATTTACAGTTCAATTAATTTGTCGAAATTATCCCGTAAAAAGCATCAAAGACATTGGTGGTTCGGTTTACAAAGTAAATACAACATGGGACATAAAATTTATTAAAATTGGTGAAGAAACGCTTGATTTAAATAACATTGAACATCAAAAGTTAAGAAAGAAATACAAGGATGCGCGCATTCATTTTGCGTTGGTTTGTGCTTCAAAATCGTGTCCAATATTGATGAATCATGCTTACACTGCTGACAAATTAGAGGAACAATTTTCAAGTCAAGCAAAGTTATTTTTAGGAGACCTGTTCAGAAACGATTTAAGTGACATCAATAATCCGAAGCTTTCAAAGTTATTTGATTGGTATGGAATGGATTTTAAATCAAAGAAAATGACTAAAATTCAATTTATAAATCAATTTCTAACGGTTAAAATCCCAGAAAGTGCTAAATTAGATTACTTGGATTACGATTGGAACTTAAATGAATAAACAAATTTCTGTAATAATTCCAACTTACAACGAAGAAAAAAACATTGGAAAACTACTCTCTTTTTTATTGAAGGAGAAGGAACTAGAAATCATCGTTGTTGACGGAGGAAGTAGTGATAAAACGAAAAGTATTGTTGCTGATTTTAGTGACGTGAAGTTCTATGAATCGCCTGAAAAAGGACGTGCTTATCAACTTAATCTTGGTGCAGAAAAAGCAAGTGGTGAAATTTTATATTTTGTCCATGCAGACACCATTCCTCCGATCTCTTTTGCAAAATATATTCGTGAGGCTTTTGATAAAAATCAACACAGTGGTTGCTTTGCCTATCGTTTTGACAAGCAAACATTTCTTTTGCGAATTTTAGGTTTTTTCACGCGTTTCAATTGGTTTTACACAGGTGGCGGCGACCAAACTTTGTTTATTTGCCGTGATTTGTTTCAAGCAAAAAAAGGATTCAACACAAATTATGTCATCATGGAAGATTTTGAATTATCTACTCGATTGATAAAAGAAAAACGCTTTGTTGTCTTGCCTCAAAAAGCTACCGTTTCTGCACGTAAATATGAGAAAAACAGTTTCTTCAAAGTAAATAAAGTTAACGCCAAAGCACTTAGAATGTTTAAAAAAGGAGTAAATCCTGAAGAAATTAAAACTTTTTACATATCCAATCTAAAATGGTAAAAACTGTCTTTTCAATAATGATTTGTTTGTTTATTTATAAACCGAATTTAGCTTCAGACACTTTAAAAACACCAACAATAGAAAATGACAGTATAAAAAAAGCCCGTTTTAAAGTTTTGGGTTTACCCCTATTCTTCTTTACACCCGAAACAAAATTTGGAGGTGGAGCCGCAGGTTTATCAACATTCAATTTTAAAAAAGACACTGGATCAACGCGTGCTTCAAGTGTTCAGTTTGGTGTGGCATTTACACAGTTAAAACAAATTTTAATTTATTTACCTTTTCAATTATGGCTTCAAAATGAAAAATGGAATGTAAACGGCGAGTTGGGTTACTATAAATATAATTTTTATTACTACGGAATTGGTACAAGTGCAAAACCATCTAATCAAGAGCGTTATGATGTGCTTTTCCCTCGAATTAAATTAAGTGTATTAAAACAAATTAAGAAAAACTGGTACTTTGGAGGGCGATACTTTTATGATGGTTTTAAAATTACTGGTGTAGAAAATGGCGGAAAATTGAGCCAACAAACAGAACCTGGGAGCAAAGGTGGTAGGGTTTCTACAATAGGTCTGGTTTTTAAAATTGATAGTCGTGATTATCAATTCAACGCTACAAAGGGTGTGTTTTTAGAAACTGCTTTACAACATGATAATAAAATTTGGGGAGCAAGTTTTGAACACATACGATTAACCTTTGATTATGCACGCTACAAAAAATTTAATTTTGGTCATGTTTTAGCTGGAAATATCTTCACAAGTTTTGGAAATGGTACAGTTCCATTTTATCAAATGGCAGTTTTAGGCGGAACAAAGAAAATGCGTGGCTTTTATGAGGGTCGTTACCGTGATAAAAATATGTGGATGCTTCAAGGTGAATACCGCGCAACACTTTGGAAACGATTTGGTATGGTTGCCTTTGCAACTCTTGGTGATGTTTCAGATCGTATAAGTTCTTTTAAAGCAAACACAGTAAAAATTGCTTATGGAACTGGTTTACGAGTAATGATTGATAAAAAGCAAAAAATAAATGTCCGTTTAGACATCGCATGGGCGGATCCAAAACCAAACTTTTACTTAACGTTGACAGAAGCTTTTTAATTAATTTGAAACTTCAATCCTTGCTTTCTCCAAACAATCAATTGCTTTCAGCATCATGTTTTTAGAACCCGTAAAGTATCCACAACGTTGGTGTAATTCTGTTGGTTCAATGTCTAAAATTCGCTCCGTTCCGTTTGTTGCAAGTCCGCCTGCTTGTTCCGCGATAAGTGCCAACGGATTGCACTCATACAATAAACGTAATTTCCCTTTTGGACTTTGATTCGTAACTGGATAAATGTAAATTCCTCCTTTGATTAAGTTTCTGTGGAAATCGGCAACTAACGACCCAATGTATCTTCCTGAGTAGGGTTTTCCATCTGCTTGAACCTCTTGACAAAATTGAACGTAATCTTTTACGCCCTTCTCGCATTCGTGAATATTACCTTCGTTCATTGCATAAATTCGTCCATTCTCAGGCATTTTCATGTTTGGATGAGACAAGCAATATTCTCCAATAGATGGGTCAAGTGTAAATCCGTTTACTCCTTTTCCAGTAGTGTAAACCAACATCGTTGAAGATCCGTAAAGTACATATCCTGCAGCGATTTGATCGGTTCCTTTTTGCAACATATCTTCTAAAGTCGCAGGAGTTCCTTTTGGTGATTTTCGTTTATAGATTGAAAAAATTGTTCCGATTGAAACATTCACATCGATGTTTGAAGAACCATCTAAAGGGTCGAACAAAACAACATATTTACCATTCATGGCTTTTTCAGAAGTGAAGGCTAAAAAATCGTCGTTTTCTTCAGAAGCGATTCCACAAATTTCTCCACCACCTTCAAAAACTTTGATAAATTGTTCGTCAGCCACGACATCCAGTTTCTGTTGTTCTTCTCCTTGAATGTTCACTTCTCCTTGTGCACCTAAAATATGGTCCACTAAACCTGCTCTTCGCACGTCTCTTGAAACAATTTTTGAAGCGACAGCAATATCGTTTAAGATGCGTGATAATTCTCCTGAGGAACCAGGAAAATCTGCTTGGCGATCCATAATAAATTCACTGAGAGTTGTGATATGTGACATGTTCGAAATTTTGAACAAAGATATTGTTTGAATTTCAATATTTTAATTTATTTCAAGTATAGATTGTAAAAAATGTATTTACTTTTGACAAATGCTAAAAAAATTCCAGTTTCATATACTCATGCACGCAATCATATTTTTGTGGGGCTTTACTGGAATTCTTGGTAAGCTGATAAAAATTGATGCACTCTATATTGTTTGGCATCGCTTATGGATTGCTGCTCTGTCACTTTTAATTGTCGCTTTTGTCTTTAAATTACCCCGAAAACTACCAAAAGGAAAACAACTTTTTCTGATTTGTTTAACCGGGCTTTTTGTTGCGGGACATTGGTTAACATTTTACTATTCTATTGAATTATCGACAGCATCTTTAGGGATTTTGTGTCTTTCAACTGCAACACTTCATGTCACTTGGTTGGAGCCTTTAATACTTAAAAAACCTTTTTCTAAAATTGAATTTTTATTTGGTTTTTTAGTCATTTTTGGAATTTACTTCATTGCAAATGATTTCAATGAAAAAGAAATTTTAGCTTTAATCGTTGGCCTTATTTCAGCCTTGTTTGCGGCAGTCTTTTCTGTTATGAACGCAAAACTAATTGAAGATACACCATCAAGTGTGATTACATTGACAGAGTTAACAATTGGTTTTGTCCTTGTAACAATTGTGCTAGGTTCCCAAGGAATGTTGAACGCAAATCTGTTTAAAATGCGCTCAACCGATTTCTATTTATTGCTTTTCCTTGGAATTGTATGTACGTCCTTTGCTTTTTTAGCAATGATCGAAGTAGTCAAACGTCTTGGTGCATTCACAGCTTCTTTAAGTATCAATATGGAACCCGTTTACACTATTCTTCTTGCTATTCCATTACTGAGTGAAGACAAGCAAGTTGGTGGAAACTTTTACTTTGGCGCTGGATTTATTGTTTTTATAGTAATTGCAAATGCTATCGTAAAATCACGGATTAAAAAAGTTGGCCTTCGTAATCTCGAGAACGATAAGAAACCTCAAAAGAACCACCTGCAGTAGCAAAATCTCCTGTGTAACTGATAATATCTCGTTTTAACCAATAGGTAAAAAACTGATTTTGGAAATTATTAAAGAAATTAGCGTTCAAATTAATTGCTGATGAACCTTGTTGATATACCGATTGGTTATTTGAGTTTCCATCTTGATTTCTAGCATAAAAAGTTACACCTTCATTAGGTCCGACGGCACTTCCATACCATGAAAAGAAATTGTTTGTTCCTGAAATAAAGTTTTCGAACGGATTTCCATCGATGTAATTGATTCCATAAGAATAATTTGTATACTTTTTGCCTTTGCTATCTTCGAATTCAATTTTAACAGGACTAATAAAACCTGAATACGTTTCATTAAAACTACTTTTTCCAGTAATCCGTTTCCCATTAAAATAAACCTTTGCTCCGCCAGTTAGTTTCAATCTTTTTCCAGAGATATTATCTTGATGAAAAGAAGCTGAAACTTCCGTGTTACCAGTTTGATCATTGTATACAACCGTATATTCTTGATATATTCTGTTTTGATCGATTGCCGAAGACTCTTTTCTACAAGCTGAAATCAATCCTAATAATGCGATGAGAAGTAAAAATCTGTACATAACTCTTGTTTTTGATTCGGTTACAAATTTTGCGCCATTTATTTTTTCTTGGATAAAAACTCCATCCAATCACTTGCTTGGTTCTCAGTCATTACTCTTGGAAATTTATTTTGAGAACCTAGTTTCCCTTTTTCCTCCATGTATTGATAAAAATCCTGCGTGTTGATACAAGTGACTTTCGGATTTTTAAGTGTGTTGTATTTTCTAACAGATTTGTAATCGTCGTTCAACTCACACAAATACTTGTCAACTGTTTTCATAACTAATTCACCATCGATTTCACTTTCCGTTCCAAAGAACCAAGAATGGTTTTGAATTTCTGTATCTGCAAAAAGACAAAACTCTGGTATCGACACATTTAATTCTTCAATTGTTTTTTGAATCGAAACATTGATATTGTCTAGCGATAAATGTTCTCCCACCAAGCTCAAGTATTGCTTGATTCTACCTGAAATTTTAATTTGACGTTTGGATACATTTACAAATTGAACTAAATCGCCAATCATGTATCTCCAAAGACCAGCATTTGTTGAAATCAATAAGGCATAATCAACTCCTTCAACGACTTCATTTACCGTTTTCGTTGTCACATTTGGTAAAACATGTCCAACCTCATCAAAATGATCACGATCAAAAGGAATAAATTCAAAAAATGTTCCTGCATTTAGAATCAACTTCATTCCTGGGTCTTCCGGTTTTGCTTGATATGCAAAATATCCCTCAGAAGCTAAATAGGTATTTAAAATATGAACTTTTTTACCACACACTTTTTCGAAACGCGCGAGATATGGTTCGATATACACGCCTCCAAAACAGTATAATTCTAAATTTGGCCAAATGTCGTGGATATTGTTTACTTGGTAGCGTTCAACAATTTTTTCCATCAACATAATGCACCAACTAGGAATACCAGCAATTGTTGCAATGTCCCAACGAGGAGCCATTTCAACCATTTTTTCTAGCTTTTCATTCCAATTTTTAATTGCTGCAGTTTCAGCATCTGGTTTAGTTAATGGAGATAAAACGATAGATGTATGTTTTTTAAGAATTCCAGATAAATCACCTTCAATTCTTTTTCCAATTTTTTCAAGTTTAGAACTTCCTCCAACAGCAAGAAATGATTTTTGGTAAAATCCATCTGTTAAATCAAGCATCCCTGTAGAGGCAAATTGTTTTACAGACGTTCGTTGAAAGGAACGAATCATTTGTTTGGTAACAGGAATTCGTTTACTTGGAGAACCCGTTGTTCCAGAAGAAAGTGCAAAATATTTTATCGTTCCTGGCCAAGCTATATTTTTCTCGCCATCAATTGATCGATGCAGCCAATCGGTGTAAAAACTATCGTAATCAGAAATTGGAACAGCTTTTTGGAAAGCTTCAATCGTGTTTTCTTGTAACAACAATTCATGAAAATGATACTTCTGTCCAAATTCAGTTTTATGAGCGTATTTTAGAATTTTCTTCAAAACTTTTAACTGGTAACGAAAATCCAAACCTTTATGAGCAGTTCTTTTTGCCGAGAATTCTGTTGTTTTCTTTACTAGTTTTCCAATTATTGGCATCTTAATGGGGTCTTTTAGCCTTTGTTCGATTATAAATTTTGTTCAGAACGCTAGTAAAAACTCAGATTTTAGTAAAAACGAAGAAGAAATAACGGGTTATTTCAAAACGTTTTTAGGACAAAAATGAGTGTTTAGAACCGTTTTAATAATAAAAGCAATTCTTTTTAAAAGAAATATACGACGTTAGTTTTACTTACAACAGCTCACTATTCTTCGAAAAACAGCCTTGTATATGCCTTTTAAAACTGAATTCTGAATCTAAATTTAGAATCGAACTCAGGTTTTTAGCCTTATTATTCCTACAAAAATGAGAAAAAAAAAGCGTAGTTGCTTTATTCACACTATTTTTTTAATATTGTAAAGGAATATTAACAATGAAAACTACTACTTTCATTACCTTTGCATAAACTAAAGAACCAAGAATGAACAACAAGAACATACTAGTACCTCACGATTTTACTTCAGTGGCTGACAATGCGTTAAGACATGCATTAAATACTGCGGGTAGAACAAATGCAACTGTTTACTTACTACATGTAGTTGCAAAAGAAAAAAACATTGCTGAAGCTGAAGAAAAATTAAATGAAATTGTTTCTGCTGCAGGATCTACTATTAAAATTATTCCAACTGTACGTGTAGGAAATATTTTTGATGATATCGGAGATTTTGCTGCTGAAGTTCATGCAGAATTAATTTTTATGGGAACACACGGTCAACATGGTTGGCAACACATTACGGGTTCTCATGCTTTAAAAGTAATTACACATTCTACGATTCCTTTTATTGTCGTTCAAGAAAAAAACATCAAAGAAACTGGTTACGATGATATCGTTGTTCCATTAGATTTGAGCAAAGAAACGAAACAAAAATTGGCTTACGTAGCAAACATTGCAACGTATTTCAAATCTCGTGTACATTTAATTACACCCGATGAATCGGATGAGTTCTTGAAACGTCAAGTTAAAATTAACATTCAATTTGCTGTGAAATTCTTTCATGAAAGAGGAATTGAAGTAACAACGAAAGTTGCTGAAGGTGGAAGTTTTGACAAAGAAATCGTGAAACATGCTGTTCGTAATGAAGCGGATTTAATTGCTATCATGAACTTAAACAGAAACAACATGCTTGGAGTAATCACTGCAAGTCATGAGCAATTCATTTTAACAAACGACGCGGAAATTCCAACATTGATAGTTAATCCAGTTGAAAGTAAATACGGATCAAGCGTATTATTTGGATAAAAATCATTCATAAATTCTATTGAAAAGCTGTCTCAAAAGGACGGCTATTTTTATTTCCTTGTTTTATTTAAAATAAGTATTACTTTTGTTCTACAATTTCTATAGATTATATATACAATAAACATGCTTACAGGAAAAAGTTGCCCAATTAGTGGAAAGAAAGTTAATGAAACGGTTGTACGTTTAATTGCATTACAAGTACTTGTTTTAGTTTTGGTTTCAATGTATTTGAACCTTTACTTTATTCCTTTGTTTTTGGTAATCGACTTCTTTTTACGTGGTTTTTTAAATGGAAAAGGAAGTGTTTTGCGTTTAATAGCATTATTTATTTCAAAAAGTTTAAACCTTTCAGCTCATTTTGTGGACGAAAAACCAAAACAATTTGCTGCGAAAGTTGGTTTTCTAGCTAGTTTAATCTTGTTTGTTTTTCAATTTCAACACTTTGATTTAACAGCCTTGTTTATTGGCTCCGCTTTGATTTTTTTCGCTTCATTGGAAAGCTTTTTTGCTGTTTGTGTTGGCTGTATTTTATTCCAAAAATTCAGTCACTTTTCGTGGTTTAGCGTTTATTCAAAAAATTAAAATTACTCTTCTTCAACACATAAATATTGCTCCCATTTCAAACGAGGCATAAACGAATCGTAAACCGTAATTTTGTAAAAACCTTCTTTTTTTGGTAGTTTTTGCTGCCATTTAAAATCTCCAGCTTTAACTTCTATTTGTTCTGAAGCTATTTCTTTTCCGTTTGGACTTTCTAGTTTAAAAACTAGTGTATGTGCTTTATCAGAATGAACAGAAACAGTATATAATTTTCTGTCTTTATTAAATAAACGAGGGAATGCTTCTTTCGTACATTTGACCTCAATTCTTGCATTAGAATAATACGATTTTACTGGTAAATCAGAAGTCGGAACTAAACTAACTTTATAAATAATTGGTGTTGCCCAACTTTCATTTTCATCGTTAATCCAAAAAATGTTTTTATCAGAACTATGAATTCCACCAATTATATAACCCAATTCAATCGGATCATCATTTTTTTGATTCCATAAAAAGTAATCTTCCCTCCAATTTTTGTGCTGATTTTGAACAAAAACACTTCCTGCACCTAAATATCCAGGCATTTTTGTCGTTTGTAGATACTCAAAACATGTTGAATCTTGTCCTATTGCCAAACGTGTTATTGATTGTGTAAATGGAACATTGTCATCCTGAACTAAAACACCTAAACTATCATAGAATTGAGAAATTCCGCCGAAAAAAATGACATTTGACGACTTATTTACAGAATCGTAAATCATCACATCTGCACATTCGTATTGATTGTAATATTGACGAAAATTTGGAACCAAAGAAACAGAACCTTTTGTAGAAATTCTCTTCGCTTGTAAGTATGGCAAATCCACAATTCGTTGAAAAACACCACTCAAAGCCATTAAACTCGGGTTTTCATCACCGTTTTGAACTTTTATCAGGTTGTAATCTCGAATATGTAGGTTTACAGTGTCTTTCACTTCTGTTAAGAACTCCGGTTGTTTTCCGTCCCATTTAAATGTTCTAAAACCATTCAAATATTCTTGTACAAAAGTTGGACGATCAATTGGATTGTATCTTCCATCAAATCGATGTCCGCCAACTAAATAAAATGTACGATTGATTTCTTGTAATTGTCCACCAGTAATTGCAAATCGTGTGTCTTTAACTTGTGTAAACATGTCTTGATGCACACCTCCTTTTTTTACAGCTAAAATGATTTCAGAAACAGATAGTTTTAATCCAAAAGGAAAGGTTTCATGGTCTTTTGTTTGTTCATTTATTCCATATCCTCCAATTACAAAAAGCGAATCTCCGATCTGTGTAGAATTGTGATTTGTTGCTTTTAATTGATTGTAAAGATCTGCATTTAAATGATTTAACGGTTGTTTCCAGATTTGTTTTGTTTTTAGATTTAAAACAATTAATTGATTATTATGTCCAGCAGAATCGAAACTTGCAAAGGGCTGACGGCGATGTAAACCATCCAATCTACCTCCAATAATTAACACCTCATCACCAGAGACACCAGCACTAAACGATTGAATTCCCATAAATCCTTCAATCGTAATTGGTTCTAATTTTACAGTATAATCTACAATTGTTTGAGAAAAAGCTAAGCCAAAAAATAAGGTAAAAATTACGAAAAGTCTGTTGTTTAAATTTGTTTTAATCTTCATAAATATTGCGTTCTAATCGTTCTTTTACTTCTTCTAAATTCTTTTGTTTTTTCGCTTCTCTACTCGCTTTGGCTGTTGCTGTAAAGTATTTGTGCATCGTTAAAAATTTGACTTGCATTTCGTCCCAAGCGCGATCAGAATTAATTTTTCCATGCTCTTTCAGCTCTCTTCTTAAGCGATCAGCTATTTCATGGAAATCATCTCTTCCTAAATAATCTAAATCTGCATCACAAATAATTTCTTCCAATAAACTTTTTGGTTGATGTGGAATTTGAGTTACATAGATCAATTCTTTTATTTTGTCAATATCATCTTGCGTATAACCATACTGAGGCAATATTTCTTCTGCCATTCGCGCACCAACAGGCTCATTGTGGTCATATTTTTCAACAAAACCAGCATCGTGATAAGTCGCAGCAGATTTTAATATAAATAAGCCTTCATCGGTAACACCTTCCATCAAGGCATAACGTTCTACCGCTTTTACAACGTCTAGTGTGTGTTGAATTCCATGGTAATGTAAGCGAATGTCTAAACCTTTTTTCAAGACCTTCATGATGTGTTTCTCTGCTTTATAATAATTGATACTACTATATAAATGCAGGTTTACAATTTGATGGAAGCGCTCATTTGGAATTAATCCTTCACCGTTTACAGAAAGTTCTGGTTTGATGCGATCAACAGTAAACATGTCGATCATTCCTTTACTTTTTGTTTTTACTTTTCCTTTGTAAGTACAATCAAAATAAGGCTCGATCAGTTGGAAAGTGGCGCCAGTAATTGTTACTTTACCAACCTCACCCATGTTTTCCATTCGCTGAGCTTGATTCACAGTAGAACCCCAAATATCGTAAGCTAAACGTGTACTTCCAATAACTCCAGCCGTTACTTCTCCTGTATTAATTCCAAGTCGTAATTCCCAATATTCTTTTTCATTCGCAATCGCATCAAATTTGAGCTTTTGCATGTAATCTTGAATTTGGAGCGCTGCTAAAGTTGCATCCCATGGATTGGAGCTGTTTCGCACAGGTAAACCACCCGCACACATGTATGCATCACCAATGGTTTTAATTTTTTCCAAATTGTTATTGGCAATAATTTCGTCGAATTTCGTGAAATAAACATCTAATTTTTTCACTAATTCAGACGGCTCCATCTGTTCAGCAATTTTTGTAAAACCGACAAAATCAGTAAACAAAACAGAAACCATTTTGTAGGCTCTCGCTTGCGTTTTTCCGTGAGCAACTAAATCTTTTGCTGTTTCAGTTGGAATCACATTGTTCAATACACTTTCCGTTTTATCTTTTTGAATTTGAAGTAATTGTCGTTGAGCTTCTACTTTGTTTTTTTCTTTCTCAATAATTCTTCGTTGCTCTTCAATTTTAATGTTTTGTTCACGTATTTCTTTCGTTCGCTGAGTAATTTTCATTTCCAAGCGAATTTGTTCCCGATTGTATTGTTGAATACGGTTTTTAATAATAAAGCGCACAAATAATGCTAAAAGTAAGATCGTTAAAACCCAAAACCACCATTTTAACCAAAAGGGCTTTGCAATTTCGATGGATAGAATCGTTGGACTAGTTGACCATTGACCATCTAATTTTCGAGAATACAATTCCAAACGATAATCTCCCGGTGAAAGTGAATTGAAATGAATTTCATTGTTGCTTCCAAGAAAAACCTCTTCGTTTTCATCACCCCGTAAGATATATTTGTATTGAATCAATTTCGCGTTTCCGAGATCAGAATTGACAAAACGAATGGAAAAACTTCGTTGATTGTATTTTAAGCGAATTGTTTTTGATTCTGAAAATGAGGTTGTAAAAGGAGCATCTGGATCTCCTGGTTTTAGCCAATCATTTTTAAATTTTAACTTCAATAAATGTGTTTCTAATTCATTTTTATCCGTAATTAATTTATCTGGATTGAATGAATTGTAACCTAAAATTCCACCAAATAACAATTCTCCTGTTTTTGATTTCAAATAGGCGTTCGTATTGAACTCGTTACTTAACAAGCCATTCAAGTCTGTAAAATTGATGCTCTTTTTTGTTGTGGTATTGAATTTACACAAACCTTTATTTGTACTCAACCACAAATTTCCTTTTGAATCAGATGAAATACAATACACAAAATTATTTGGCAAGCCTTCTTTACGGGTGTATTTTTTTATGTTACCCGTTTTAACGTCTAATTCTAACAAACCTGAACCAGAAGTTCCTAACCACAATTTGTTTTCGTTTTGTTGGAAAATATTGCAGACGTAATCTTTCGAAATCGCTAAGATGTTTTTATTGTACTTATACGGTTTAATTTTCCAGTTATCTTTTGTTTTTTCTAACATGTAAAGTCCCCCAGAGGATGTAGCAAAATAAACTTGTCCGTTTGGAGATTTGTAAACGAGGCGACAGATTCCAAAACCAATTGTTTCAGAGCTGTTTTTGGGATTGAAAACAAAAGCTTCGAATTTTTTTGCTTTTTCATCGTATTTTAAAACACCACCTTTTGTTGCCAAGAAATACGTTCCATCTTTTGTTTGTTCGATTCGATATATTTTATCAAAGATGGGTGGATTGGTAATTCCTTTGTAGGGAATGTTTTTGAATTTATAACTATTTCCAGTAATCGATAATTCATAAAGACCATCATTACACCCAACGAGTAATTTATTTTCGTTGACATAGAAAAGTGATAAAATACTTGATTCTGAAGATTTTGCTCCACGACCAGTTAAATCATAATGTGTAAATTTTCCTGTTTTACGATTGATTTTAGTTACTGCAAAATCTGTTGCTACAAATACATTTTCCGCGTTTTTATCTTCAACAAACGCCCAAACACTTTCTGAACGCAGACCTTGATCAGAATTTGCACTAGGTCCTACACCTTGGAAGCCTTGTTTTTGAGGGTAAAAGGAGCTTAAACCTCTCAAAGTTCCTAACCAAATTGTTCCGTATTTATCGCAAAATAAATTATTGATTTCATTGTACAACAAACCATGTTGTTGCATATTGTCTTGTTGTGTCTGAAAAACTCTGTATTTATCGTTTTCTTTTTTAAGTGTAATGAGTCCTTTCGTTACAGTTCCAATGTAAATATCACCATTTTCCGTTGTATGAACAGATGAGAATTCGCTAGTATTCCATTCTTTTTCTAAATGAGACAAAAATGGTTTTAACTGATACGTTTTAATGTTGTAAAGCCACATTCCAACGTTTGATGCGATGATATAATTATTTTCCCAAAACAATTTTGCATCGTTAATAACGAAAGCGCTATTGGCTTTTTTAGGTAAAATTATCTTACTTTTTTTTGTGTGAACATTGTAAATGAACGTTCCTTTATCTTCAGATGAAAGCAACAATTCGTCTTTGTTTACAAACTTTAAATAAGTTAATTTTTTACTGATGAAATTCGGCTCAATCGCAATCTTTTTTTCTTTTTTATTGAAGTATAAGAGTCCTTTTGTGTTGCTTGCCATCCACAATGTACCTTCACTATCTTCATCAATATTTTCGATTGCTGAATAAAATCCTTTGCTAAAAAGAAAGGTTTTAAATATTTCTTTTTTGGAGTCGTATTTCGTTAAACCATTAGCTGTTCCAAACCACAAATCATTGTTACTTGAAATATGTGCACATTGAATATATCCGTTTTGAAGACCTTCTGTATTGTCTGAGTTAAAGACTTCAAATTGTTGTCCATCAAATCGATTTAAGCCATCTTGTGTTCCAATCCAAAGCGTTCCTACTTTATCTTGAACAATTGCTGTTACACTACTTTGGGATAAACCCTCAGAAATTGTGAAATTGTTAAAACGGTAGCTTAACTGTGCAAAATATTGTACAGAACATAGAAAAATACAAAAACACGTAAGTATGCGTTTTACCATATTAAAACATACGAAATTTAATCAAAAAAGTTACGTAAGAAAATTAAGTTTTCTTCGCTTTTCTTTTTCAAAATCAAGGATTTAACTTGGCAAGTTTTTGAGTTGATTATGCTTGCTCTTTTGGAGCTGGAGCAGCAGCTGATGCTTCTAAGTCACGATCAAAGAAGTAAAGTGCACCTTTATCTCCTCCAATTAACTTTAATTTATCTAAAATTCCACGCGCAAGTGCTTCTTCTTCCAATTGTTCAGCAACATACCACTGCATAAAATTGTGCGTCGAATAATCTTTTTCTTGTAGACAAACATCCACAACATTATTGATACTTTCTGTTACTCCTATTTCATGTTCCAACAATAATTCGAACACTTTTTCAAGTGAATCAAAACTAACTGGTGGTTGAGGAACCGATGGAATAATCGCTTTTCCTCCTCTTTCATTAACAAACTTCACCAATTTCAACATGTGAAAACGCTCTTCATCTGAATGTTGGTACATAAACTTAGATGTTCCGTTTAATCCATTTGTTTCAGCCCAAGAGGCCATTGCAAGATAATATTGAGAAGATGACGATTCTTTTTCAATTTGGTCATTCAATGCAGCTTCAATTCGTTTGTTCATGTCGGATCTTATTAAATATTATGTAAAAATAGTTGACATTTTAGAAAAAACAAAGAAATCTCAATTATCTATAATCAATCTATCTGTAAGAATATTTCCTCCATCTGTCTGAAGAAAAATTAAATAAACCCCAGAAGGAAGATTTTCGAGTGAAATTAATTGATTTGAACTAATATTATTCGCTGTAATTAGTTGTTTTCCATTTAAATCTTTCACTGTCAAATTAAATTTTTCAGAAGAATAAAGATCCACATAAAAAGCATTCGTTGCTGGATTTGGGTATACATCTATTTTTTGTTTTTGATACTCATTTATACTACTACTTGGATCACAAAATAAATTAATTTCGTTGCTTGTTAGTTCTCTTGAATACATCGTAAACTCATCTATTTTGAAAGAACTATAAATTAACGTAGATGTTCCAGAGACATAATCTCGAGCAAATTGACTGGAATAAGAATTGTATTGGATAGTACTCGCCCCAGAACCACTGTAACTTCCTCCAGCATTTTGACAATCAATGAAAATTTCCATTTCTGCTGTTGATTTAAAAATACAAACCACATGTTGCCAGGTGTTTTCTGTTAATACGGTTGAAGATGTTTTTATTTTTTTAGATGTTATTCCGCTAATTCCACCATCACCAAATCCCACTTCTATAGAATTATTTGTGCTGATTTTTATCCAATATCCATAATCGTTTGAATTATTAACATCCGATTTAAAAACCGTTTTCTGTTCACCATCATTTGAAAAGTTAATCCAAAAACCAATTGAAATTGGAAAAGGACGTTTTATGGTATTGGAAGAACTTATTGATCCATAAGCTGTTGATCCGTTAAAACTTGCTGCTGTTAAAGATCCCGATTGATAGCTTCCAACGTAATTTGCTGAAAATGACGTTGCATCGATTGAATTTACACTTTCATCATTAAAATTTGAGTTGAAATTATATTTCAGAAAAAAATTCGTTGGTTGAGCATTTAAAACAACACTTAAAAAAAGTGTAGAGAGACTTAGTAAAATTTTCATGGTCTACAAAAATAATTGTTTATTTAACTACTTTAGTAGATACGGATAAAAAACACAGTATACATCTTTCAAACATTCAATAAAAATGTCTTTTGTTACTTACAAAAAAGTATACGATAAATTAGAACTTGATTCATTTCTCGATTTATTAAAAAAACACGCTATTCCTTTTGAAGTAGAAGACGTTCTTCGAAACTTTAATCCTGCAATGACTCCAAGAGATGGAAGTATTGAAATGCGAATAAAAGTGCTTCCCTCTTATTTCGAAGAAGTAAAAAAACATGAAATTGATGCTTTAAAACCACTTTTAGATGAAGTAGAACCTGATTATTATTTGTTTTCTTTTAAAGATTATGAACTTAAAGATGTTATAAAAAATAATTCAGAATGGTCTTTATTCGATGTTTTACTCGCAGAAAAAATTCTACTAGAAAAAGATTCGAAATTATCTCCTACTGAAATTGAATCACTAAAAAATGAAGTTTTTATTGAACTTTCAACTGAAAAAAATTTAGACGTGTTTCAACTAATTATAACTTATTCAATTACTATTTTACTTCCTTTTGTTGGATTAATTTTTGGTTATTTTTATATGACGCACAAACAAACTTTACCCAATGGTGAACAAAAATATGTTTACGATAAACAGAGCCGTTTCCATGGAAAAGTAATTGCAATTTTAGGTACTATTCAATTAATCTTTATTTTTTTATCACTTGTGTTTTTTGTCGATGTCGACCAATTTCTTCTGTAATAATTGTATTTTTGAGCATATACTTGCTTTATGGCTAAAAAGAAACAACACAAAACTAAAGAAAAATCATCTCAACCGCGTAAACACGGAATTTTCCATTTACTTAGAAAATTGTACGAACAACATCCAGATTCAGTACTAAACTACAAGCAAGTATGTTCACTTTTACATATTCACGATTCTGAGACACGTAAAGCAGTTGTTAGCGTACTTCGCGATTTATGTAAAGAAGGATTTTTAATTCAAAAAGGACACGAAGCCTATCAATTGGGTGGAATGCAAAATACGCTTGAAGGAGAATTAGACATTTCACGTTCTGGAGCTGGCTTTGTTTTAGTCGGAAAAAAAGAAGTAGATATTTTTATTCCCCCTCATTTAATTGGAAATGCGATCCATGGTGATATTGTAAAAGTTGCTATTACAAAAGAAGGAAAAACAAGACGAGAAGGAAGAATTATTGATGTTGTTTCCCGTGAAAGAACACAGTTTGTTGGTGTCATTAAAAAAATGGACAAACATTCTTTGCTTCTTCCTGATAATCAAAAAACAGGTATTGAGGTTTATATTCCAAATGAAAAGTTGAACGGTGCAAAAAACGGAGATAAAGCTTTAGTTAAAATAACTGTTTGGCCAAAAAATGCAGAAATGCCTTTTGGAGAAGTGATTCAAACTTTAGGTGGAAATTCACTTCACGACAATGAAATGTATTCCATTTTGGTTAACCAAGGAATTCCAATCGAATTTGATGCTGCAGTTATGTCTGAAGCGGAATTGGTAACAATTGAATTAGATCCAAAAGAAGTGGAAAAACGCCGTGATTTTAGAAATGTTCTAACCTTTACGATTGACCCTGTTGATGCAAAAGATTTTGATGATGCGCTCTCCATTCGAAAATTGGAAAACGGACATTTAGAAGTTGGAGTTCACATCGCTGACGTGAGTCATTACGTTCGACCAAATTCTGCTTTGGATAAAGAAGCACTTAATCGTGGAAACTCTGTTTATCTCGTTGATCGCGTTATTCCAATGCTTCCAGAACAGTTGTCAAATATGGTGTGTTCACTTCGTCCAAATGAAGAAAAATTCACGTTTTCAGCTGTATTTGAATTAGACGAAACAGGAAAAATATATAAAGAATGGTTTGGTAAAACAGTCATTTATTCGGATCATCGTTTTACCTACGAAGAGGCACAAGAAATGCTTGAAGGAGCTGAAGGTCCATACAAAGAGGAAATCTTATTATTAGATAAAATCGCAAAAATATACCGAAAAGAGCGATTTAAGAAAGGTGCTTTGATGATCAATTCGGAAGAGATTCGCTTCAAATTAGATGAAAATAAAGAACCAATTGGTGTTACAATCAAAGTTTCTAAAGATGCACATCAATTGATTGAGGAGTTTATGCTTTTAGCAAATAAACATGTTGCAATGCGTGTTGGAATTCCTAAAAAAGGAGCTGATCCTGTACCATTTGTTTACCGTGTTCACGACAAACCAGATCCTGAGAAAATCGCATTATTCAATGTGTTTTTAGATAAATTTGGTTATTCTTTGGAATTCACTACACCTGAAAATGCAGCAAAAAGTATCAATAAATTGTTGAATGACATTCAATTAAAAAATGAATACAGCATAATTCAGCAAATGGCAATTCGCAGTATGGCGAAAGCAACTTATGAAACAAATAACATTGGACATTACGGTTTAGCTTTTGAACATTATACCCATTTCACCTCTCCTATTCGTCGATATGCCGATTTGATGGTTCACCGCATTTTGGAAGAATGTTTGGAGAATATGCCACATAAGTACAACAATGGCTTAGATGAAGTTTGTAAACGTATTTCTAGAACAGAGAGAAAAGCAACAGAAGCAGAACGTGAAGCAAATAAATACTTCCAAGTGGTCTTTGTTCACGATAAGATAGGGCAAGAATTCGATGGAATTGTTTCTGGAGTAGCTGAGTTCGGTTTGTTCGTTAAAATGCCGGAGAACGCTTGTGAGGGAATGGTTCCAATTCAAGAATTACCAGGAGATCGATTTACATTTGATGATAAACGCATGCAACTTGTTGGACAACGAACAGGAAAAACGTATAATTTCGGAGATAATGTTCGTGTTAAAATTATGGAAGTAAGTACAAAACGTAGAACAATTGATTTAGGATTAGTAGAAAGTTTTATTGAATAAAATCTTTAATCTATATTTATAATAAAAGAAAAAGGGCTGATTCAAAATTGACAGCCCTTACTTTTTTTATAATAACTTAATTCGATTCGTTAAATCATCTCGGTAAGAACCTCCGATTGGAATTAATTTACGGTCATTTTCTAATTGTAGATTCGGGAAATCAATGGAAGCAATCTTGTCTAAACGTACAATGAAAGATCGATGAACGCGGATAAAATCGTCGCTTCCCAATTTACTTTCAATTTCTTTCATTGTTGAGTGAATCGTATAGCGTGTTGTACTTGTGTTGATTACTACGTAATCTTTCAAGGCTTCAATGAAATAGATTTCATCCATTTTCAATTTCACCAACTTGCTGTTTGATTTTACGAAGATAAAATCGTGGTGATTTTCTTTTTCTTTACTGTCAACGATTGAATACAACATCTCACGTTCACGTTCAACTTCCTTTTCTTTCTTGTGCTTGTATAAAGCCATTTCGATAGAAGTATGTAAATCAATCTCTTTAAAAGGCTTTAAAATGTATCCGTATGGCTCAGTAACTTTTGCTTTAGAAAGTGTTGCTTCATCCGCATAAGCTGTTAAATAAATAACTGGTATTGAATATTGTTGACGAACGATATCAGCTGTTTGAATTCCGTTCATTTCGCCTTTCAACATGATATCCATCAAAACCAAATCAGGCTGTTCTTTTTCAAGAATTTCCAAAGCACGTTCTCCAGATGGAGCTGCACCAATGACATTGTAGCCTAGTTTTTTTAAACTAGCTTGAATATCCATAGAAACGATGAATTCATCTTCTACAACCAATACATTTGCTTTTGTCATAGTGTTTGATTTGTTTCAAATTTAGTCAAATATTTAAACTAATCTACTATTCACATGAATTCGACTTAGAAAAAATACCATTTATCAGTCCGAAAGTAGTATTTAACAAGCACAAAAACAAATATTCGTCGAAATCCAGTTTCTAGTAAATAATAAAAAAAGTAAAAAGTTAAAATTTAAAGGTTATTTATTACTTTTATTAAGGGTGTTAATACGTGTATAAATTCATTCACATTTTCTTGTTTTTACCATTTATACACAAAAAAGTCTCTTTTATTAACAGTAAGAATTTCTTTAACTTATTTGATAATCAAGTTCTCATGTACTTATTCACAATACTGTTAATTGTAAACTTTGTGTGAAAAAATTGTAATCAAATCTGTTCATTTAGGTTATCAACTTGTGTGAAAAGGATCAATAAATAAGTCTAACTTTCACTTGTCGTTTCAATATTTATGACATATAGAACAGGATTCTATTTTTTCCTAATCATAGTTATTAGTACTTACGCACAGATATGAACATTTTTGACCGACTTTCTGTTAATAAGCTAAAATGTAATAGACTTAATAATGAGTCATTTAACTTTTTTCTAATTTTCCTTTTGTCAATAGTTTGTACAAATTGTGAATATCTTCTACTTTTGACTTTATCAAATTTACAACATGAAAAAAATTATACCAATTGGTGCCGACCATGCAGGCTTTGAATTGAAAGCAAAAGTTATTGACTTTTTAGAGAATAACGGTTACGAAGTAAAAGATTATGGTTGCTATTCTACAGAAAGTATTGATTACGCGGATTATGGACATCAAGTTGCTTTACATGTTGAACAAAATCCAGATGTGTTTGGAATTGTAATTTGTGGAAGTGGAAATGGAATCAACATGACTGTTAATAAACATCAAGGTATCCGTGCTGCTTTGTGTTGGACTCCAGAAATAGCAAAATTGGCAAGAGAACACAATGATGCAAATATTTTAACTCTACCAGCACGTTTTATTTCTGAAGAAAGTGCGCTTGAAATGTTGCAATTGTTTATTGATACTCCTTTTGAAGGAGGAAGACATTTAAATAGAATTAATAAAATTCCTTGCTAATGATACGTTGTTCTGCTTTACTAGTTTGCTGTTTTTCAGTAGTTTATTTTTATTCACAAGAAGGAAATAAATTAGATTATGCGCAAAAATATGCGCAAACAATTACGAATGAAGAATTAAAAACACATTTATCTGTTTTAGCTTCTGATGAATATGAAGGTAGAGAAACAGGAAAAGCAGGACAAAAAAAATCGGCTGAATATCTTATCAACTCCTTTAAAAAGAGCGGTTGTTCATTTGCTCCTGGAATGACACAATTTGAGCAACAATTCAATGTAATTGAAAATGTTCCAGGTGGTACTTTGAATTTTTTAGGTAAAGATTTAGCTTTCAAAACAGACTTTATTTATACCAACGCTAAAGCTAAAAACACACTTTCAAACTTACCTGTTTATACAGCTAATGCTGCTCAATTAAATCAAACCGAGAATTTAGTAATCATAGAAAAATTGGTTTCTACAGATGTACGAGGAGCTTTTTTGAAAATTAAAGAAAAAGGACTTGTTACAACAAATGTAAAAGCAATTGTGTTAGTTGCAGAATCTTTTTCAGATGTTTATTTGTATTATGAACATTTTTTCACTTCACGTTCTATGCGTTTAGCAAGTGATAAAACAGAAAAAGAATTGCCCATCATTATTGTAAATGCAGCAAGTATTAAGGAACAACTTCCTAAAAAATTACGTTATCTTTTTGGAAAAGGGAAGCAAAAATCCTTTAAAAAAGAATTAGGAAAATTGTCAGCTGAAATAAATAAAGATGAACAATTATTGCAATCATCAAATGTGTTGGCTTTTATTCCTGGTTCAGATCCAATTTTATCAAAAGAAGTCGTTGTGATTACAGCACATTATGATCATATTGGAATTGATAATGGTGTTGTTTACAACGGTGCTGATGACGATGGAACAGGAACTGTTGCTTTATTAGAATTGGCTCAAGCTTTTATGACAGCTTACAAAGAAGGACATGGTCCAAGAAGATCTATTTTAATTATGCCTGTTTCTGGTGAAGAAAAAGGATTGTTAGGTTCGCGTTATTACACAGAAAATCCAATTATTCCTCTTGCAAATATTATCTCAGATTTAAACATTGATATGATTGGACGTGATGATATTCCGCATGAAAATTCTAAAGAAGAATATATTTATATCATTGGTTCAAATATGATTAGCGACGATTTACACAACGCAAATGAACTCGCAAATAATTCATATACAAATCTTAAGTTAGATTATACATTTAATAGTAAAAACGATCCAAATCAATTCTATTATCGCTCAGATCATTATAATTTTGCGAAAAATGGAATTCCATCTGTTTTTTATTTCAGTGGTGTTCACGAGGATTATCACCAACCAACAGATGATATTGAGAAGATAGATTTCGAAAAAGTTGAAACTGTTGCGAAGTTAGTTTTTCACACAGCATGGATTTTGGCAAATAAAACTGAACGTCCAGCACCAAACGAATAAGTAATTACTCTGCTAAAAGAGATTCAATTAATGCGTCTGTTTTTTTAACGTATTCTAGGTAAATGTCACCTGTTCCTGGTCCACTAAAACCAGTATGTACACGACGAACTTTTCCATCTTTTCCAATATAAATTGATGTAGGAAAAGAGATGATTTCATTCAACATGGAGAAATGTTGTGATGCCAATTGTTTGTTTGCTTTACCTCCAACTAAAAAGGTAAAATCTAAATTATAACGCGACTTTAAGGTTTCAATCTTTTTAGCTTGTTCAGCAAACGTTTCAGCGGATTCGTATCCAATTGAAATGATTTCTAGACCTTTATCGTGGTACTTTTTATATAGACTTTCGTAATATTTTGTCTCATCCAAGCAGTTTGGACACCAAGTACCCATTATTTGAATGATGACAACTTTATTAGTTGTGTTTTCATTTGGGAAAATATAATCTTTGCCATCAAGAGTTGGAAGCTTAAATGTGAATAGATTTTCGTCTTTTTTTACAACAGTTATTGAATCAGAATTTCTCAATTCGAATGTCTCATTTCTAGTTGAAAAATAGCTTGTTTGATAATGTTTTCCACTATAAAAAGAACCTTCTATTTTACCATTGTTTTCAGTTCCGGTCAACATAAACGCATGAGTTCCATCAAAAGCAGTTAAATAAAACTTATTGTTTTCAACCTCTCCTTCAAGGAAACGATAATCTCCCGTTTCAGTTAAAACTGTTCCAGTAATATGTGATCCAGTTTGTTTTAAAAAAGTAATTGCAGCTTCTTTATCTCCATTTGGATTGAAATAAGTTTCCCATTTTCCGTTTAAATCTATTGTTGATTTTGTTTGTTTAACTTGAGTTTTCACAAACTTTGCAGAGAAAGGAATTTTATAATTTGAACCTTTATTGTTGTTGATCCAGTAACCATTTAAAGTAGATTTCTTTGATATTTTCACTCGTATTTCGGAATCAAAATCAGGAAAAGGTAAGATGATTGTATCACCAAACTTAAGAGGGGCATGCAATTCTATGCGTTCTTCAGCGTTAGATATTACAGCTATTCGTTCTTTATTTTTTTCTATAATAGAAAAGTGAACAGGGAGAGTTGTTGTTTTATTGATATGTAAAAAAGCATCATATTTACCAACTTTAACTTTTAAATGTTGTGCATTTGTAAAAGCTGAAATAATTAAAAAGCTAAAGAATAGAAGAAGCTTCATTAGAGTATATTTAAGACAAATTTAATTTTTTTTAGTGAATTTAGTTACCCGTGCAACCTTTTTTCCTAGTTTAGAGTCTAGTAATTGTGAGTCTTATGGATGACGTGACATTAATAAAGGAATGTTCACGTGGAAATGCTAAAGCTCAACGAGCGTTGTTTGACAAGTTTGCGCCTAAAATGTTGGCTGTTTGTATGCGATATCTAAAGAATATAGATGAAGCAGAAGATGCATTGCAAGACGGTTTTGTGAAAGTGTTTCAAAAGATTCCCGAATTTAAAATGGAAGGATCTTTGGAAGGTTGGATTCGAAGAATTATGGTAAATAACTCTTTGGATGCCATTCGAAGAAACAAAAAACAATTACTCGAAGATGATGTAGATTCAGTTCAACATAAGGTTTCTTTTACTGATTTTCAATTTGATGATATGGATTTACAGTATTTGATGAAAATCATTCAATCGCTTCCAGATGGTTATCGTGTTGTTTTCAACATGTTTGCAATTGAAGGATATAGTCATAAAGAAATAGCGGAAACTTTAGGTGTGTCTGAAAACACATCGAAATCACAATACTCAAGAGCACGCGCATTACTACGTGATAAATTAGAACAAGTTAAAAAATGTTAGAGAAAGATCAATTTGAGCAATTTTTGTCTGATTCGTTTGCAAAACAAACGGAGAGTGTTCGTCCGGACCTTTGGTCGGGTGTTCAGGCAAAAATGGTATCAGCTGGTGTCACTAGTACAATTGCTGCCAAATCTGTTAGTATTTTAACAAAATGGATTTTGGGTTCTATCGCTGTTGGTTCAGCAACGACAATTTCTGCGGTAATTCTATTTAACAATAACGAAACCCCAAAAACGGAAGATTTAACTCCTTCTCCATCAAAAAATATCGAATATAATTCTGAAACAGAAAATAAAAATAATTCAACGAAAAATGAATTTGTAACGACTTCTAAAAATTCTGATCAAAGAGAAAACATGAATCTTTTGATTTCTGAAAAATCAAATTTGATAGAAACGACAATTTTATCGATGACTCATGTTGTTGAAACGATTGAAGAAGAAACAGCTTTGATTACTGAAAATAGTTCTGAGAAATCAAATTCTGGAGAACAAGAAGGTGTTTCTGAAATTAATCAAGTAGGAACAAATGATATAAACGAAACTGAAGTTACTAATAACGATGTTTCTTCTGAACAAGAAAATGTAAAAGAAGAAAATCCAGTTATTAAAAGTAAAGTAACAAAATTCCCTGATGTCTTTACTCCAAATGGTGACGGGGCAAATGATTTTTATAGTATTGAAATTCAAAACATAAATAACTTCCGTGTAATGATCATGGATGTTAATAATAAAATTGTTTTCGAATCTACGGATCCTAACTTCAAATGGGATGGTTCTGTAAGAAACGAAATTCAAAAATCCGGACAATTTGCTTGTATCGTTACAGGAATTGATAATGAAGGAAAAAACTTTAAAGACATTCAATTGTTCGTAATACAATAATTGAATATAGTGAATAGTGTGGGGCCATCTACTTCTGTAGGTGTCTTATTCATTTTATAGAATTTAAGTTTTCTCTTTCACTTAAAACAAAAAAGCATCACTTTTGAAACTGAAGTTGAGGTCTCGGCGGATTATTGCATGATCCTGAATGGGTTTAATGAACAACAAAAGCTTTATTTTCTGCGAAAAATGAGTCTTTTCTGTTTCATTCTCATCGAAGTAAATTCTTACTTCATTCGATTAAAACAAAAAAAGCACTTCCCTTGGAAACTGTAGTTGAGGTGTCGAGCGGATTATTACATGAGCCTGAATGGGTTTAATGAACAACAAAAGCTTTATTTTCTGCGAAAACTGAGTCTTTTCTGTTTCATTCTCATTGAAGTTTTCAACTCCATTCGTATAAAACAAAAAAAGCACTTCCCTTGGAAACTGAAGGTGAGGTCTCGACGGATTATTTCATGATCCTGAATGGGTTTAATGAACAACAAACCTTTATTTTCTGTGAAAATCGAGACTTTTTCGTTTGATTCTCATTGAAGCATACCGCTTCATTCGATTAAAACAAAAAAGCCTCCCGCATTGCGGAAAGCTTTGTTGAGGTCTCGAGCGGATTCGAACCGCTGTGGACGGTTTTGCAGACCGCTGCCTAGCCTCTCGGCCACAAGACCACATTGTGGTGATGCAAAAGTAATAAAAAATTCTGTTTTAAACCTAAATCAGTCTTCAATAATAATTGCAACATTTTCTACATCGCCGTTTATTGGAGCACAAATCTTAGTGATTTTAACTTTTAACTTTTCTATATTGTTGATTTCTTGTCGTGTACGTGTTACAATTCGCGCACCAACATGTTCAATTAATTTTGATCGAATGGCCATTTCTTCTGTAACAATTCGATTTATATGAACATAATCTATCGTATCAATCAATTCATCTGTTTCCATTGCTTTAGAAAAATCAGTTTTCAAATGAACATCAACACTGTAATGTCCACCAATCCTCCCCTCTTCTTCTAAACAGCCATGAAAAGCATAAAGACGAATGTTATTTACTTCTATCGTATGCATTATAATTTACTCAATCCGTTTTCCATACGTTCCAACACTTCTTCTTTTCCTAAAAACGAAGCAATCTCAAACATTGATGGACCCATTCCTTGACCTGTAACTAACAATCTAAACAACGGTAAAACTTGTCCAATTCCTTTATTTTTTGAAGCAATAAATTCTTTGAATTTTGTTTCTAATTCCGCAGCGTCATATGTTGTTGCGTTTAGAATCGTCATCCATTCTTTCATTAATTCTGGTGACTCATCATTCCATTTTTTAGAAACTGTTTGTTCATCATATGTTGACGGTCTTTCCAATAAGTAAGCTCCTTCAGTCAACATGTCTTTAACAAAAACAGCTCTCTCTTTCATCATGTGTACGAATTGAATTGTCTTTTCTGCACTTAATGAAATAGTTGCTTCTTTCTTCAATAATTCAGCAAGTTCCTCATCTGATTTTGCTTTTAAATATTGTTGTTGGAACCAACGTGTTTTATCTGGATCAAACTTTGCTCCTGATTTACTAACACGATCTAAAGTAAAGGCTTCTACTAATTCTTCTAATGAAAAAAGTTCTTGTGTTGTTCCTGGATTCCATCCTAAAAAAGCGAGCATATTTACAAATGAATCAGCAAAATATCCATTCTCTCTGTATCCTGAATACAATTCTCCTTCAGCTGTTATCCAATTTGTTGGAAAAACTGGAAATCCTAAACGATCACCATCTCTTTTAGATAATTTTCCATTTCCATCTGGACGAAGTAATAAAGGTAAATGTGCAAATTTAGGAGCTTCCCAACCAAATGCTTCGTATAACAAAACATGTAATGGAGCTGATGGCAACCATTCTTCTCCGCGGATTACATGCGAAATTTCCATTAAATGGTCATCAACGATATTCGCCAAATGGTAGGTTGGCATTCCATCAGATTTAAACAAAACTTTATCATCAAGATTGTTTGTATTTACAACAACCCATCCTCTAATTTCATCTTCAAATCGAACATCTACGTTACGCGACATTTTCATACGGATAACATATGGTTCACCAGCTTCTAAACGACTTTTAACTTCATCTGATGACAATGTCAAAGAGTTTTTCATTGAAGATCGCGTTACACTGTTGTATTGCCAATTTGGCATTCCCATCTGTTTCGCTTTTTCTCTTGTTTCATCTAATTCTTCAGGAGTATCAAATGCGTAATATGCTTTTTCAGTATCAATCAATTGTAAAGCATATGGTTTATACATTTCTTTACGCTCACTCTGTACGTACGGTCCAAATTCACCACCAATTCCTGGACCCTCAGTTGGGTTTAAACCACACCATTTCAATGCATCTAAAATGTAATCCTGTGCACCCGGAACAAATCTAGTTTGATCTGTATCTTCAATTCGGATGATAAAAGTTCCATTGTTTTTTTTTGCAAAAAGATAATTGTATAATGCTGTTCTCACTCCTCCCATATGTAATGGTCCTGTTGGTGATGGGGCAAATCTTACGCGTACTGCTCTATTACTCATGTATATTGATTTTCGACTGCAAAATTAAGCATTTTTTCTTTATTTATTATTTAGTTTAAGTTGTTGTTAATCAGATAAATAACTATTATTATTTACTTTTTTGTTTTTTTAACAGTATAGGCGTCTTCAATTATTTTTTGGTCTAGTTGAACTTTTTTACTTTAGTAAGTTATACTAAGGAATAAAGTAATAATATGAGCGCATTTGATAGATTGATTGAACAGATTGATTCTTTTATACGTAAGTTCTACAAGAACGAAATGTTGAAGGGAGCTTTCCTTGTTTTAGGAGTTCTCTTAGCATCATGGTTGCTTGTTAGTATTCTTGAATATTTCGGACGTTTCGATTCGTGGATTCGATTTATGTTATTTTGGACATTTATTGGACTTAATTCCTTTCTATTATTTAAGTATTTTATTGTTCCATTATTACGCTTAACAAGTTTCGGTAAACGTATAAATCGATATCAAGCGTCAAAAATTATTGGTGATTTCTTTCCTACTATTTCAGACAGACTTTTAAATACGCTACAGTTAAATGACACCGTTAATGAAAATGATGCAAGTCTTGAATTGATTCGAGCGAGTGTTGTTCAAAAAGCAAATTCGTTTTCTACAATTAATTTTGTTGATGCTGTACGTACAGATGAATCGAAAAGATATTTAAAATTCCTTATTCCGATAGCTTTAGTTTTTGTTTCAATTCTGTTAATTTATCCTACTTTAATTTCTAAAGGAACAGCGAATGTTGTGAATTACAATCAAGCTCAAGAAGCTCCATTTGATTTTGAATTAGCATCAAATTTATCCGCAATCCGTGAAGGAGATTCTCTACCAATAAGTGTAAATATTTTTGGAGAATATGTTCCAGAAAAGGTTTTTTTAGTTTGTGATCGTGGTCGTTTTTTAATGACAAAAACTACTCAGAATCAAGTAGCCTTTTCTCTTTCTAACGTTCGAACGGATGTTCATTTTCATTTTGAAAGTGAAGGATTTTCTTCAAAAGACTTCTCGGTTAAAGTTTTAGGTAAAGCAGGACTTGCTCAATTAACGGCTAAACTCTCCTATCCTAAATATTTGCACCGTAAGAATGAAGTGGTATCTAATATTGCTGATTTAGATGTTCCAGAAGGGACAAAGATTGATTGGGAAGTACAAACGCGTTTTGCTAAATCAACTCATGTTTTATGGAATGGTGCCAAGCAAGTTTTCTCAAAAGACAAGTTTACATTTTCAAAATCATATTCTAATTCTGGTACACACGCCTTCGTTTTGAAAAGTTTGTATTCTTCAGTAATCGATTCTTCTTTTGTTCAAGTTGAAGTGTTGAAAGATGAGTATCCTTCTATTTTTGTTTCTGAATCTATAGATTCTATTTCTACAGGAATTCGTTTTTTCTCTGGTATGTGTTCAGACGATTACGGCTTAACAAGATTGAATTTTGTGTATTCTATTTCTAAGAAAAATGGTCAGAAAGTAAATCGTGTGTTGAATGTAGATCCTGTTTCTGGAACGAATCATAAGTTCAATTTCTCTGTTGATTTTAGTCGTGAAGATTTAGATATTGAAGATAAAATCAATTATCATTTTGTGATTATGGATAACGATGGTGTGAATGGTTCTAAAGCAACTCAATCGCAAGCATTCGTTTATCAACTTCCAACTTTAGAGAAGTTAAATGAAAAGCGTGAAGAAACTCAAGAGGAATTAAAGAATGCTTTATCGAATACTTTATCGAAAGTTGAAGAGTTTAAAAAAGATGTTGACAAGCTTCAAAAATCTATCATGAATCAGTCAAAATCTGATTTCAAATCACTAGAACAAGTTCAACAATTACAACAACAGCAGCAACAAATTACTCAAGAGCTTCAAGATATCAAAGAAAAGATGGAGCAAAGTAATGAAGAGAAAAATCAATTATCTGAGCAAGAAAAAGAATTGCTTGAGCAACAAGAATTGATTGATAAATTGCTTGAAGAGTTGATGGATGATGAAATGAAAAAGCTCTTGGAAGAAATGGAAAAGTTGATGAAAAACAACAACCAACAAGAATTAAAACAAGATGCAAAAGAGTTGAAACAATCTTCTGAAGACATGAAGGAACAAATGGATCGTACTTTAGAATCGCTTAAAAAATTGCAAGTCAATGAACAAATCGATGATATAGAAAAAGAACTTGAATCTCTAAGCAAAGAACAGGAAGAGTTAAAAAAAGACTTAGAGTCTGGTGAAAAAACTCCAGAACAAGGTGCCAAGGAACAAGAAGAATTAAACAAAAAATTCGATGAATTGATAAAGGACATGCAAGAAACGTTGAAGTTAAATTCTGAGTTGAAACGTCCTTTAAATCTTTCTGATTTCGAAAAAGAACAGCAAGAGATATCAAATGAAATGCAAGAAGCTAAAGATAAATTAGACGATAATAAAAAATCTAAAGCCGGACAAAATCAAAAATCAGCTTCTGACAAGATGAAGGAAATGGCTGAAAAGTTGAACAAAGAACAAGAGGCTTCCAATCAAAAACAAGATTCTGAAGACATGGCTTTGTTGCGATTACTTCTTGAAAATTTGATGGCTTTAAGTTTCGAACAAGAATATGTAATGAATCGTTTTGAAAAAGTTTCTGATACGGATCCATATTATAGAAAGTTGGGACGTAAACAAAGAAGAATTATTGATGACACAAAGATTGTTGAAGATTCACTTTTAGCTTTAGCAAAACGTCAAACTAAAATCGCTCCATTTATTGATCAAGAATTAAAAGAGATACGTACAAATTTTGCTTTAGCAATTGATGAAGTAGATGAACATAAACGTAAGCCGTTGTTACAACATCAACAGTTGGTGATGACTTCTTATAACAATTTAGCGTTGATGTTAAATGAATCATTGCAACAAATGCAACAGCAGCAACAAGAACAACAGAAGAAAGAAGGAAGTGGTTCTTGTGACAATCCTGGTGGAAGTGGAAAACCAAAATCGGGTCAAGGAGATAAAATGGGTTCACAAGACATGAAGGAAATGTTGAAGCAGCAATTGGAGCAAATGAAAAAAGGACCGATGCCTGGTGGTAAACAACCGGGAGAAAAACCTGGTGAAGGACAAGGTCAAAATGGTATGGGAATGCCTGGTTTAGGGAATGAACAGATTGCTAAGATGGCTGCACAACAAACTGCAATTCGTCAGAAGTTGGAGCAGATTCGTGATGAAATGAACAAGGAAGGTCAAGGAAAAGGAAATCAATTAAATCCTTTGATTCAAGAATTAGAAAAACAAGAACGCGATTTGATTAACAAAAACTTTTCCCCTGAAATGATTAGACGTCAACAAGACATCTTAACGCGCTTATTAGAAAGCGATAAAGCAATTCGTGAAAGAGGCTTCGAAGAAAAAAGAGAATCTCAATCTGGAAAAAATCAAAATTACGGTAACCTTATTCGATTTGATGAGTATACAAAAAAGAAATTAGGTCAAGTTGAATTAATTCGTAGCGTTGATCCTTTGTTGTCTCGTTATTACAAAAACAAAGCAAACGAATATTTCAATAAGGCCAACTAATATTGTTGTATTTAAATAGTGAGGATGAAAGAAGGTTATACATTAATTGATTCGTTAACCATTCCATCAGATGTTAGTAAATTGCCTGTTGTAGAAACGTTGATTGATTCAGTTTGTCAATCTATTGGTGTACATGAGGACGTTTATGGAAATGTTTTGATTGCTGTAACTGAAGCTGTAAATAATGCCATTCTTCATGGTAATAAAAATGATGTTTCCTTAAATGTTGGTGTAAATGTTTTTGATGCTCCAGTGTCATTTTGTTTTAATGTTTCTGATACGGGCAATGGATTTGATTATGATTCGCTTCCAGATCCTACTGCTCCAGAGAACATAGAAAAAGAAAATGGTCGTGGTGTTTTCTTGATGAGAAATTTGGCTGATGATGTTGTTTACAACGAGACAGGTAATCAAGTTTTTGTTTATTTCAATAAAGAATGATCTCAGTTTTTTTCGAAGATATCTCCTCTACTCCGAACTTTGATTCGGAGTTTTTAGTTTCTTGGATTTCTAAAGTTGTTGAATCTGAAAACAAAATGCTTGGTGAAATCACCTATGTGTTTTGTTCAGATGAATATTTGTTAGAAATGAATCGCGAACATTTGAATCACGATTATTATACTGACATTATCACTTTTGATTATTGTTTTGAAAACATTGTTTCTGGTGATTTGTTTATTTCTATAGATCGTGTTCTTGATAATGCAAAAGAGTTTTCGTCGGATTTTAAAGATGAATTAGATCGAGTTTGTGTACATGGTGTTTTACACTTGTGTGGGTACAAAGATAAATCTGATGATGACGAAGTTTTAATGCGAAGAAAAGAAGACGAAAAATTATTGCTTAGATAATTGTTTCACGTGAAACATTTTTAAGCCCCCTCACTTTAAAGTAATTTTGTTCCACGTGGAACAATCAGAAAAATGTTAAGAGAATACGATGTAATTGTGGTCGGAGCTGGCCATGCAGGTTGTGAAGCGGCGAATGCCGCTGCAAAAATGGGATCGTCAGTTTTGTTGTTGACGATGAACATGAATACGATTGCTCATATGAGTTGCAACCCTGCAATGGGTGGTGTTGCAAAAGGACAAATTGTTCGTGAAATCGATGCGCTCGGCGGTGGTTCTGGAATTGTTTCAGATCTTTCGGCGATTCAATTTCGAATGCTGAATTTGTCAAAAGGTCCTGCTATGTGGTCACCTCGAACTCAAAACGACCGAATGAAATTTGCTGAAGAGTGGCGTTTGTTGCTTGAAAGAAATCCAAATGTCGATTTTTGGCAAGACATGTGTTCTGGGCTCATTGTTGAAAATGGAAAAGTAATGGGTGTGAGAACATCTATTGGTGTCGATATATTTGGTAAATCTGTTGTTCTTACAAATGGTACTTTTTTGAATGGATTGATTCATTTGGGTGAAAAGCAATTTGGTGGTGGTCGCGCAGGTGAACGTGCTGCAACAGGAATCACAGAAGATTTGGTTCGTTTAGGTTTTGTTGCTGGTAGAATGAAAACAGGAACTCCTCCTCGAATTGATGGTAGATCGTTGGACTATTCTAAAATGGAATTACAAGATGGTGATGAAAATCCATCGAAGTTTTCTTTTGGTTCAACTAAACCTTTGGCTGTTCAACGTCCTTGTCATATTACATATACTAATACAGAAACACATGAATTGTTGAAGGAAGGTTTCGACCGTTCTCCAATGTTCAATGGTTCAATTAAAAGTTCAGGCCCTCGTTATTGTCCAAGTATTGAAGATAAAATCAATCGTTTCGCAGATCGTGATCGTCATCAAATATTTGTTGAACCAGAAGGATGGAATACAATTGAAATCTATGTAAATGGTTTCTCTACTTCTCTTCCTGAAGACGTGCAACAAAAAGCGTTGAGATCTATTCCTGGATTCGAGAATGCTAAAATGTTCCGTCCCGGTTATGCTATCGAATACGATTACTTCCCCCCTACTCAACTAAAACATACCTTAGAGACTAAGTTAATTGAAGGACTGTATTTTGCTGGTCAAATAAATGGTACAACTGGTTACGAAGAAGCAGCATGTCAAGGATTGATGGCCGGAATTAATGCTTCATTGAAAGTAAAAGAAAAAGAACCTTTTATACTTTCACGTTCTCAAGCTTATATTGGAGTGTTAATAGATGATTTGATTACAAAAGGAACTCAAGAGCCGTATCGCATGTTTACTTCACGAGCAGAATATCGTATTTTGTTACGTCAAGATAATGCAGATGTTCGTTTAACTCCTCTTGCTTTCGAATTAGGAACACAAGATGAGGCAGCTTTGAATAAAGTGAACCAAAAAGTACAAGCAGCTAATACACTAATTCAAGCTTTACGTAAAGAAGGTGTTACTCCAGAAGTAGCAAATCCACTATTAGAAAGTTTAGGAAGTTCAAGTTTGAACCAACAAGTAAAGCTGAGTTCTTTAATTACTCGTCCTCACATTACGATGGATCATATACTACAAATGTCTTCTTCTGTTAAGGAATTGGCAGACACACTTTTGTTAGACAATGAAGATTCTGTTGAACAAGCAGAAATTTTACTTAAATATGAAGGTTACATCGTTCGTGAGGAAGAAGTTGCATTAAAACTCTCTCGTTTGGAGAATTTATCTATTCCGGAATCGATGGATTATAGAGCGATGAAATCCTTAAGTTCTGAAGCAAAAGAGAAGTTAAGTGCTATAAAACCTGTAACTATTGGACAAGCTTCAAGAGTTTCTGGTGTTTCACCAAGTGATATCTCTGTTTTATTGATACATTTGGGTCGATAATCAAATAGTAGATAATAGTTTCACGTGGAACATACAATTTCAAACACAGATTCGTGCCCATCTTGTGGTGGTACACATTTAGACGTTCACTCAACAGTGGTAGATCACTTTTTAACAAAGGAATTATTTGTTTTAAAGAAGTGTTCAACGTGTTCCTTTTTGTTTACAACTCCTCGTCCTTCGATTGATACAATTGGCGACTATTACAAGTCGGAAGATTATGTTTCACATTCTTCTACAAAGAAGGGTTTGGTAAATACGGTTTACGGTTGGGTAAGAAATTACACCTTAAAACAAAAGATTAAGCTGATTTCTCTCCTGGTTCCTGGTAGAGAATTATTAGATATTGGTGCTGGTACTGGACATTTTGCTTCAAAAGCGAAACAGAATTCATGGAATGTTACTGGTTTAGAGCCGGATCCAGATGCGCGAAAAGTTGCGAAAGAGCTCAATAATATTGAATTGGACGAATTAAACTTACTTCATTCCTTAGAAAAACAGTTCGATTGTGTAACGATGTGGCATGTATTGGAACACGTTTACAATTTAAATGAAGACTTAGATAAAATCGCTAGATTGATTAAATCTAATGGTGTGTTTGTGATTGCCGTCCCAAATTACACTTCTTTTGATGCGCAATATTACAAAGAAGAATGGGCCGCTTATGACGTTCCACGTCACTTGTATCATTTTTCACCTAAAACAATAGTTTCAATTATAGAGAAACGCGGATTTGATTTCGAGGAAATCCTTCCAATGAAATTTGATTCGTATTACGTTTCCATGTTGAGTGAAAAATACCGAAAAGGGTCAATTTTCAATGCAATTCGTATTGGTTTCTTGTCTAATATGAAAGCAGGAAAAGACAAGTGTAGCTCACAGATTTATATATTCAGAAAGAAATAATATTCATTTCGATTCTTCAAGGTTGTTTTGTTTTATTAAGGTGATTGAGCTGAGTCGAACTAGGTGACTGAGCGAAGCCGAAGTCACCGTTCTCATTTTATCTCCTCTGCCTTCGACTCCGCTCAGGCTTCGTAGTTAAAATTAAAGTGTTTTCGCGTAATTAAATTTTTTCGAAAAAGCTCTTAATTCTCCATTCTTCATTCTACATTAGATTCTATCCAGTCTCCGTGTTCACGAATTAATTCAATCAAAGCATCAACCGCTTCTTCCTCTTTCACGTTTTTACGAACGACTTCTTTCTCTTTGTATAAGTTGATTTTTCCTGGTCCAGTTCCCACATATCCATAATCTGCATCCGCCATTTCACCTGGACCATTGACAATACAACCCATGATTCCAATCTTGATTCCTTTCAAATGACTTGTCCGTTCACGGATTTTTTGTGTTGTTTCTTGTAAATCAAACAATGTTCTTCCACAAGATGGACAAGAAATGTATTCTGTTTTGGAAATTCGCGTGCGTGTTGCTTGTAAGATTCCAAATGATAATGAGTTTGATTGTATGGGTGAAATTGGAGCATCGATCCATATCCCATCGCCAAATCCATCAATGAAATGAATTCCTGCGTCTGCACCAGCATACAATTGTACCGTTTCAAGTTCACTTTCTGTATAACCAAACTTTAATATTACTGGTGAATTATTGTTGTTTTCCGCTAGTTCATATCGAAATTTGCGAATTAATTGTGTTTTTTGTTTCTGATTCGAATGAATTATGAAACACACATTCTCTTTAGGTAAGCTTGATACTTGATTTTCTTGTTCTAAATCGATTGAAATAAATGCTTGTTCACCAGAAATTTCTTGGTATTCATTCAATGAACAAAGTGGAATGTACTGTTTGTTTTTAGTGATTTTCCATGTGTTGTAATCTTGTACAAGTCTTACTGTACCTGGAACTTCAAAATCTAATTCTTTAGTTCCAACTAAAAAATAATCAGCTGCTAAATCACTTAAGTTCCATTTGTCTAATTCAACTGAATAATTCAATCCATAAGCAAAGAAATTAGCTGGAGTAATTTTTTCTTTTTTGCTTAAATCTGCAAAAACAACGGGAACATGATGGTTTCCAATTGTTTGAAATTCATTTGTTTCTCTACGTTTGTATGAATAATAACTTGAAGCTAAATTTGAATTATAATTTAAGTTTGAACTAGACTCTTCGTACTTCTCAATTAACTTTTGAGCAACTGGAATTTCAAATTCGGGATCTTCTGTAAGTGAAACACGAATCGTATCACCAATTCCGTCTTCTAGTAAAGCTCCAATTCCAACAGCTGATTTGATGCGACCATCTTCACCATCTCCAGCTTCAGTAACTCCTAAGTGGATTGGGTAATTCATTCCTCGCGAACGCATCGTTGCAACAAGTAAGCGATAGGCGTGAACCATTACAATCGTATTGGAGGCCTTCATTGAAATGACCAAATCGTGGTAATCGTTTTTACGACAAATTTCCAAAAACTCCATTGCACTTTCCACCATTCCTTCTGGAGTATCACCAAAACGACTTAAGATGCGATCTGAAAGTGAACCGTGATTAGTACCAATGCGCATTGCAGTTCCTTGTTCTTTACAAAGTAAAACTAAGGGTGTAAATTTTTCTTCGATGCGTTCGAGTTCTTTTTGATAACCCTCATCTGAATAATCGATTTCCTCAAATTTCTTTTTGTCGGCGTAGTTTCCTGGATTAACGCGTACTTTCTCAATCAATTTTGCGGCAATTTCAGCAGCGTTTGGAGTAAAATGAATATCAGCAACGAGAGGAGTGTTGTATCCTCTTTTCACTAATTCAGCTTTGATGACACCCAAATTTTCAGCTTCTTTTTTGCTTGGAGCAGTCAAACGCACCAATTCACAACCAGCATCAATCATTCGAATGGATTGTTCTACAGAACCCTTGGTGTCCATGGTATCTGTAGTTGTCATCGATTGCACGCGAATCGGATTGTTCCCGCCAATTGCTGTAATACCAATTTTTACTTCCCGCGTTTCGAAACGTTTGCGATTAAACAGATCGTCACAAAAAGGCTGTGTATGATTTGAAGACATGTATTCTTTTTTAAACTCAAACAAAAATACGGAAAGCTTGTTTAAAAACTCCTTGATACTCTTTTAATTCAACTTTTAAATTTCAAAAGTATATTTGTATATTGCAATTTAGCAAATCAAATTTTAGCAGTTGAATAAATTTATTCTCATATCATCTATTTTATTTTTTTCTTACAATTTTTCATTCTCACAGCAAGAGAAAATAACTTACATTCAGAAAAAGCTTTCACTAGCTGATTCAAATTTTAAATCAAATCAATTGAAAGAAACGATTTCTTTGGCTTTGGAAGTATATAGTTTTGATTTCAAAAACTTATCAATACCAGTTAGTAAGGATATAAAATGGAATTATTCTATGTCTTTTTTTGTGGAAGACTCAAAAAGTGATGCTTGTTTTATTTTAGGACAATCTTATTTCAAAAGTGAAAAATATGACTCTTCACTTTTTTATCTAAATCAAGTTTCATTACCAATAAATTATGCTGCTGCACACAATTATACATATAGTCTTGAAAAGGATATTCATTTGAATTATTTAAAATCTATATGTTTTGAAAAGCTTAATCAAAATGAAAAAGCAGAATTAATTCTTCGTCGATATATATTTTTGGATCGAATTCAAACAAAACACATCGCTTGGTTTACACAAAAAGAATTAGTAGACAGGTACAAATTAATTGCTTCAGCAGAAATCATTTTGGATTCAAATTCACTTTTTTTCCTTCCAAAAGATTCCATAAACTTTTTCACTTGGCACCAATATTATGGTCCTCGAACGGATTTATATGTAAAAATTGGAAAAACACATTGTCCTATATTACCATTACCATTAATTCAATTGAATGAAATCAATTCAGAGAGAAAGTCTCAAGATTTTGAGAAAATAAGAGCATTAGTTCTTTCTTTGTATTATTTTAAAGATTAAAATTTCTAAAAATGAGTCACATCACATATACAAAAGGCGATGCAACAGCACCAACTTCTACTGGAAATAAAATCATCGTTCATGTTTGTAACGATATTGGTGGTTGGGGAAAAGGTTTTGTGATGGCCATTTCAAAACGGTGGAAAGAACACGAAAAAGCATACAGAAATTGGTTTCAATCGAAAGAAAATTTTGAATTAGGACAAGTTCAATTTGTTCAAGTTGAAGAAGATTTATGGATTGCAAATGTAATTGGTCAACATAAAATAAATAAAGATGATAGTGGATTACCACCAATTCGTTACGATGCAATTGAAAAGGGCCTTGAACTAGTTGGACTTTTCGCATATGAAAACAATGCTTCTATTCATATGCCTCGAATTGGTTGTGGTTAAGCGGGTGGAACGTGGGATAAAATTGAACCCTTGATTTCTTCAACATTGCTCACTAAAAACATCGAAGTAACTATATATGATTTCTAATAAATTTCTGCTATTTTTTCAACTATTACTTTCACCGATATTTTGTTTTTCACAAAGAGATACTCTTTTACAAAATCACAAGTTGGTTGAATTTTTAAGTCCTGATACTGCTGTTGTATGGACATATGAAAACCAAGAATTTCCAGCAATTAAATTAATTTTTCATGAACGAGAAAACGAGTTTTTTGTTCCATCAGAAACTCAAAAAAGAGATTTTATTTTAATCAATAACGAAAAATGGACTATTGATTACTTGCAAGGTAATCAAGAATGCAATTATACAGGCGCTTATTC
>JBKDZA010000208.1:0-5210 GCA_046308455.1 Fluviicola sp.
TTCTAATAAACCGATCATTGAAATAGTTGGTGGAATTGTTTTCATCGCCTTTGGAGTCATGAACCTCATCAAAAAGCCAAAGGTTGAAACGAAAGCTGGTGAAGGTTTAGAAAACCCAAAAACTGATTATTTCTGGCTTGCATTCAAAGGGTTTTTCTTGAATTTTGCGAATCCAGCTGTAATTTTTTATTGGATTACTGTTATTGCTGTAACTCCTTCATCAAATGGTTTTGTTTCACGTGACACAGAAATGATTGTCTTCGCTATTACCATTTTCATCACTTTCTTTAGTATCGACTTCTTAAAAATAATTGGTGCGAAAAGTCTTCGTCCATTTATAACAGAAGCGTTACTTGTGAATCTCAATAGATTGATTGGTATAATTTTTATCGGTTCGGCTTTCGTAATCATTTACAAAGGAATTTTCCATTGGTTAAATCCTGATTCGTTATAAAAGAATATTTATTCAAGTTATGTTGAATTGTAACAAAAACAAATTCTATTCTTATTCTATAAATTCCAATTTTCCTATGAAATTGTTCCTATTGTTTCTAATTGTTCCCTTCTTTTTTTCAGCTCAAGAAATTCGAAAAGAAAACTTAACGAAGAAAAAAAAGTATTACTACGATGTTAAAAAAGAAAATCTAGAATCTGAAGGATGTTACTATACAAACCCTTTAGGAGAAACAACTGAAAAGCATGGAAAATGGTCGTATTACAGTCCAGAAGGATCGCTTCAAGAAGAACGCACTTATTTCAGAGGGAAACTTTATGGACCTGTAATCACTTTTTACTCGAACGGGAAAAAAAGTAAAGAAGGCTATTTTTTGTGGGACAAACCAGACTCTGTTTACCGTGAATGGAACGAAACGGGAAAATTAGCGATGGAAGGTTTTTACGAAGATGGCAAGCCTATCAACAATTGGTCGTATTGGTATATTTCTGGACGCAAGAAAATGGAGGAAGAAATCGTTGGTGGTGTTTCCTATGTACGTCAATTTTGGTACGATGATTCATTACACACACAAGGAGTTAAAAACGGTGACGGAACAATGGTTACTTACTTTCTAACTGGTGGCGAACAGGAATATTACAACTATAAAGATGGATTGAAACATGGAATTTTCGAAGAGTTTTCGCCTTACGGTTACAAATTGATTGATGGTAAATATTCTGAAGGAAACAAAGATTCCACGTGGAACTTTTATTACTATACAGGAAAAATTGAAAAAACATCTAATTATAAAAACGATGTCTTGAATGGAAATTACGTAAATTATTACGATAATGGAAAAGTCTCTGTTGAAGGAACATACGAAAACGGCAAGAAAACAGGAAAATGGTCGTGGTACACAAATAGAGCTGTGCTTGATCAATCCGGGTTTTTCAAGGACGACGAACAACATGGAAAATGGACCTTCAACTACCCTACTGGTGAACTTTCTTATTTAGCGGAGTTTGACATGGGTAAGAAAACGGGAACGTGGACTTATTTCTACAAAGATCAGACGAAATTCAAACAAGGAACTTTCAAAAACGACGAGAAAAACGGAAAGTGGGAAACGTGGTACGAAGACGGAACCTTGTTGATGACGGGAGATTACGTTGATGGAAAAGAAAACGGTGTTTGGAAAAATTACTGGGAAAATGGTAAGTTGAAAAACGAAGCAACATTTGAAAACGGACAATTAAATGGTCCTTGGAAATCGTTTTATTTGGATGGAAAACCTAAAATGGCGTGTGAATACAAAGACAATTTAATGGTTGGAACTTACACCGAATACTTTGAGAATGGTAAACCAAGTGACATTGGAGAATACAAAACCATTAAAATAAAATCTAAATTGGATTACGGCCCAATGAAAGATCACGAAGTGAAAGAAAGTGTAAAAGATGGTCGTTGGACAAGTTTTTCTCAAAAAGACAATAAGAAAACCGAAGAAGGTGATTACAAAAACGGACAAAAAGATGGTGCGTGGATCAGTTATTATCCTGGTGGACGAAACCCGAGTAATATCAACACATACAAAGAAGGAAAATTACACGGGACATCTTACATGTATGACCGCAGAGGAAACATCGTTTCAGATTGTGAATACAAAGACGGCTTAAAGCACGGTAAAATGAAGGTCTACGACAAAAAAGGAAAAGTCATCAAAGAATTGAAGTTCGAAAACGGATTACAAGTTATTGAAGGACAAAGCACTGGGACTTTTAGTCCGAAGTAATATTATTTACTGAATTTGAATAAACTACTTTCTTTGGTGTAATATTCCAATAATAAATTAATCTAGCATTCAATTCGCTTTCTTCTGGTTTAGCATACTTCCACCATGAAAACAAGACGACATCTGTTTTTAATTTTACAGGTGAATCTTTCGCTATTACTAATTCATTTAAAGCTCTTTTTTCTAGCTTATTCTCATTGAACTTAGGTGAATCTGCGAAGCTAAACACAAAGAAAATTAGCACAAGAAAACCAAGATAAAGGTTTTTATTTTTCTTAATTGAATTAAGTATAACAACACTTGTTAATGCATACGTGAAAATTGATCCAATAGTAATCGGCAAAAAAGTATCATATCGAATAACGTTTTCACGATAAACTCTATATCCACCAAGAGGAAGTAAGAAAACATAAATTACAGAGAACAAAAGAAAATAATGTGTCCACTGAATCCATTTTCGATCAAGTATTTCATTTTTATAAAATTTTCTTAGAATCAGATAATTAATAATCAAACTGGTGAACAACAAAGGAGTTCCTAATTTCTTTGTAAACAAATAAAAGAGCCCCGCTGGAATCCGTTTGTACAATTCGAGCAATGAAAAATCATTGAATTGAGAGGTTAGATTATACGTTCCGATGTACAATGAATACAATGAAAATAAACTGATTGGAATAAGTATCATCCACACAATTTTATTCGTGTTTCTTAAAATGTAAATTATCCAATTCCAGAAAGAGCGATTTTCTTTTTCAGCTTTAAATTTATAGAATAAATGAATTATATAAAGAAGAGAAATCACGAGTGAAATACCTGGATTTAAAGCTCCACTTAAACTAACAATCAATGCGAGTGGAATCCAAAATAAAAAGACAATCCCTTTTTGTTTAAAACAATTTCCCGCAAAATTCAATTTAAATAACGGATAAAAATAGACCAACAACAATAAAAGTGGAAATGCATAGAAAAATGTATACGTGATTGTTGGGTCGATAATTCCCATATAATTTTGGTAACCATTCGTTTGAAAAAAGGGAAAAATCAAGGCTAAACTTTGAGCAAAAGTTAGTTTGTTTCCTTTGTTAATGCGATAAATTCCTAATGCTAAAAGTAGAATCATTGCAAACTGTAAAACAGTTTTGAAGATGGCCGCTGCTAAATAAGGCGCATCAATTGGTTGTACAAATCGATGTAAAAACAAAGGCATGTTTCGCATATAAACTTGCAAACTTTTGTGACAGAAATAGCGATTCGGGTTGATGTAAACTTCGCCATCAAAAAGAGCTTCAAAACCAAAGGGGCGATCTAGAATTAATTGGACATCAGTCGCTGGAACGATATTCCAAGCCAAATCTCCATCTATTGACTTTGCTTGATGTTGAAAAAAAGAATAAACCGTATCTGAAAGAAATAAGGCAATTAGTAAATAAAAAACGAGTCTTTTGTACACGCAATAAGATAGTTAAATTTTTCCAAAAATACAATAATCTTCGATTACAAGTTTTGACTTAACTTCAATAAAAAACTCAATTATAAATCTTAAAAAACAAAATGACAGATCAAGAATTAGGGAAATACGGTGAATTATTGGCGCAACAGCATTTGATGGAAAACGGTTTTATCATTAAATCGTGCAATTTCCGCTATTTAAAATACGAAATCGACATCATAGCAGAGAAAAACGATAAAATCGTCGTGGTGGAGGTTAAAACGCGTCAAACAGCCGAAATCGGTGAACCTTGGCGAGCAGTTACCCGAAAGAAACAAAAACAAGTGATTGCATGTGCGAATTTCTACCTACAATCCCGAAACATCGAAAAAGATACCCGCTTTGATATTATTTCTATTGTACACAATAGTTTTCGAACTGATTTGGAACATATGGAAGATGCTTTTAGCACTTGAAAAGTTTCTAATTTTTAGATACGTTTTTAACTTTCTCAAAAATCAAATCAGATAAAGCTTGAAATTCATCTGAACTCATTGCTTTTTTAGGCAACAATACATCTGTATCCGAATAAAGCCAAATTAATTGATCATTGATAGTAGCTTTTTCGATTAATTCCCAATTTTGTTTTAATTCTTTATGATCCTCTGAATGAATAAAATAAGTGTCATTGTAAGCAAATCTTAAATACTTAATTTTTGATGATTCATGTAAAAATCTTTCAACTGATTTTTTCCAGCTATAAATAGGTTTTGCTACTCTCCAATAATCATAAATTAGTAATGAGAAAAAAATTGTTCCAAAAACTATTAGCCAATTATCTTTAAGATTCAGGGCATAAAAAACAAAAAAAGGATACATAATTAATGCTAAAATCAAATAAAGAGATTGCTTTTTAGTTTTCGGACCAAAGAAATATTTTTGCTGATTCTCTTTGAAATAAATATTTCTTAAATCATCAATATTAACATCTAGTTGTATTTCAGTCATTAATTGATTTTTATTGATTCATAACGAAGATAAACAATATTTCATTTAACTGAACTCAACAGTTAGATCATATAGTCGAGAAAATTTTATTTAGTATGTTCTTTCTTGCTTTTAGAGCCAAATAAAGGTTTTCCTTGAACAGCTTGAATCAAAGTGGTAAGCGCCAAGAGTCCATAAAGAAATGATAATACAAAAGTCCATTTCGTGTTTTTCAATACATAAAAGGAAAGTAATGGTAGTAGTTGCAATGCATGCATTCCAATGAAGTGTGAAACTCTTAAGTCTCCAACTGTTTTACTCCAACCAAGAATGAACCAATTGGAATTATCATTTTTTGCACCAACACTGTGATTTAGACTTGATCCCATTGCAAAACCTTCAAACGAAAAAATTACGAATAAAATAATAGGGTTACCAACTTAATTCGCTTTCTAAAGTAAACCGTAAAAAGATTACGTTCTGTGCATGTAATTTTGTCTAAAAATAGTGATTATGAAGACAAATCGTGGACTTTCGAGGAATGAATTTTTATCAAAATTTGGCAC
>JBKDZA010000209.1:0-5784 GCA_046308455.1 Fluviicola sp.
GATAAAACATTGACGTTTATTCAATAAATTGAACAAGTCGCCATGTTTCTTGTTTGCAATATGTAACTTTGACTCATGCAACAAAAGAAAGGCGTCGCCATATTAGGATCTACAGGTTCTATCGGAACTCAAGCATTGGAAGTAATAGCTGCTTATCCAGATTTTTTTGATTTACAAGTCATTACCGCACAATCCAATGCGGATTTATTGATTGAACAAGCAAAGAAATTTCAACCAAATGTGGTCGTTATTGGCGATGAATCCAAATATGCATACGTAAAAGAAGCATTATTTGCTGACGATATTCACGTGTATGCTGGAGCAGACGTGCTTTCACAAGTGGTGGAAAATTCAAATATACATGTTGTACTAACCGCTTTAGTGGGCTACGCAGGTTTGAAACCAACACTTGCTGCAATCGAAGCTGGAAAAGACATCGCGCTTGCAAATAAGGAAACACTTGTTGTTGCTGGTGAATTGGTCACAGCTGCAGCTCATCGAAAAGGTGTAAACATCTATCCTGTCGATTCAGAACATTCTGCAATTTTTCAATGTTTGGTGGGTGAATTCCACAATCCAATTGAGAAAATATACTTAACTGCTTCAGGTGGACCTTTCCGTGGATGGAAACGTGAACAACTGGAAACTGTAACTCGTGCGCAAGCATTGAAACATCCGAATTGGTCGATGGGAGCAAAAATCACGATCGATTCTGCTAGTTTGATGAACAAAGGTTTGGAAGTTATTGAAGCGAAATGGTTGTTTAATTTAAAACCCGAACAAATTGATGTAATCGTTCATCCGCAATCAATTGTTCACTCTTTGGTTCAATTTACAGATGGAAGTATGAAGGCGCAAATGGGTTTGCCAGACATGAAATTACCTATTCAATTTGCCTTGACTTATCCAAATCGTTTTGAAACCAATTTTCCGCGTTTCAATTTTATGGATTACCCGAATTTAACCTTTGAACCGGCAGATAAAGAAACCTTCAACAATTTGAATTTGGCGTATCAAGCAATGGAAAAAGGTGGAACAGCTGCTTGTGCATTGAATGCGGCAAATGAAATTTCGGTACAATTGTTTTTAGAAGAAAAAATTCGCTTTTTGTCAATCGCTGAAATAAATGAGGCTGTCATGAATCAAGCTACTTTTGTTCAACAACCCAATTACGAAGACTATGTTCAAATTGATTCCGAAGCAAGAAAATTGGCTTTTGAAATAGCTAAAAAAATCAATTAACAATAAAACTGTAAGAATAATACAAAACTATAAATCGAAGGGTTTTTCCTAGAGTCATCCAAAAAAGCGTTGGGAGTAGTTTCGTTTTATAAAATCCCATTACAATCATCATCGGGTCACCGATAAATGGAATGAAGGAAAAAAACGAGGCATATGTCCCGAAGCGTTTCACCCATTTTTCACTTTTTGGATATTCTTTTTTACTGAACTTTTCTCTTCCAAATTTCCCAATGAAATAATTGGTTGAGCCTCCTAAACTATTTCCGAGTGACGCAATTGCAATCACCCAAAACGGATCGAATTCCAACTTCAAAGCATACACGAATGCCGCTTCGGATGGAAACGGAATAATCGTTGCGGAAAGAAAACAGATTCCAAAAAGTGTAAGAAGTCCCAATTGTTTAATTTATTGCAAAAATAAAAAAGGCTTCCCGTTTTGAGAAGCCTTCATTAAGATTTATTAAATTGAAATTTCGAGGCAAACAAAAAATAAATTTCTGAGTTTACTTTCGTAAATGATGAAGTTTATTTTGATGTTGAACGAAGAAAGTTCGGTTTAATCATTTACTTTTTAACGATTTGTTTTGTGATTTTAGAAGCACCAGCTTGAATCTCGATAATGTAAGATCCAGCGTCAAAAGCTTCTAAGTTGATGTTCATTTCTTGTGCACCAACAGTTAAATCATTAGCAGTTGACGTATAAACTGTGCGACCTGTTAAATCACGAACTGAAACAGTTGCGTTTGCAGCAGTGTTCAAGTTGAATTTCACGCTAACGTTTCCTGTAGTTGGATTTGGATAAGTAGACAATTCAGTAACTGTAGACTCATTTACACTTAAATCATTTACAAAACCTAAGCGAACAACTGGAGCAGAAACGATTGTAGGAGTTGCAGAACTTGAAGCTAAACTAACATAACTTCCAGGACCATTTTTTCCAAATGTTTGTCCAGCTGGTTGGTTTCCAGCGAATGCAACAGGAACCTCAGCATCGTTGAATGACTCAGCAAGTACCATGTAGTATTTACCAGCAACTAATTGAGGCTCACTTCCTGGCATGAAGTAAATTGTAGCTATTTTTCCAAAGTCTGTAGCAACTAATGTTCTAAAATCAGTTTCAGCTAATAATTGCCAATCTGTATCCGCAGCATTTCTTTCATAAATTGCTCCTTTAAAATCTTGGTTTAAGAAAGGAGCTTGATTAGCTGCAGTAACGTTTCCAATTCCGATTTGAATTGAATATGCTGTAGCATCTTCGAAAATTTCAAATACATTTCCAATTCCTGGATTTCCAGTTTGAGTAGCCCAAGCAGTGAAATAACCTGTCATTGAAGCTGCATTCGTAAATTTATCAGTTGCATAAACTCCTTGAGTTACTTCAATAGTAGATGTAACAGCATCATCAGTTGTATTCGCCAAAGTATTATTCGTTGATGTTGCTGCAAAGTTATAAGTAACATTTCCTAATGCAGTTGGCAAAGTGTATCCAGTTAAAATATCAATCGTGTCTTTTGCAAAACCTGGGAAAGTCAATGCTCCTGTTTGATTCAATCCACTTCCATTAGTAACTGTTAATGTAAGGTCTTGTGAGTTGGAACCTAAGTTTGTGATTATGCTTGTAAACACATTGTTAGCTAACGCAGCTTGAGCTGTAGGGATTTTTGTGTATTGCCAGAAAATATCTCCCGTTAAATGTTGTGCTTCATTGATTTTGATATCATTCGGTTGACCTTCAACAAATTTCACATTGTCAACAAACCAACCGTACATTATTCCTTTGTTTCCAGCAGGAACTGCCGCTGGCCAATAAACTCTAAAACGGAATTTTAAACTTGCTGTAGAAGCACCATTTAAAGCTTGAGAAATGTTATAAGAGCGATTTGTTGGGTTTGTAAAGGCTGAACCTCCTGCACCCGTTAATGCTGGAATGTCATCATTAGATCCTACTTCAATCCATGTTGTTCCACCATCAGTTGAAACTTCAACCGCTTGTTTGTCTGTAAAACGAGCTCCATATTGTTGGAATTGGAACAATAAATTTGATGTTGCACTGAAATTAAAAGTTGAATCGTATGTCAAAATCCATTCTGCATCTGTGTCGTGATTTGCTGTTCCAGCTTGTGGATTTCCATTTTCACAACCAGCGTAACCTCCACCACCTGTGAAATTTCCTGTTTCAGATGTGAAAAACCATGTTGTAATTGCATCTTGAGTTGGAGATAATTGCCATCCGTAATTAGCAGCTGTTGAGCCCAATACGTTTGAAATTGTCCAGTTTGAAGTTGATGAAAAGTTATTAGACCATAAAATATCTCCAGGAACTTTCTCAATTGATTCTGATCCTTTATTTTCAATAATGTTTTTTGCCAAATCAACTTTCGCTTCCATTTTAGGTAAGGTTGGTGTTTGTGCAAATGAAAAGCCCACAATTGAAAGTGCGCTAATTAGTGTAATTTTTTTCTTCATCTTTTTAAGTATTTTGAATAAAAGTAAAACAATGATTTTAAAAGTCTTAAACTTTTGAGCCAAATGGCTATTTTTTCATTTTATCGGTTAACGGTCTTTCAAAAAAGGTAATTTTTCTCGCGTTTCTGTTAATAATTGAACATCTAAATTTATAGTTTCACTTTTTTGTTCAAATTGTTGAATTTCTCCTATTTTTTCTCCTAGAGGTGAAATTCCAAACGAATCTCCAGAATAAGTTAAGCCTTTTCCATCTGTACCCACTCGATTCACTCCAATAACATAACATTGATTTTCTATTGCACGAGCTACTAACAATGATTTCCAATGTGTAACTCTTCGTTCAGGCCAATTCGCTACATACAGTAGTAAGTCATATTTTGCTTTTCCATCTTTCATTTCATTGCGAATGTTTTCAGGAAAACGCAAATCGTAACAAACTTGAAGGTTGATTTTCCATCCCAAATAATCAACGATTACTTCTTCATTTCCAGCTGAAAAAACAGTATCCTCTCCAGCCATTGCGAAGCGTTTACGTTTGTCATAAAATTCGATTTCACCCGAAGAACGCACAAAAACTCCACGATTATAAAAGTTTCCATTTGATTGAATCATTAAACTCGTATAAACTGCAGCATTTTTAACTTTCGCAAGTTGTTTTAACCATTCTATACTTTCACTCAAATCAAACTCTTCCGCTAATTCTTCTGCATTCATTGAAAAAGCTGTGTTGAACATTTCGGGTAAAACAATCAAATCAGTTTGTTCTAATCCAGACAACAAGTTCAAATAATTAGAGAAATTGGCTGCTTTGTTTTCCCAAACTTGATCCGCTTGAACCAATGTTACATTTAAATCGCGCATAAGCGTTTTGTTGCATCAACCAATGTTTCATCTGTTTTCGCGAAACAAAAGCGAATTGTTTTATAATCAGTTTTATTTTCAAAAAAGACAGAAAAAGGAATCGCAGCTACGCCAATTTCTTTGACCAACCATTCACAAAATTGCACATCTGGTAACTCTGAAATCCCGCTGTAGCGAACTGCCTGAAAATACGTTCCCTCACTTGGTAAAAACTCAAACTTACTTCCTTGCATAAGACTTTGAAAACGGTCTCTTTTTTCTTGGTAAAATCCTCCAAGATTACGAACTTCTACTTCAGAAATATAATCCGAAAGTGTTTTTTGAGCGACGCTATTTACAGAGAAAACCAAAAATTGATGTACTTTTTTAATTTCCTTCATCATATACTCTGGTGCCACCAAATAACCCATTTTCCATCCTGTTATATGAAACGTTTTCCCGAAAGAAGACACAATCACAGATCGGTTTTGCAATAGTTCGTTGTGATGAGCAGAATGATGCTTGTTTTCAAAAGTTATAAATTCATACACCTCATCAGAAATCAACAACAAATTTGGATGGTCTTCCATTACTTGAATCAATTCCTTGAAATCAGCATCTGAAAGTAAACGACCACTTGGATTATGTGGATTGTTGACAATCAACAACTTCGTTTTTTGTGATATCACCTCTCTTAAAACACGCCAATCGATTGTGAAATCTTTTGTCATATCCACATGAACAGCTTTTCCACCAGCTAAAATAACTGCAGGGGCATAACAATCATACGACGGATCAAGAATTACTACTTCGTCTCCTCTATGAACAAGTGCTTGAATCCAAGTATAAATTCCTTGCGTAGCACCAGCAGTTATTAGCATTTCTGTAGAAGGATCAACTTTTCGATCATAAACTTCGTGAATCATTTCAGCGATTTTTTCCATCAAAACAGGAGAACCAGCCATTGGTGTATATTGATGAATGGCATCTCTGCTATTTTTTGCCAACAAATCCGTTAACTTTTCATCGACTGGAAAATTTGGAAAACCTTGAGACAAATTAATTGCATTGTGATCAACTGCCATTTTCGACATCGTTGTAAAAATGGTTGTACCAACGTTTGGAAGTTTTGAAATCATTTTGTTTTCAGTTTAAAAACAAAATTAACTTTTCAGTTTAAATAAAAACAAGATTTTTAATCAAAATCAAACAATTCTTTAATGTGTATTTCCAGTG
>JBKDZA010000210.1:0-5375 GCA_046308455.1 Fluviicola sp.
GACTTTAAAAAATCTCCAATATTTTGAGCAATCAGATTTCGATGAATTGAATCAATTTGAATTCCATTAATCCCTTGTTCTAGAATAAAACTGAAGCGATCTTCAAATAATTCTTTGTTTAACAAGTCTTTTTCTTGCCAACGGTAAAAGCCATAAATTGCAGCAGATACTTGTGGTCCATTTTCGTTTATAAATACTTTTTTCATTTTTTTAATCATTAAAAAACCCCTCTTTACATAGCGAAGAAGGGTTCATGTTATTCAATATAATATAATGACACGCGATATTCCTCGCTCTTGTTGTTTTTTGTTTTGTGGGTGCAAAGTAAATCAGGAAAAATAGAAGGAACAAGAAAAAGTAGAATTAAATTCTATTTATCCTATATACATAGTATGATATAATCTTATAGAAACGTCCTGTAGTCTGTATAATTTAAATAATAATGCAAGTGAAAAAATAATTTATCTCATATCAATAAAGTATGATATAAATTATTTTTCGAACTTTTTACGATATAATTTCTTTTCTCTAAGAATTAAATCGGCCAAACTAGTTTTTGATAATATACGAATGGATGCTTCACGCACCTCCAACATAACTTCGTGTAAACCACACAAATCTTCATGTGGACAAGTGGTACATTCTTCATAAAAATTTAAACTCACACAAGGTAAAAGTGCAATTGGTCCACCAGTTGATCGAATGATAGAACTCAAAACAATTTCATCTGGATGTTTCAACAAATAGTATCCTCCTTTTGGTCCCATTTTACTTGCAACGATTCCTTCATTTCGCAATTGAACGAGAATTGTCTCCAAAAATTTGAATGGAATATTTTCGCTTTTTGCAATTTCCTTAACAGAAAGACAACCTTTATCGCGATAAACTAATGCCAGACTTTTCAGCGCTTGAATTGCATATTTTGATTTTTTTGGAATCATCTTACCGATTAATTTTTAAAATTCATTTTGAATGATTGAATACTTAATTTTTGCCTCCTCCCTAGAACACGCATTAAAATGCCACCATTCTGTTGGAATATTTCTAAAACCTTGAGACAACATTACTTTTCTTAACAATTTTCTGTTTTCAACTTGCTTCTTACTCAATTCACCTGATTTTAAATAAAAAGCTTCCAAACTTGGATACGCAATTTTCCGAATATCGTCGTAACCTGCTCCCATATCTATAGGCTTTCCATTTTTATCACAAATAGTTAAATCAACAGCAGCTCCATAATTGTGGACACTACCATTTCTTGGGTTACTCACGAAATTCACACGTTCAGCTACTGGGATAGAATCCAATGCTGTCCACATTTCCCATTGAACAGAAAGCGGACGTGTTGCATCATAAACCAATAAATGATAATTCGGGTTGATTTTCGTTAATTCCTCTTGTACTTTCGCAAGTCGATGTGCAACGTCAAATTGGAGATAAGCAGTTTTTAGCGTATCATACAACTTGCGCTTCATGAAATTGTCTACTGTCGCATATTTTAATTCAATAAAAATTGATGTGTTAAATTTATTTGCAGGTTCAAGAATATCACTTTTGTTTTTAACTGAAATATAATCACTAACTTTTGTTTTTACAGTTGACTTTAACTTAGGAACTTCCGAAGTTTGTGCTGGTTTTAAATTAGGTTTAGATTGTTCACAAGACAAAAACAGTATACCAATTACAAAAAAACTTTTCCACTTCATGAAGCAAAAATCAACAATTTTATCATAAATTCAACAATAACTTTATCTTTGTTACTTTAAAAATAAGTTTAAAATGCCAAAAATATCTCAAAAAGCGGTTGATATGCCCGCCTCCCCCATAAGGAAATTGGTGCCATACGCAGAGAAAGCTAAGAAATTAGGAAGAACAGTTTATCACTTAAACATTGGACAACCGGACATTGAAACGCCACAAGTTGCCCTAGATGCAATCAAAAATTTTGACGGAAAAGTATTGGAATACAGTCACTCGGCTGGTTTCGAATCTTACCGTATAAAATTAGCTGAAAGCTATAGAAAAAGTGGTTTACCTGTTAATACTGAAGATATTATTATTACAACTGGTGGATCTGAAGCATTGACTATCGGATTCATGTCGGCTTGTAACCCGGGTGATGAAATTATTATCCCTGAACCATTTTATGCAAATTACAATGGTTTTGCTGTTGCAGCTGGAATCACTGTAGTACCAGTTGCTTCAACAATCGAATCTGGATTTGCTTTGCCTCCAGTTTCAGAGATTGAAGCTAAAATCACTTCAAAAACAAAAGCAATTGTTATCTGTAACCCAGGTAATCCAACAGGATATTTATATTCTCAATCTGAATTAGAGCAATTACGCGATATCGTTAAAAAACATGATTTATTCTTGTTTGCTGACGAAGTTTACCGTGAATTTTGCTATGATGGCGCTAAACCTTTTTCAGTATTGAACTTGGAAGGAATCGAACAAAATGTTATCATGATTGATTCGGTTTCCAAACGTTATTCCATGTGTGGAGCTAGAATTGGTGCTATCGTATCAAAAAATGTAGAATTAATGTCTGTGGCTTTAAAATTCGGACAAGCACGTTTATCTCCCCCAACAATTGACCAAATTGCTTCAGAAGCAGCATTGCAAACTCCTCAATCTTATTTTGATGATGTTGTTGCAGAATATGTACAACGTAGAAATATTATGGTGGAAGGATTAAATGCTATTCCTGGAGTTTTCTGTCCAAAACCTAGTGGAGCGTTCTACTGTGTGGCGAAATTCCCTGTAGATAATGCAGAAAAATTCTGTCAGTGGCTACTTGAAGAATTTGAATACAAAGGTCAAACAGTTATGATGGCCCCAGCAAACGGTTTCTATTCAACGAAAGGAGCTGGAATGCAAGAAGCCAGAATTGCTTACGTATTAAATCAAGATGCATTGAAAAATGCTGTTATTTGTTTAGAAGAAGCGTTGAAAGTTTACCCAGGTAGAATTTCTTAAGAAATGGAAATCTTTATCATATTTTTATTGATCGTTATAAACGGTGTTTTCTCGATGGCAGAAATTGCAACAGTTTCTGCTCGTAAATCAAAGTTAGATGCTGCATCAAAACGTGGAGATAAAAACGCGAAAATGGTACTTGAAACTATCAGTTCTCCAAACAGATTTTTGTCAACAGTTCAAATTGGAATCACATTAATTGGTGTTTTAACAGGTATTTTCTCTGGTGAAAGAATCACAGACGATGTGGAAGCTTTTTTTGAGCAATTTGCTTCCTTAAAACAGTATGCACATTTCATTGCTGTTACAACTGTAGTTGTAATTCTAACTTTCTTCTCACTTGTTTTGGGGGAATTAGTTCCTAAACGAATCGGTTTATCCAATCCTGAAGGAATTGCTAAAACAATGGCGCGACCAATGCGAGCAATTTCATTAATTACCTCTCCATTTGTTTGGATGTTGACATTTACTTCAGATGTCTTAATCAAAGTTTTACGTATCAAGCAATCTTCTGATAGTAAAGTTACAGAAGAAGAAATCAAAGCAATCATTCAAGAAGGAACAGAAGGCGGTGAAGTTCAAGAAATCGAACAAGACATTGTGGAACGTGTTTTTCATTTAGGTGACCGAACAGTGAGTTCATTGATGACACATAGAAATGATGTTATTTTCTTAGATATTAAAGACGATATCGAAGAAATCCGCAACCAAGTTGAAAAAGAAATCCATTCTGTTTACCCAGTTTTTGACGAAGAACGAGAACAAATTTTGGGAATCGTTTTATTGAAAGATTTATTCAGAACAATTAATCACGAAGATTTCGATTTAAATTCTTTGTTGATCAAACCAAATTATTTGTTGGAAAATATTTCTGCATATGAGGCTTTAGTTCACTTTAAAGATACAAAAACGCATTACGGAATCATTACTGATGAATTTGGTCAAACGCAAGGTATCGTTACATTGAACGACTTACTTCAAGCACTTGTTGGCGATTTCAATGATTTCTACGGCGAAGAATTTGAATTTATTCAACGTGAAGATGGTTCTTGGTTAATTGACGGTCAATATCCTATTGCAGAGTTTTTACGTCATTTTGATATGGAAGAACACAATCAGGATTTAACATACACAACTATTGGTGGATTAGTATTGAATGAATCTCGTTCTTTACCTGAAACTGGACAAGTGATCAATTGGATGAATTTTGACATTGAAGTTGTAGACATGGATGGTGCTCGAATTGATAAATTATTAATTCGTTTACACGAGGAGAATAAAGATTAAACCAATTCTTTATTAACTTTTAATCAACATTTGTTGTTTGTAAACTAAATCCGATTACATTTGTCTTATCTAAAAAGATTCTAAATAAGATGAGACTTGTTTTAGCAGATAGTAATGAAATTATTCGAATAGGTTTACGAACGCTGTTTGCAAACGAGCCTGTTATAAAAATAGTTGGTGAAGCACGTACTTCAGATGAACTTTTAGATTTAGCAAAAAATTTCGAGACAAATGTTGCCTTAATTGATTTCACTTCAAAAGGATTCAGCATTGATATTATTGGACAACTTATTCAAAAATACCCGAATTTAAATATTGTGGCAATCACACCTGAGCAAAGTGCACAAACACTAGTTACAGCTTTGCGTTTAGGAGTAAAAGGATATGTTAAAAAAGATTGTGATGCACAAGAAATTATTGATTCAGTACGCGAGACATTCAGAGGAAATCGTTTTTTTTGCGGTCAGATTTTAGATACCATTCGTCAAGCAAGTATAAATGTCGATGACTTAGATGTGGAAGGTTTAAGTTGTGAACCAATCAGTCTTAGTGAACGTGAGATGGAAATCATCACTTTAATTGCTGAAGGAAATACGAATGCACAAATTGCAGAATTACTTTTCTTAAGTAATCACACAATCAATACCCATCGCAAAAATATCATGGCAAAACTAGGTGTGAAAAACACTGCTGGAATTGTGATGTATGCGGTCAAAACTAAGTTGGTATCCCCAAATAAGTTTTTGTTTTCTTCAGATATTTAAAATCGATCTTCTGAAAGGCTCGAAAAGATTGAGTTATTTATGTATTAATTGATACATTGATACATTGATACATTGATACATTGATACATTGATACATTGATACATTAATTCATTGATACATTAATAAATTAATCCATTATCACATACTTGAATTGATTAACCTCACATTTACAAGTAAACCGTAAAAACCTTACGTTGATGAGATCTTAATTTTGCTAAAAATAGATATTATCATGAAAATCACAGAGTTTTTAGCAATTTTCCCAGATGAGCAATCGTGTAAATTACACTTCAAAAATCAACGTGAACTTTTAGGTGTTGTTTGTAAGAAATGTTTATGCACGA
>JBKDZA010000211.1:0-11978 GCA_046308455.1 Fluviicola sp.
CTCAAGGCAATTCAAATGGAGAAGAGTCGACAACTACTTCAGTTAAATCGTCAACTTTTACTGAAAATAAATTGACACATTCGGATTCGAATGATTTAGTTGAAAATGGTTCTGCGATAATTGAAAACGCGACAATTGAAACACTTGAAAAAGCGGAAGAGAAGAAAGATTTAACGGATAAAAATGGGGGTAAACCAAATTTAAAAAATGAGTTTGGAGTTTATGGTGGACCAATGTTTACATCTAATAAACGTACAACGAATCTGCCACATGTGGAATTGCAATCAAAAACAGGGATTCAAGTGAATGCATACTACGGATTTCGATTGAATGATCGATTGAAGGTAAATGCTGGAATTTCATATCAGAATTACAAAGAAAATTTGTCTCAAAATAGTCCAGCGTATTCAGATTCGGTTATAACAAATTATACAATAATTTATGTTCAAAATCCAGTTGACACAAATCTAATTGATACAATCATCACTCCGATTTTCACTGTTCAACAAAATCCTGCAGTGAATGGGTCGAATGAAATTCAATTGAATCGTTTTGGATTGAATACGGGACTTTCATTTTTAGTATATGAAAATCCTAAAATGAATTGGAGTTACAATGTAAGATTTGGACATCAGTTGTATTATTCTCAGCAACGTTCCATGCAAAATGAACTTTCAACATATCCTTCAACGATTGGAAAATGGAGTGGTGCAGTTTATTTCGATAATTATTTGAGTAAAAATATTGGTTTATTGAATGTAACATTAGGAGTTAGTTCAACTTATGATTATACGAGTTTGACTAATTGGTCAGGAATTGAGAAGAAACGACTTTATTTCTCACCATATATAGGATTTTCAATGCAGTTTTAGGTAAGTGTACAAGTGTACAGTGTGTAGTTTATAAGTAGTAGTAGTTAGGTAAGTGTAGTAGTGTACAGTTTAGTTTTAGTAATAAAGGAGCGTTTTGGAATTTTCTGAAACGCTTTTTTTTTATCTAAGCTGCCCGTCTCGATACTTGAAGTTTTGCAAACTTCAAACTCCTTTAGACTTGCAAAATATTAATTTGTAAATTCGAGAATGTATAAATCTTGATTGAGAAAGGGAAAAGTGAATCATTACGCACTCTGGTTATTAAAGAACAAAAGGTCGATACGAACTTTTCCTTTTTCCAAGTTTGGGCTCAAATAGAAATTCGATATTGCTTAGACTCAATATCAAGGAGTCGAGCGGTGACTTGTTTCTCAATCAAGACCTAAAAATAACTATATGCAAAATAAAGAAAAAATTTACATCGGTATCGATGTTAGCAAAAAAACTTTGGATCTTTGTTTAGTTAGCAATGATGGAACTTTCAGTTTTAAAATCACTAATGATGTGAAATCGATTAAATCTTTTTTTAAGAAACAGAAATTGATAAATGAAACAACAGAATTGTTTATAGGCATGGAGAATACTGGGTTCTATAATTTCCATTTGTATGAATTTTTCGATCAAAACACCTTCAATATTTATATATTCAATCCGTTGCATTTGGTTAAAACAATCGGAATGGTTCGAGGTAAAAACGATAAGATTGATGCAGAAAGAATTGCAGTGTATGTAAAGCGAAACATTGATATTTTAACTCCGTCAGCAATTCCGAATTCAACTTTCAGAAAAATGAAGGCTCTTTTTGCTAAACGAAGAATGTTTATTGAGCAAGTCACGGCAATCAATGTTTTAAACAAAGAGTTCGCGAATTGTAACAGTGGAAAAGCTATTCAAGCAAACAAATCAAGTGAGGAGAAATTGTTGAACCAGTTCGCCAAAGTGATTAAAGAGATTGAATCTGAATTAATTAAGTTAATTCAAGAAGATGAAGTTCTGAGTGTAAATTACAAACGCGTTACCAGTGTACCAGGTGTTGGACCAATTTTGGGGATTTATTTAACGATAAAAACTCATGGTTTTACACAGCTAACAGACGCAAGGAAGCTTGCCTGCTACGCTGGAGTTGTACCCTTTCCAAATCAATCAGGAACAAGCTTAAACAAACGACCCAGAGTATCGTTTATGTCAGATAAAAAAATGAAAACCTTATTACATTTAGCAGCTTTAAGAGTAATACAATTAGAAGGAGAAATGAGAGATTATTTCATTAGAAAAGTATCCGAAGGAAAAAATAAAATGTCAGTTATTAACGCAATTAGAAACAAAATTTTGGCAAGAGTTTGCTCTTGTATCAAGAATGAAAAAATGTATGAAAAAAGTTTGGATTTGTCATAGAAATCGACATGACAGCTTAAATCCTTGTCACCAACTTTTCAGACTGAGTGATCCGATTGAAATGAGGATTCTATCGAAGGATGACTAATAATACAGAGCGAGAAACAGAGTGAGTGCGAGGAATATAGAGATTTTGAATCTTTTAAAAGCCTTTTAATAATTGATCATTCATAATTGATAATTGATTTTTTTTCCTTTTAAATTTTAAATTTTCAATTACTTCATACAACCTTTTAATTTTGACTTTAGTACTTGAGATATAATTCTTAATTTTAAAAACATGAAAACAATTATTCGATCTTTATTAGTTTGCTTAATCAGCCTTAGCTCGTTTAGCTACTACGCGCAGGTTTCAACAACACCTGTTTCATCTCCAGCTGCATGCGATGCTTCTGCAACGTTTGACTGGGCGTTTTTTAGTTCACCTTATGAATGGTTTGATGGAAATGGTACTTCTTTAGGAGCAAATGTTCCAACAATTACAAATCTTTGTCCAGGTGTTTATTCTATCAATTGCTTAGATTCATTAGGAGCACCAATCACTTATACATTTAATATTGGCACATACGATCCATGTGCTGGGTTTAACGCAACTGTGAATGTAACTCAAAATACAGCTGTAGGTGGAGCTTGTACTGGTGAAGCGTATGTGTATGTGAGTGGTGGAACTTCTCCATATTCGTATAACTTTTCTGGTTTAACGACTGCAAATCCATCATTAATAGATTTATGTGTAGGTACTTATACTTTAGTAGCAACTGATGCAAACGGATGTACTTCTAACGCAACTTTTAATGTCTTTGAAGATTCAGTTTTCGTTCCAGGTGCTTTAAATGGATATTCATATACAATCGATGAGTCGACTCCAGGCTCATGTGACGGTGAAACATACGTTTATGCATATGGTGGAACAGCTCCTTACACTTACTTATTCTCAAATGGTTCTACTGCTAATCCAGCAACTGGTTTATGTTCAGGTATTTATAATGTAACTATTACAGATGACGCTGGTGCAACAGTAAATGTTCCTTTCTTAGTAGCTTCGACGGTTTACTCTCCAGTTTACATTGATTCAACAGTTTTAGATACTTTAAGCGGAGGAATCTACGAAGATTGTACAATCACATATACAACAATTGATTCTTCAGGAGTAATCGGTTGGTCACCAGTTGGATCAGATTCAGTTTTAGTAACTTGGTTTATTACAAGTCCTTCAGGAACAACAACTTTTACATCTACAATTTATTACCCAGGTGCTGGTTCATATGCAATTGAAGTTGGAGTTTATTGTCCAGTAAAATCTGTTGGATCATTTATTCGTATCTATGGAGTGATTAATGCAAACAATCAATTGAATGTTAATGAATTAACTGAATTGTCTTCGAGCGTTTATCCAAATCCTTTCAAAGATAATTTGACAATACAAATGGAAGAAATGAATGATTACACAGTTTCAATTATCGATATGACTGGTCGTCAAGTGTTAACTCAAGATTTTGTTTCTACGACTAGCTTGTCAATTTCAAATGTAAATACTTTAAATGCTGGTGAATACTTATTACAAGTGTCTAGCGATAAAGGAATTGCTCGTGCAAAAATTGTTAAATAATTCAATGTTTTTATTTAATATTCAATAAATCGATTTTTCTTTCGTTTTATTAGTCTTACTTAATGGTTTATTGTAAAAGGCCTTCGGATTATTCTGAAGGCTTTTTTTTATTTTTTGAAAGTTTTTTTATGATTAAAAAATCCAAAAGTTCTTAAAAACAGTATATTTGATATGAACCAAATACTATGAAACATATCGTTATTATTGGAAATGGAATTGCTGGAATTACGGCTGCACGAGAAATTCGTAAGCAATCTGATTTCAAAATCACAGTGATTTCAAAAGAATCTAAGTATTTTTTTTCACGTACTGCGCTCATGTATGTATACATGGGACACATGCCTTTCGAAAATTTGCAACCGTATGAAAATGACTTTTGGGCAAAGAATCGCATCGATTTAATTCATGACGAAGTAATTTCAGTTGACAAAGAAAATCGAATAGTGAATTTAAAACAATCTTCAGAATTGAAATACGATGAATTGATTTTCGCTACTGGATCAACGACAGCATATTATAATTGGCCTGGTCAAGAATTGAAAGGCGTTCAAGGATTGTATTCCAAGCAAGATTTGGAAAATTTAGAATCTCTTTCGCCACGAATTAAATCAGCTGCTGTTGTTGGTGGTGGATTAATTGGAGTTGAGTTAGTTGAAATGTTACTTTCTCGAGGAATTGAAGTGCATTTTGTGATTCGTGACAAGCATTTTTGGGGATCTGTAATTCCAGAAGAAAACGCGCGTTTTTTAGAAAAATGGATGCGTCACCACAAAGGTTTGAAATTCTACTTTTCGTCTGAATTAGATCGAGTAGAAGGTAAGGAGTTTGTAGAGCAAGTTGTTTTGAAAGATGGAACGCAAATTTCATGTCAATTTGTTGGTATTGCAACAGGAGTTAAAGGAAATATAGAACTAGCGAAAGCTACAAATTTGAAAACAAATCGAGGAATTGTAGTGAATGAGTTTTTAGAGACTTCACATCCTTCTATTTATGCGATTGGAGATTGTGCAGAAGTTTCAAATCCTCAGAATAAAAGAAAATCAATTGAACAAGTTTGGTATACTGGACGAATGATGGGGGAAACTGTTGCAAAAACAATTTGTGGAACTAAAACAACTTATGATCCAGGGATTTGGTTCAATTCAGCAAAATTCTTCGACATTGAATATCAAACCTATGGAATTGTTTCGCCAATTGCTTGTGATCGTTGTCAGCAATTTCATTGGGAACATCCAACAAAACCCATCTTTTTGACTTTTAATTTTGAGAAATTATCAATGGAATTTGAAGGGATAAACACTTTTGGAGTTCGCTTACGACACGAATTATTCGATCAATGGATTCGCGAGAAAAGAACCATTCAATTCGTTTTAGAAAATTTGGCTACAGCTAATTTTGACCCGGAGTTTTACCGCACATTTGAAAATGAAATCGTTCAAAAATTCAATGAAACTTTTAATACATCCATTCAACTCAACAAGAAAGTTTGGTGGCAAAAACTTATCAATAACTAATTACTAATTCAGAATAAAATGAATGAATCAATTTCAGTTGTAAACGAGAATAGTCAAGGGCTTAAGATTTCATATAAAATAGGTGTTGGGCTTTTTATTGTAGGATTATTTTTTCTTTTTAATTCTCATTTTGATTTTTCAACTTGGGGACGATTTAGCTTTTTAAAAGTATTGAAACTTCCTTTTTCAGATTTAGTAACTTATTTCATTTCTTTTGGATTAATGATCGCAGGTTCAATATTATTCACGTATAAATCTACCGCTCAATTACGTTTGATTAGTGTATTCTCGAAACGAATGACTTTGTATCATTTTTCGTCATACGTTTTCGCAATCATTGGACTTGCTATTTTCTTTTTAGCTTGGTTTAAATTGTTGCCAAATGAACAATCAACCTTATTTCTATGGTCGAGTTTATCAGCATTGACAATTAGTATTGGTTTTTACACCTATGGAAATTATGCCAAAGAACTCGCTGGAATAAAAAACAATTACACTTATTTTAATTCGCTTTCATCAAATGGAGTCTTAGGTTGGGCAGTGGGTGTTTTGTTGACGTTTTTCTACATTCAATTGTATTGGAATTCCAAATCTTTGGAAGGTTTTATTCATTTGTTTGATCCTTTGTCCTTTTTATTAAGAGGAAAAGCTGCAGATCAGTGGTTTTTGTATGGAACTTTATACACATTCGTGATTTTGTTTTTAGGAATAAAATTCATGATCAAATACCGCCACAATCGCTATCAATTGATTCGGACAATTGTAGTTATTCTTTCTCAATTAATATTTGCTTACTTTTTACCACATATTTTAGAAGCTTTAAATTGGAATAGTGCTGTTGATGCAAAAGGCGATTATTTGGGATATTATAACACGAATCTAATCAATACGTGGCCATTAAATAAAGACTTTTTCGCTGATTATTCATTAGATGCAATGGTTCAACCAGCATACCAACCCATTGGAATGAGTTATTTAGTTTGGGGAATTTTAATGTTTTTGGTTGTAACACCAGTTGCTACGTATTACTTGGGGAAACGTTGGTATTGCTCATGGTTTTGTGGTTGTGGTGGATTAGCTGAAACTGCAGGTGATTCATTCCGACAATTGTCTTCAAAGTCAACAAAATCATGGAAAATTGAACGTTGGGTCATTCATTCTGTAATGGTCTTCGTTTTGATATTCACGATTGCAATTTTATGGACTTATTTCTCAGGAAAAGAATACGCAATTGGATTTTTTACAGTCAATAAACTTGGCTTTTTTATTGGTGCTTCAATTATTTTAATTTTCTGTGGAACAGTAACTTATTTGGGTTTCAAAAAATACAAATCGAATTGGTTAGGAGTTGCAACAGTTGTTTTTGCATTCATTTTGATCTTTTTAATTCTAGCTTTCGCACTTGGAAATTCGAATGCATTTATAATCAAAAGTACGAGTTTGAAAAAAGCGTATGCATTCTTCATTGGGTCAACGTTTAGTGGAGTTATTGGGGTTGGGTTTTACCCAATTTTAGGAACACGCGTTTGGTGTCGCTTTGGTTGTCCGATGGCAGGTTACATGGGATTATTCCAACGATTTAAATCAAAATTCAGAATTACAACGAATGGCGGACAATGTATTTCTTGTGGAAATTGTTCAACGTATTGTGAGCAAGGAATTGATGTGAGAGCGTATGCGCAACGTCAGGAAAATATTGTAAGAGCAAGTTGTGTGGGTTGTGGAATTTGTTCAGCTGTTTGTCCACGAGGAGTTCTGAAATTGGAGAATGGTCCGGAAGAAGGAAGAATTAAATGATCAATTGAAAATTGAAAAAAAAATTGATTAGATTTTAGCTTATTCTTTCAATTTAAAAAATACAGTTTATAAACTTCGATTTATTAATTCCATTTAATTTTTTAATCTTTGCCCAAAGAATCAAAAGTTGAAAGAACAGTTGAATGTGAAGGAATTATATGATCAGTATTCAAAACTGGTTTTCAACTTGGCTTTGCAATACTTACAAAATCAACAAGATGCGGAAGAAATCGTTCAAGATGTCTTTGTTTCCATTCATCAAAATCAAGATCAATTTGAAGGAAAATCTTCTGCAAAAACTTGGATCTATCGAATTACAGTTAACAAATCATTGGATTTTTTACGTTCGAAAAAAAGAAAAAAACGCTTTGGTTTTTTAATTTCTTGGATGGATGTTTCAGCAAAAGAAGAACCACATCAATTTTCTCATCCAGGGATTGAATTGGAACAAAAAGAAAGCATGGAACGTTTGTTTACTTGGATCAATGAATTACCTGAAAATCAAAAAACGGCTTTAATATTGAGTAAGATTGAAAGTAAGTCGCAAGCTGAAATCGCTGAAATAATGGAGCTTACACCTAAAGCTGTAGAATCATTGGTACAACGTGCGAAAGCTAATTTGCAAAAAAAAATAGATCAAAACGAGGGATAAGAAAAATGATGTCGTCTAAAGATAAAAACCCATTAGAAATGAATTTGAATGACTTACAAAATATTCAAAAGGTAGACGCTTCTCCTTTTTTATGGACACGAATTGAGTCAAAAATTACTCAAATCGTTGAAGACCGTGTGAGTAAAAAACAATTGGTACTTTACTTTGCATCACTTGTAGTTTTAATAACTATAAATATTTATGCATTTTCATCTTCAGATTCTTCTTCGAATTCAGATTCTAATTTAGCTGATCAATTAGAATTAGTAGATAAAAATCAACTTTATCAATAATGAAAAGAAAAATAGTTACACGTGCATTCATATTCGTTTTAGTGCTTTCGAATGTGTTTTTTATTTGGCGATTTTTAACTGGACCAAGACCTCCACGACCAGGTGGGCCTAAAAATGAAATCATTGAACGATTGAATTTAGATGACGCGCAAGTCAAGAAATACGAGGGCTTAATTAAAATTCATCGTAAACAAATTAGATCTCAAGAGTTTAAAATTCGTAAAGCAAAGAAAATTTATTTCTCGCATTTAAAACAAAACAGCAAAGAAATTGATACTGTTCAATTGATGAAAATTCAAACAGCTCAAGCAGAAATTGAAAAAGCACATTATTTGCATTTCTTTGAAATTAAAAAATTGTGTCGAAAAGATCAGCAAGATGAATTTGCTAGTTTAATTGATGAATTAGGAGAACTGTTTTCACATGGTCCTCCGCCACATCATCCTAGAAAATGAGAATCTTAATTTTTCTTTTAATAGTTTTTATTTCAGTGACTTGTAAAGCTCAAGTTAACTTAAATTTTCAATCAACTTATTTAAAGGATAAATGGATTACAGATTCACTAAATTCAATTTCTAAGGATAGTATTCAAATTTCACTATTTAAAATGTACATTTCAAATGTTGAATTGAAGAATGGTAATAAAGTTGTTTTTAAAGAAAAAAATAGTTTTCATTTAATTGATTTTTCAGATACTTCTACGACTTCATTTTTATTGACAAATAAAAAAGTAAACTTTACAAGTATTAGTTTCCAAGTTGGAGTTGATAGTTCTACGACTTTATCAGGTGCGTTGGGTGGAGATTTAGATCCCACGAAAGGAATGTATTGGACTTGGCAAACAGGATACATTCATTTTAAGTTAGAAGGAATCAACAATTTCAAGACTAAAAAAGACTTTGTGTATCATATTGGAGGATTTCAACATCCGAATAATACACTTAGAAAAATTGAGCTTAAAACAATTAAAAGCAATGATATTTCGATTGATTTCCAATTGGATCAATTGATTCAAGAAATTGAAAAAATGAATATTGATCAGGTCATGTCGCCAGGAAATACAGCAAACGAAATCAGTTTTATCATTTCAAGATGCTTCAAAATTTGTAATTAAGATGAATCGTATTCTATTTGTAATACTTGTATTTATTTAGTTTTCTTTTTTGACAAAGAAGAAGTTTTTAGAATATCCAAGTTCGTGGCCTGAACCAGTTTATCACTTACAAAATAACAAGCCAACATCAAAAGGAATTTCTTTAGGTAGAATGTTGTTTTATGATCCAATTTTATCTTCAGATTCAACTATTTCCTGTGCATCTTGTCATTCGTCTTTTACAGCTTTTACCCATGTAGATCATAATTTAAGTCATGGAATTCAAGACCGAATAGGGAAGAGAAACTCACCAACCTTAATGAATTTAGCGTGGCAATCCAATTTCATGTGGGACGGGGCAATTATAAATTTAGACATGCAAGCTTTAGCACCGATTTCACATCCAGATGAAATGGGAAGTTCAATAAATGATGTTGTTCATAAGCTGAATCACGATAAATTTTACAATAAAAAGTTTCAACAGATTTATGGAACGAAAGAAATTTCGGGTGAACAAGTGTTAAAAGTGATTTCACAATTCATGTTGACATTAATCAGTTCAAATTCAAAATATGATCGTGTTAAAAATGGAAAAGAACAATTTAGTGAGCAAGAAGCAAATGGTTATCGTTTATTTGTGAATAATTGTTCCAGTTGTCATACAGAACCCTTGTTTACTAATCACAACTTTGTTAATAATGGATTGAAACTATCACAAGAAATCAATGATTTGGGGAGATTTCAAATCACAAAAGATGCAAAAGATTCTTTGAAATTTAAAGTTCCATCATTGCGTAATATTGAGTTTTCTTATCCCTACATGCACGATGGAAGATTTAAAAAATTGTCGGAAGTCTTGAATCATTATTCGAATGGAATTAATCAAAGTAATACTTTAGATATACGTTTAAAGAATGGGATTCAATTAACTGCAAATGAGAAAGTTGATTTAATTTCTTTTTTACTGACTTTAACTGATAAAGAGTTCTTGTTTAATAAAAATTTCTCCTATCCAAAAAAAGATTTTGACCTAAAGCGAGGGAAGGGAATAAATTAAACGTCAAAAGCTAAAAACTAATAATTATGAAACACAAATTAGCATCAATTATTGCCTGTTCATTTGCATTGATAGGTTATTCTCAAGGTCCAGCTATAACTTCATGGCTTCAAAACACAACACTATTTGGAAGTCATTATGTAAGTGGAAATTCAACTCCTATTCAAGACAATGTAGCTGTAAATACACAGTTAGTTCAATATTCAAGTTCTTGGGTCTATGTTTCTACTCATGGAATTCCAGCATATACTACTGGACCTTTTTTAGATGGAAATCCAAGTTTGGCTTCAGATCAAAATTCGATTTTCAAATTTCCATTAACTCCAACACAGAATACGGGAACTTTAACAGCAACAACTGGCGGAAATATTGGATTGTTCATTAATGGTGTTGCTTTATTTGATTACAGAGATGGTGTTTCATGGAAAAACGCAACAAGTACTTTAGCTGGAGGACCATTTGGAGGAATGGGTGACAATGTTTGGAACAGAGATGCTGTTCTTGCTGAACGAGCAGGTTTTGACTGTTCGAAAGGACATCCTGCGATGGGAAATTACCACCACCATCAAAATCCAAGTGCATATGATTTAGATTTAACAGTTTTGTCGACAATTTGTAATTTATACAATGCAGAAGGATTGTACGCAATTGATAGTACTGTTCATTCACCTTTAATAGGTTTTGCGTATGATGGTTTTCCAATTTATGGAGCTTATGGCTATAAAAACACGAATGGAACAGGAGGTATAGTTCGCATGAAATCAAGTTTTCAATTGAGAAATATTACAGTTCGAAATACTTTATATACAGGTGCAAGTGTGACTGCTGGACCTGCTGTGAGTATAACTTATCCTTTAGGATATTTTAAAGAGGATTATGAATTTGTTTCTTCGGCAGATTCGGATTATTTAGATATCCACAATGGAAGATTTTGTGTAACACCTGAATATCCAGCTGGTACATATTGTTATTTCGCAACAGTAGATGAGAATTGGAGTTCGGCATATCCATATGTAGTTGGTCCAACGTTTTATGGAAACAAAGTAGCAGCTAAAGTTACAAGTGTTTCAGAATCTACAACAGTTTATACATCTACTGCTAGTATTTCTCAAGAAGAACTAGAGAATTACTCGATTGATTTATTTCCAAATCCTGCAAATGATTTAGTTGCATTACAGGTGAATGGTTTGGTTGATGAGAATTTGCAAATTGAATTGGTTGATATGACAGGTCGAGTTATTCAAAATAAAACTATGTCGGCTGGAAGTACGATCGTTTATTTTGATACACAAGTTGTTTATTCTGGGGATTATTTGGTTCGAATTAGTAGTACTGCTGGGACGGTTATTAAACGACTTTCAATTGTAAAGAACGATTAAACTACATAACAAAGCGAGAGGGTACAATGATAGTTGTACCTTTTTTTGTAACTATTTTTAAAGTTGGACTTGTAGGCTAATTGGCAAACTTGAAATTTAGCAAAATTGGGATATATCGTTTAGGATGATTGTTCTATTAGTAAAGTAGAAAATATTCATTTATTATTATCTAGTAGGCTAATTAGGGTCTGCTGAAAAAGTATAACTCTTTGATTTTATTGAGTTAACAGTTAATTTTGCAGGATCAAGTGCAAGGAAAAATGAAAAAAGCATCAAAAAACCGTGCATCTCGTCCAAAATATGTGAGTACTAATCAG
>JBKDZA010000212.1:0-4518 GCA_046308455.1 Fluviicola sp.
TGTGATCCATTACCAAATGGAGATACGGATAACGATGGCTTGACTAACTGTGAAGAAGGTTCAGGAATTGATGATCCATCAACTCCAGCAGTGCCAAATGGAACTTCAGATCCAAATGATCCTTGTTCTCCAATTGGATTGGTTACAACTGATACAGATAACGACGGATTGACAGACTGTGAGGAAACAACTGGAAACGATGACCCATCTACGCCAGAAACTCCGAATGGAACTTCGAATCCAAATGATCCATGTTCACCAATCGGTATCAATACAACGGATACAGATAACGACGGATTGACAGACTGTGAGGAAACTACTGGCTTGGATGATCCATCAACACCAGAAACTCCGAATGGAACTTCGAATCCAACTGATCCATGTTCACCAATCGGTATCAATACAACGGATACAGATAACGACGGATTGACAGACTGTGAGGAAACAACTGGAATCGATGATCCATCAACACCAGAAACTCCAAATGGAACTTCGAATCCAACAGATCCATGTTCACCAATTGGTATCAATACAACAGATACAGATAACGACGGATTAACAGACTGTGAGGAAACAACTGGAATTGATGATCCTTCAACACCTTCAGTACCTGATGGAACTTCAAATCCGAATGATGCATGTTCACCAAATTCATGTGCAGACATTGAAATTCCTGAAGGATTCTCGCCTGATGGAAATGGAGATAACGACTTCTTCGTGATTGAGAATTTAGATCAATTCCCTGGAAGCTCAATTAAAATCTTCAACCGTTGGGGAACTGAGGTTTATTCGAATGAGAACTACGATAATACGTGGGATGGAACTTCAACAAATAGTATGAATGTTGGTGGAGATAAACTTCCAACAGGAACTTATTATTACATCTTCGATACGAAAACAGAAGAGTTTGGAGTGAAAACAGGATTTGTTTATTTAAAAAGATAAGAGCTAGAAGCTAAAAAAATAGAATATGAAAAAGTTAATTTTAATAGTAGTGACTTTTGTTGGGTGTTTGCAATTAAACGCCCAACAAGATCCACATTTCGCTCAGTTTTTTGACAATATGCTTTTTGTCAATCCAGCGTATGCAGGTAGTAGAGATGTATTGAATGTTACAGGAATTCACCGTGAACAATGGGTTGGATTTGCAGGACGACCAAGTTCTACAACTTTGAGTCTTCATTCACCATTATCTTATCGTTCGATTGGGCTTGGTTTAACTGTTGTTGATGATAAGGTGGGACCATTCAAACAAAATTTGTTTTATGGTGATTTCTCTTATTCAATAAAATTCAAAAATAAATCGAAACTTGCTTTTGGTTTGAAAGGTGGATTGAATTTGATCAATATCGGAACAGGAAATTTAAATGTAAATGATAATACAGATCAAGCATTTTCTCAATCTGTTTCCAATTTGGTAAATCCGAATTTCGGTTTTGGTGTTTACTATCATTCTTCTAAGTTTTTTATTGGTGCTTCGACTCCAAAATTATTGGAAAAAAGTTACGATGGTACAGCAACAAACTTAGAGAAAAGACATTATTTCTTTAATGTGGGTGGAGTTATCCCTGTGAATAGAATCTTGAAATTAAGACCGATAGTTCAAACTAAATTAACAGTAGGTGCTCCAGTTTCAATTGATGCTTCTTGTGCTGCGATTGTTCGTGAGAAATTATACTTGGGTGCAATTTATCGTTTAGATGCTGCTTTTGGTGCATACGTTCAATATCAAATTGCTCCGTCATTCCGTTTTGGTTTTGCAACTGAATTTGGAACGCAAGAAATTAGACAATACAACTCAGGTACATTTGAGGTAATGGCTTCATACGAATTAGTGTTCAGAAAAGATGGTGTACGTTCACCACGATTCTTCTAAAAATAAAAACAAATGAAAATTTTAAGTTTACTGATTGCATTTATACTAGTTTTCTCTGTAAATGCACAGGATGGAAAATTAAAAAGAGCTGATAAATACTTTAAAGTATTGTCATATACAAAAGCTGCAACTCAATACGAAGAATTATTGGGTTCAAGTGTTGATTCACCTAAAATGAAGTCGAAATTAGCTTATTGTTATTTCCAAATGGGTGACATGGTGAAAGCTGAATCGACATACGCGCAGGTTGTATCTACACCAGATGTAACAAGTGAAGATCTATACAACTATGCACAAGCGTTGAAAGAAAATAAAAAGTATGACGAATCTGACAAATGGATGAAAGCTTTTACAGTAAAAGCACCAGATGATTTCCGTACGAAAGACTTCTTGTCTAAAGGAGATTATTTGTCTCGAATTAAAGGTCAAGGTGAATATTTTGTTGTAAAAAACTTAGATGTAAATACTGCTTTAACTGATTTTGGTGGATATCCATCTCTTGATGAAAAAGACATATATTTCATGAGTTCACGTCAAGACTTAGCTCGTAATGACGATGTTTGGACATGGAACAACGACTTTTACCTAGAAATGTACAAAGGTCAACGTGAAACTGACATGGAATTATCCAATGCGAATAAATATTCTAAAAAAATCAATACGCGTTTTCATGAAGGTCCAATTTGTTTTGCGAAAGATGGAAAAACTGTTTTTTACACGAGAAATAATATTTCAAAAGGTAAAATGCGTAAAGACACAAAAGGAGTTCAGAATTTAAAAATCTATATTTCAGATGTTGATGCTGAAGGAAATTGGATCAAAGAACGTGAGTTTAAATTGAATTCAAAAGATTACTCTGTTGGACATCCAACAATTTCACCTGATGGTAAAACTTTATATTTTGTTTCGGATATGCCTGGTGGAATGGGTGGATCTGATATCTACAAAATGGCAATTTTAGAAGGTGGAAATTTCGGTGAAGCTCAAAATCTTGGAAAAGGAATCAATACGGAAGCAATGGAAATGTTTCCTTGGATTGCTGAAGATGGAACGTTTTTCTTTTCATCAGACGGACTTGTTGGTTTAGGGGGATTGGATGTATTCGTGATTTTACCTTTAAAAGACGGTTCTTTTGGAGAAATTATTAATGCTGGAATGCCCTTGAATTCAAATAAAGATGATTTTGCATTCGTGATGTTGAAAGACGGACAACATGGATATTTTTCATCTAACCGTGAAACAGGAAAAGGAATGGATGATATTTATTCATTCACTTTAACAAAACCATTCAAAAAAGTATTGAGTTTAGAAGGAATTGCAATGGATGCTGCAACAAAACAACCATTAGCAAATACAGAAATCACGTTTAAATCACCAAGTGGTGAACCTGTGAAAGTTACAACTGGAGCTGATGGAAGTTACTCGTTTCCATTGGAACCAGATTTATCCTATAATTTAATGGGTGAACTACCTGATTATTTTTCTGCAAGTGAGAAAGTCTCAACTTCAAATCTAAGTTCAGATGTCTCAGTAATCAAGAAAGATTTATTGTTAGAAAAAGATCCTGGAATTTCTTTATATGCCTTAGTAACTGAATCAAAAGGAAAGTTGCCATTGGAAGGTGTGAAAATGACTATTCTAGATAATAAAACAAAAGCTAATGTTTTAGATTTGACTACACCTACAACTGGAGATGCGTCAAAAGGATTGGCTGGAAAGAAAATTGGTGAAGCAGTTAGTTACACAATTCTATTGGAAAAAGAAGGCTACTTCCCTAAAACAGTTCAATTCAATTACACGATTAAAGAACCAGGAATTATTAAAATTCACGAAGCATTAGCTGGAGCATTGGTTATGGATGCAGAAGTAAAAGACTTACGTGATTTAGTTCAAATCAATGACATTCGTTTCGACTTGAATAAAGATTTTATTCGTCCAGATGCAGCAAAAGAATTGGATAAAGTTGTAGCGGTAATGAATAAATATCCAAACATGGTAATTGAATTAGGTTCACATACAGATTGTCGTTCTTCTTACAAATACAATGAGGACTTATCTGATCGTCGTGCGAAAAACTCTGCAAAATACATTAAAGCACGAATCACAAATCCAGATCGTATTTACGGAAAAGGATATGGTGAATACCGTTTGTTGAATGATTGTAAGTGTGAAGGCGCTGTTAAGTCAACATGTACAAACGAACAGCATGATGTAAACCGTCGTACAGAATTTAAAATTATTGCAGTAGGAAACGATAAAGTGGATGTCATCAATACTTCTACTCAATCTTTTGATAAAAAATAATACAAATCATATCTAAATTGTTTTGAAGACCACTTTTTGTGGTCTTTTTTTATAAATCAATATTTAATAACCTCAGTTCGATTCTAAATTCACCTCAGAATTTATTTTAAAAAGTTAGTTTGAAGTTTAATTTTTGGAGGAATAGCGGGCTATTTCGATTAAAATTAACGAACAAAATGATTTTTAAAATAAATAGACAACTAGTAAAAAAAGTGTTTTCACCTATAAAATCTCATCTTTTTCGTTAAAAACATTCGAATTGGCTCGCCAATCCATCATGTTTTCGCCTCAAATCTGAGCATTTATAGGCGATCTGATAAGAATTTATAATCGAACTG
>JBKDZA010000213.1:0-16963 GCA_046308455.1 Fluviicola sp.
ATATCTATTTCACGTGCAATTTGGCTGTTTTGCAATTAGGGGAAATTACCTACGATTAGGTAAAAAGGCCTAATTGGAATTTATCAATTCTGACCAATTTAATCATCTGTATAATCAGTGAAAAATTAATTGAAAATTGAATTATTTGAAAGAAAAATAATCAATGTAAACTAAAGTTTAAAAACCGCAAAGTCTCAGAGACGCTAAGTAATGAAGAATTCCGAATGTAAAATGAAGAGGGTTTTAACGAAAGATTAAGAATCCGTGTAATCCAAAGAATACTTGCACTCAATCCGATATTCGTTATTCGAAATTCGACATTTCTGTAAAACGCCACGACTCAGTGACGCAACGATTTAAACGCAACGAATAAGAAATAATTAAGATTGAAGCTTTGACAACACCATTCCGTCATTCGCTATCTGTTATCCGTCATTTTTAAACCCTAAAGAATATACAAGAGATAATTAAACACAAAGACAAGAAGATCACAAAGGGTTTTCCAAAACTTAAATTCCTACAAAGATTCTAAATCTCTACAACCTTCGCTCTCATTCTCTTTTTCACTCTTTTACTTAAGGGAGGTGATTCCTTAAACTCAACCATTCCGTTATTCGTTATTCGAGATTCGTTATTCGTTATTCGAAATTTTTGATTCTAGTCGTGGATGGAGCGAATGATATCTAACGATTTTAATTCTCGTAAGCCGCGAAAGTGAAAATCAAAGTACTTGATCCATTTTTCAATACATAAGCGCTTTTCGATTTGTGGAATTTGTAGGGCTAAAAACTCCTCTTTTTTGTTTACGATACAGTTTTCAAACCAATGAATATCTGAACCTTCAATGTACTCCATATGAGAAGGTCGTAAAGAAGTAAGTTTTCCGTTTTTTAAATCAAACACACTTGGATTTGGAAACTCTACAATTGGTTGAATCCCACTGTAATTTGCATATTGTCCTAGAAACCAAAAGATGTAATTTCCCAATTCTTCAGAATGTGAGATCCAAATGATTTCAAACCAAATAAATTGGAAAAATGCTTTGTCTACGTGTCCTGGCTTGCATGTTTTTTGAATCAATTCAGCAATAAAAAAAGCAACACTTGATTTTATAGGTGAAAATACAATTTCATGATTTGTTTCTAAAAGATTGAGTTCTGTGAGCTTACCTAAATCGCTATCTTTTCGTTTGTAATAGGTGAATTCAACCAAAGAAAGCGGAGAAAAAACCATTCCTTTTTTGCGTTTTGCTCCTTGAAATAAAAAGGATTTCAAACCCTCATTTTCAGTTAAAAGAACAATGATTAAACTTGTTTCAGAATAATCAAAACGGTGAATTAAAATACCTTTTTCAGTTAGTTTCATCGAATTACGACAACCTTTCCAACTTGTTTGTTCTTCCCTGTGAATTTTTCATTTGTTGCTGTCCAAATTAAATAAACACCTCCAGGTACATCATTTCCATCCAATGTTTTACCATTCCAAGTAGCTGTTCCCCCGTTGGAAGTAGTTTTAAAAACTAAATTCCCTGCAACGTCTGTGATTTTCACATCGCTATTGTAACGAATTCCTTGAATGGTAATTGGACCTACATATTCCGGTTTTACTGGATTTGGAAACACAATTGTATTCGCATATTCTGGATCTTCATAAGTAGCATCTGTTCGTAATGAGACCAAACCAATTGAAGTTACAATAAACAATTCACCTGTTGTATGGTTAAAATCCATGTCATAAATTGTATTTGAAATCAAAGGAGAATTATCTGAAGTGTAATTTGCAACTATTGTTTGACCGTCTTGACTTAAACAATATATTCCCGTGTTTGATGTCCCAATCCATTTTCTGTTTCCACCATCAATTTTGATGTCATTGATTGCCGTATTGTTCAAAAAGACTTCTACATTTCCTTCAAAGTCAATTAAAATTTCACTTGCATCTGTTACTCCTGAAGCTGAAAACAAACCTTCACTATTATACAAAACTACAAAACCTTCATCCGTTCCAATCCAAATTTCATTGTCAAAATCAATTCCAATTGCGTTTACAACTTTGGAAGGAAGATTCCCTTGTCCTTCTCCTTGACGAAGTATTTTAAAAATATCATCTGCTGTATTATCGATTGTTTCATTAAAATCAAAACCAATTACTCCCACATTACTGATTGCGAACCAAATGTTTCCATTGTAATCAATTTCCAAATCCGAAACATAGGTGTTTTTAGATTCAGAACCTGTATTCATACTCACCCAAGTACCGTCTGTTTTTCGCACTTTTAATGGATTATTTGAATACGCATTCAAGACCCATAAATTTCCTTTTTCATCAAATTTCACATCCGACAAACAAACCATATTATTTCCAATTGAAGTAAAATCCAACGGAGAATTTGATGGATTGATTACTTCTACAACTTGATTATTCACGACTCTTTGTAGTGGTTCTGGACTGTATGAAGATAAATAGATTTCGTTTTTATCCAATGGATTTATTGTACCATTTGAAATCGACCAGTGATCCAAACCTTGCAAAAGTGTTTGCGTATTGTCGACATGTGCCCATTCTTCGTCTTCGAAAATATATGCTCCTGTATTTGTGTAATTAATTACAACTGGATCAAGCGTGGTACTTCCCACAACAATTTTATTTGAAAAGCTATTTACACTGTAAAAACGATCTCTTGCTGGTCCTGGAACAGAAATAAAACTCGTGCTAAATTGATTGTTATATTCAACTAATCCAGTTTGTAAATCAGCAATGTAATATTTGTTATTGTTTTTTACACAATTGATGTAATTTGAATTTGTAACACTAAGAATTTCATTAATTGCACCATTTTGAATTTGAACTATTGCACCAAAAGTATTGAAATACAAGTCGTTTTCTATCAACTTCAAACTTCCAATTTCGAACTGACAAGCATTACAATACGAACTTTTAAATTCAGAACCATAAAGGCGCATCAAAGAATCACCGCTTAGATCTAATTTGTAAACAATAAAGAGAGAATCTCCATACGTTTCAATTTCGGTGTATTTTCCACCTGTTGGTAGAGGTACGCGTATATCTTGTGACCATTGACTTTCATCTGCTAAAAGTGGGTTGGATAAATTTGATTTAAATAGTCCTGTATTTGTGAGACAATAAATCGAATCATTTAAAAACGCAGTTCGAATAATCGGTGTTGCACTTCCATTTGGGTAATATGTATCTTTTACTTCTTGTTTTGCGATATTGATTACAACAACTCCAAAAGGAGCTGAGGCATACAACAAACCGTTGTGGGATTTTAATTGAAAAACTTCTTTACTCCCAAGAATTTGTGCCAATTTGATTGCTGGAATATTGATGACAGTTCCATCTTCAAGGTATTGATCGATATTTCCTGTTTTGTAACCGATAAAGAATGATTTAGAAGAAGGATCGAAAGTAATTGCAGAAACATCGATATCTGAAAGTTTATTGACACGATTCAAAAGTGATTTTTCACCCGTTTCAATATCGTATTCAATTACACCTTTTGTCAAAGCGCCTAAAACAGTACCATTTCCAATTGCCACATCGAAGCAATTTTGACTCGAAAGGTGCATACGCCATTGACCTGTTCCAACTTGCGCATGCAATTGATTCAACAAAAAACAGAAACTAAGAATTAAAAATTTATTCCACATAAACTATTAAAGATACGTTTAAACACACGTTAAAGAAACTTTAAAACGAGTAAAGCTCAAAAATATTGGAAAAAAGCGATATAACTTGAAAAAATCTTATTTTTGCTCTCCAAATCTTTTGCTCATCCCGATAGTGATCGGGAGTATAGAGTAACAAAATAACGGCTCCGTAGCTCATCCCGATAGTGATCGGGAGTATAGAGCAACAAAATAAAGGCTCCGTAGCTCAGCTGTATAGAGCACTGGATTTCGGCTCCAGCGGTCGGGGGTTAGAATCCCTCCGGGGTCACTCTGATAAAAGCTTCCACAACGTAGTTGGGAGCTTTTTTCTTTTTATACTGAATTGAAAATTCATTTTCAAATGAAAGGAGAAAAAGGAAAAAGTCAAGTGCTTTGCAAAAGTAATTGAAAGCTTTTATCCACTGCACGTCGACCAAACGGGATCTATAATCCCTCTGGGGTCACAAAGGCAGAGTGAGAAACAGAGCGAGAGCGATGATTGATCACCTGCCTTTTCTTCATTCTCACTCTCATTTTTTAATTAATTTATAAGCTTTAGCTCTAAGTAACAGAAAAGCGAGAGCGGTTAACTCTACTCTATTTTTCTTCATTCTCATTCTCACACTTTTTTAGTAAACAAAAAAATATAAGCGAAAACGATGAATGAAAGACCTTCTTCAATTGTTTCATTACTTTTGTTAGCACAGACAACTTTAAATGAATTCAACAGATAAACGAATAATAATAGTTGGTGGTGGACCTGCAGGATTGATGGCCGCATCTCAATTGCTTGATTCAAAGTGTGAGATTCTTCTCATTGATCAAAAAGCTACTGTTGGACGTAAGTTTCTTGTTGCAGGCGAAGGTGGATTTAATTTAACTCACTCTGAACCACTGAAATCTTTCGTAAATCGGTATGATTGTGACTGGATTAAGCAAGCTGTGAGGCGCTATGATTCGACCTCTTTTCGCGATTTTCTTGAAAAAATTGGCGTTCCTACAATCATTGGATCGTCAGGTAAGGTTTTTCCACCAGATGATATGACGCCAGCTGAAGTATTGAAAGCATGGAAAAAACACCTTTCCAAACAGGTAACTTTTAGTACAAATACACAACTTCTGGATTTTTCACACGAAACTATCACTATTCAACGTAACAACGAAACAGAAGAACTTTCTTTTGATTTCTTAATTTTCGCTTTGGGTGGTGGATCGTGGAAAAAAACCGGATCTGATGGTGAATGGAAAACCCTTTTTGAAACAAATAACATTGATGTTGCCCCGTTTCAGTCGAGTAATTCTGGGGTACTACTTGATGAGAATTGGTTAAATGAACAAGACGGTAAATTACTCAAAAACTGTGTTGTTTCATGTGGAGAATATTCCTGTCCTGGCGACATTTTATGCACAACTTATGGTTTAGAAGGAAAACCAATTTACGCAGTCAATCAGGGACTTCGAAAACAGGAAAAACCCATTTTAACGATTGATTTCAAGCCACAATTCAATCAAAATAAAATAGTTGAAATTCTCCGGAAGGAAAAGAATCCATCACAAGGATTAAAAGAACTGAAATTGGCTGAGGTGGCAATTTTTTGGTTAAAAACATTTGTATCGAAAGAACGCTTCACAAATCCACAAGAGCTAGGGAAATTGATCAAGTCTTTTCCAATTGAAATAAAAGGATTTCGTCCTTTGGATGAAGTGATTTCCACAGCTGGTGGTGTTTCAACTACCGAATTGAGTGACAATGGAGAATTACTAAAATACCAGAATCTATTTTGTGCTGGAGAAATGATTGAATGGGATGCCCCAACAGGTGGATATTTAATACAAGGCTGTGTTTCAACTGGATTTGTTGCAGGAAATGAAATTAAAAACCGACTGAAAAAATTGGGACCGATTTCAAAAAGTAATGTTTAATTGAACTATTTCAATTTCAAAAAAACGCTATTGGAATGTTGAAAATTGAAATAGCATACACCGAATTCTACAAAATTCTAGTTTAACTTTACACTTTTTTTCATTGATTATAAATGACCGCACAAGAAGAACACATGATCGAAATTCTGACAACAGCATTTCAGAACAATAAATCTGTAAACTTTATTGTAAAACAAGACAAAAAGCGTGAACAACGACTGCGTCTTTTAATTGAATATTCCATTTTTTATGGAAAATCGTTTGGTGAACTTCGTTTAAATGAAGATAAAACAGCTTGTGCGATTATTGTCGATTCAGAAAAAAAGAAAACAACCATTCGTTCAATCATTTGGGATCTTCGTTTGATTTTTGGTTGTGTCGGTATAACAAATGTCTCTAAAATTCTTCGTCGCGAAAAAGCCATTCAAGCACAACTTCCAAAAGTACCCTTTCTCCATTTGTGGTACATCGGCGTGAACCCAAGCACACAAGGAAGTGGAGAAGGAAGTAAACTACTTTTAGAAATTCTTGAAACCGCAAAAAAGCAAAACAAAGTCCTCCAATTGGAAACATCCACACCACGCAATTTCCCTTTTTACGAAAAACGAGGCTTCAATGAACTAGCTCGAATTACTGAATTTGGATATGAGATGCGGGTGTATAGGGGTTAGAATTTGATTGTAATTGATTTGGATGGTAGACTTCTAATTCCATCTTTCGTTATAAATTGAACATAATAAGAATATTCATTACCAATAGATAGATTTTTATCCGAGTAATTTAATTTTTCAGAAGTGATTGTTTTTAAAAGAGAAAAATTACCTTTATTATCTTTTCTATAAATACTATAATTATATATTTCAAAATTTGGTTTATCCCAAGTCAACTCTATTGTTTTTTCAGTTTTAACACAATTGAAGCTTTTTATTGGATTTCGATACCCTGTTTCAAAGAACAATTCTCTATCATCAGAAACACTTTTATTTTTTGATTTATCAAACGTGATGATTTTATATTGATAGCTAAAACCTGGCGTTGCATTTGAATCTACAAATACAGATACTTTTGGATTTACCCAGACCAATAAAGTATCTACTTTAGAAGCCGTTTTTCTAATTAAAGCTGAGTTTTTAAAATCTGAGCTATTTGAATTAATCCATTTAACTTGAATTGCATTATTTACAATTTCAATAGTTTTAAATATACAAGGAATTGGTGCGATTGTATCTGGTTTAATGACCATCACTGTATCAGAATGAATACTTGTGTTAAAATTAAAATCTGTTGCTTGAACAAAATAAAAGCATTCTGAAGTCAGATTATCCAATCGAAGAGTATCCGAAAAATTTAAACCATTTACTAAATTTGATGTTTTCTCAATGAATTCCTCTCTTTTTTCATTTGCTCTAAAGATTCTATATCCCTGAATATCTTTATCAGGTGGAGCAATCCAAGAAAGCTTTACAATACCGTTTGAATCTATAATTGCTTTTAAAGAGGTTGGCGCGGAAGGTGCTTCTTGGTCTAAAGTAAAAACATATGCTGAATTGGAAAAAATTGAATCTTCACTTGGTCTAATTGCTGCAATTTTATAATAATATCTATCTCCAGTTAAAGGTTCAAACACTTTAAATTCAATAGCGTTTCCTTCCGCTTTTTTTTCTTGAATCAATTCATACTTTCCTTGATTCTTTTCAGAGCGATACAATTGATACATCAAAACTGAATTAACTTTTGCTGAATCTGGATCAAAAATACCCGAAATAATTCTGTTTTTCTCTGAAGTGTAAGTTGTATCGATATACATAGCTCCATGAATGAATGTTGGAATTTGAATTTTTACCCATTCTGAAAACAGTTTTTTTTCTCCAAAATAGTTTAAACCAACTAATCTGTATTCATAAGATTTTCCTTCTTCAAATGTTTCATCTCTATAGAAATCAGGAGCATTTTTCACAACATCTTTCGATACAGCTCGAACATACGGTGTTTCAAAAAGTGACTTAATCGTTGGACCATCTTTTCTTTCTATATAAAAACCAAAACCTTCGTTTAGTGTTTTTTGTGCGTTCCAATTTAGTTCAACAGCTTTCTTTTGATCTAATAAGAGTGGTTTCAATTCCAGTTTTGAATATTCCGTATTTTGAGATACTATAGTTACAAACTGATCTTTTACTCCTTTTATTCTTATTCTGTATGTGTAATTTTTATTTTTTTCAAAGTTTTTATCACGAAATTCAGAACCTATAATCTCCCCTAATTTAGACGTGATACTATTGTCAAGCGTTAGCATTACAAACGCAAATTCTTTTACCTCATTAGAAAGTTGTTTTGTTTCATAAAATGGTTGCAAAAGCGCTTCAATTTTAGAATAGGAAGAATCCGTTTTAGATAAAGCTGTAAATCTAATTTTTGTAGGTTCAATCTTTGTTTTTATACCTGACTCAAAAAGTGTACTATTAGACTCTATATTACCTTCAACTCTAGTAATTTCTGCACCTTCATTAATCAAGGCTTTCATATCTTGAAAATTCGTAGGAAACCATTTTAGACGAATTTCATTATTATTTACTTCAGAAACAATCGTGAATTTCCCATCGTTTTGAGCTATCAACTCAAATGTAAACATCAAAAAAAACAGTACTAAAAATCTCATTTTAATTATTTACAAATGTACAGTCATTACCAAAACTAACATTTGTTGTAACTCCAACATTAAATGTTAAAAACTGAAATTGAACAGCTAAAGAACCAGAAACATAGGTAGGTTTTGGTAATTTTCCTTGTAATAAAAAGGCTGTATTAATTCCAGCAAGTGTTATGTTTTCTTTCACTTCATTATCTACTATTCGTTTAACTCCTAATGAAGCATTGATGTATCCATACACTTGTCCCATACAATACCAACTATTGATTCCAACAGGATCAGTTGAACCAGCACAATGTGTATTTGGATTAACTCGAAACATGGTCACATCAAATCCAGCACCACAATTTGCATAAACGAAACCATACCAATTACCAAACAATGATAAGTTTTTATCAATAATAGAAGAAAATGCAGCACCCGAAGCAAAACCATCTCCACTAGAAATGGCTGTCATATCCATATTCGCAAAACTTCCTTGACCTAAAAGCTGTGTTACTGCATTTGGAGGAGCTGGAATAGGATCTATTTGAGTTCCGACCATGAAATATGCATTTATTGTAAATAAACCAACAAGTGAAACATATGCTCTATTTGTTGGACGGTTTATCCACACGTACCAATCGTTTTGGTCAATATGAATTTTCACATTTACTTGTCCTGTTGCAAAGGATGGGATAATCAAACCTCCGTTTAATTGTGCATCAAAAATCTTGTTTACGTTATCGTAATTCATTGCAAGTTGACCGTACACTTTTTTAACATTTGCGGCCATTCGTTTGTCTCTGGTAACCAACATGTATGCATTTCCGAGTAAACTGATATTCTGGAAACCTCCTGATGGATTAAACGAAACTTGGAACATTGCTTCTCCGTTCAATAAGTCTTGTTTCGTGTTGTTTTCAAAGGCAGCACCAACTCGAAAAACAACACCTTGTGTAGAATCTGGAATGAATGGTAAGGGCTGGGAAGGCTGGCTAATATTTAATGTACCACTTCCAGCGACTCGATTTAAAATTGCTTGATCCGTTTCTGTTGATCTTAGTCTATTTTGAACACCCCCAAAAATCTTTGAAATGGAAACTGTTGGAGTTATAGGTATATTAACTGGTAAACCAGCTTCAACATACCAATATTTAAAATTTGGCATTTTACCAAAACCTACAGCTGTTGTTATGTTATTATCCATAACAGATTTTAGCCTAAAAGCAATCTGACCGTAAAACAAGTCACCAAAAGTTGGATCATTGTCCCGCACAGCAACCATTCCTTGAAGATAAAAAGGAGTTGTGTTTAATTCAAAACCAATGTTGTCTATTCCAATTCGACTATATTTGATTTGCTTTTTACCATCAGAGTCAGTTGAATCTTTGGTGTAGACAGTAAAAGCAGTTGATGCAGAAAAATTATTTGGACTTTCACCCAGGTTAAGACTTAAGCCAAACATCAATTTCAAGGTATTATCTGTATGTAAACCAAAACCAATTTGATTCAATGAAATTGGAAAACGCATTAATTTTTTTCCACTTGAATCGGTTGAAGTCAAAGAGAATACACCCGCAGTTATCGTTGGTGATTCTGAAATAATCGTGAAATTCTGAAAACGAATATTTGTGATATTTGCTTTTGAACCAGTTGTAGACCAAAGACCGTTTAGAATTGCTTTTGGATAAAACTTTCCATTCATTGAGGTAACTTCAAATCGTGTTGTAGAATCAATTTTGACTGTTGAACCAAGACATGGTATTGGAATCGATATTGAAGAGTCTGGTTGTATGATAAATTTGTAATCCAGAACTTTTGATTGTTGATTTTCAACTATTGAAGCTTGATACACAAAGCCTTGATTATCCATAATTGGAACCTGAACAGTACCCGCTAAAGATCCTCCTGTTAAATGGTTACACGTAAATTGTGCCGAAATATTTGAAATGGAAAAGCCCCAATTGTTCATCGATCCCGAACTCAAATCAAGGATATTGGTTGCTCCAAAAGTACCTGTAACTCCTGATTGATCTAAAATTAAGTTATTTGCAGTAAGTGTAGTGTTTTCATTTGCATTTTTGGGTGACAACTTCTTAGGTAAAGTAATCGTAATATTTTGAGCAAAAAAACCATTCCATAAATTCACATTTCCATTGTATAGTTGAACAGTTTGATTAGGTAAAGCTATACCTGCTGGATTTCTACTTTCACTCTGATCAAACGCTAAATTTGTTAACTGAAAAATAAAATCTCCCGCACCTTTGACCCGAAAAGGATCCATCGTTGGAATAGAAACTAACAAATTCTTGAGAGTATCTATCTCTGTTCTAAAGTTCGCTGTAACAATTTTTGTAGAATCTGTTGCATGAATGATTTTTTCAGGATTGAACAATACATCCACACTTAAACCAGCTTTACTGTAGCCATTACAGTCCCATTCAATGTAATTGAATCCATCATTTTTGAAGACCAACTGCATGTTTGGACCAAGTTTTACTTTTTGTTCTGTAACCAATTGAAGCCTTGCTCCTGTTCCTCCAATTACACCTTTGGGGTTGAACTTTATGTTTTTAGCTTCAAATGCGATTTTTCGATCTGCACCTGGAAAATCAAGTGCCATGTATACATTGAAAAAAGCTCCATCAGTTGTATACTTTGCACTGTCAATACAGATGATATACATGGTATTTCCCAATTGTTTTACAATTCCAATTGGTAACGAATTACCTTCGGATAAATTAAGCCTGTTTGATTGAAGAAGTTCATTGTTTTCGATGCGTTCACACAATGCTAAAATACGGTTTACTTTCAGGCTATCTTCCTGAGCAAAGAACTTAAAATTTAGACTTAAAAAGACGAAAAAACAGGTGAGAAATTTCAAGGTTTTCAACTTTAATTTGACGCTAAAATAGAAATATTTCAGTAAAAGTTAACATTTATTTGTTTAAAAGTTTAAATTTTAGTTTATTTGTTCCTCTAAATTAAGAAATAGATGCGACTAACAGTTGTTACTACCTTTTTCATATTCCTTTCATCGTTTTGTTTTTCTCAAACATTGCGAACGACCAATTTGAACTTAAATGTTGGTGGTGTCATTCATGATGTAGAATACATTCCTTCTGTGAATGCTTTTGCCGTTGTTGGAAAATTTGATTCCATTGGAGGGCAAGCTCGTAAAAGTTTTGCACTTGTGAACGCAAATAATTTCACAGTAATCAATACAGGTACAAACTTTAATCCAATAACTTCAATTGGAGGCAGTGACACAGAGTTTCGTTCAATTGAAGTTTTGACAATTGGGACGAAGGAAGTATTAATGATTGGTGGTGCATTCGATGCTATCAATGGACAATTAAAAAGTTGTTTGTTAGCAATGACAAGAACAGTAGGTGCACCTACTAATCAATATTTTACACTAACATCTTTTAATTATGACTTGTTAGATGGATTAAATATTTATGGCGGTGGATTCGAATATTCAACAAGTAATTCAATCCCTAGAGGAGTTTTTGATTTAGTTGTTAAAGGAGATACACTATTAGTTGCAGGGTCTTTTTACAAAGTTGCACTTTCTGGTGTAACCCCATTGACTGAAGATTCTTTTTTTGCTTTGAAAGCAGATCCTAGTTTAACTAACCCCAGTTTATTCACTTATGTTTCAACTTCTAATTTCTGTGCTGGTGATATTATCGATGCAACAGAATGTGGTGCAGCATTTCCTTCAAATAGTTATGCAAACGCTCTTTATAATCAAGGGAGTAATGTCTTTGTGACAGGTGCACCTACAGCCTATTTCACAAAATTATCAAATTCCTTTTTACAGAATACGCAGTTTCATTCGTGGGATAATTCGATAAACAACAATTATTTATTTCGAGTTGAGTCCTTAAATAAAATTAATGATTCAACAGGTATTGCTCTGACATATCACGATTCTGGACCTGTTACAAAATATCAAAACTCATTTCTTTTCAAGACTACTTCACCTCTTCCCTCTAGTGGTTCAATATTTTACAGCACACTTCCATCTCCTTCAAATTTTCAGTTGCCATTAGATTTTCAAGATTCAAGAGCAAATGAAAGCTACAATGGAGATGTATTTATATATAAATATTCAGCAACGAATCCAAATACTTTAAAGCGTTTTTCAGTGAATACAAGTACTGGATATTTGTCAATTGCTCAAGTTGGTTCAACAATCAACATCAATACTTCAACAAATACAAAATTGGATTCATTAAATAATTTAATGGTTGGACATGGATTTCTATTTGTTTCTGAACGCACAATGACTTCCGCTTCAGGTTCAACTCGAAAAGGACTAGCTGTATACTGTCTTGAACCTGAACATCCAAAACCACTCGTGACAACAACACCTTCTGTTTGTGCTGGAGACGATGGTACATATTCATTCTATGGAGTAAAAAACTGTGATGGGTATATGTATAACTACACTGGTTCTAATGTTCAATATTCATTTGATAATGGAGTAAACTGGTTTACAGCAACACCAAATTTCATAGTCAATTCTTCCACAACATCATTGATTACTTTGAAGATTCGATTTATGAATAATGCAACATCAGGAACACTTACTATTACTCCCTTTTCAACTTGTAATACTGCAACCGATTACCAATTTGCAAATCCACTTACACAAATCATAACTGTTCACCCAAAACCAGACATCAATCTGATTTCTGATTTTACACAGTTTGATTGCAACCACGATTCGATTCAATTGGTTGCTCAGTCAAGTTTTATGAATTTAGATTACGCTTGGACATACAACTCGGGAAATCCCGGAACAAACAATGATTCCCTAAAAATAGGAAGTGTTGGTACTTCTGGAGCGACTTATCCTGATGGTTGGTATTATATTGAGGTAACTGATACAGACTTTGGTTGTAAGCGCAAAGATTCACTCTTTATCACACAAGATTTTACTTTACCCACAATTGAACAAGATAGTTTAGTTGCTTCACCAGCAGTTTGGGTTTGTAGCACTGACTCTTTAGTCATTAACGCAAATATCCCGAATTGCTCGGTTTATTGGACGCTTAATAGTGATACAACAATTCAATATTCAAATCCACATACCATTTATTCTTTCTCAGAAAATAACTTCAATTTGTATGCAACAAGTAACTTGAATGGCTGCAAAAACACATTATCTGAATTTTATTTTAGTACAGATTTTGTTTTTGTTGATTCGTATTTACCTGCTTATTCTCTAGATAGTAATGTAATTGGATATGACACTTTAAACTGTTTTACAGATTCGTTGACTGTTCAATGTGCAATTTTTCCAGGTGATCCAAATGCTGGAAATGCAACTATCGAATGGCTCACAACTGGAACGGATGTTTTACAAATTACTGAAGCAGACCAAGCAAGTGCAATTAATGATATCCGAACATATAAGTATTTTACGGTCAACCTAAACAATTCTTGTGTGGATACCAATGAGTTGGTTATTTATTTTGATTTCTCGTTACCTTTTGTTGGAACTACAATTGGTGGAACCACATTGAATTGTTCGCGTGATACTGTTGTTTTAACGCATCAACAAACTGGAGGACAAGTAATTGAAGGCTGGTTGGATAGTTTATCAATTCAAACTGGCTTGCCAACAATTACTGCTGATACAACTGAAACGTATTACTATGAAGTTGAAAGTCTTTTGAATGGATGTGTGAATCGAGATACTATTGAAGTATTGCGTACGAATGAATTGTTGTTAACGGGCGGAAATGACACATTGGTTTGTCCTGGATCTTCTGTTACAGTAAATGTTTCTCCTTTAAACAACTCGGAGGCGATGACCTATTTATGGAATACTGGTTCAACCGTAAATTCTACTTCAATAACTGGTGGAAACGATACTTTAAGCGTACAAGTCAATACTCCTTCTGGTTGTATTGGATACGATACTGTTTTCGTCAGTATTACAGCTCCAATATCTGCAACAATCCAAGGTTTTGCTGCTTGTGAAAGTAGTGGAAGTTTACAAGTTGTCAGTGTCTCAGGTGGTGCTGGAGGATATACGTATGCAATTGACAATATCAATTTTACACCAAACCCTCTTTTCGAAGGCTTGGAATTGGGTTCTTATACCATTTCCATTCAAGATACTTTAGGGTGTATTTACGACTTTACTTCAAGTTTAACGGGTGCTGAATCAGGTCCAGCATTGGAATTCTTAGTGACCACTTATTCTGGATTGGGTGATACCTTAGCTTTTGTAAACACAACAGTTTTCAATGGTTTTGATTCACTTGCGTGGGAATTTCCAGTAGGTGCAAGTATTTCATTTGTATCAGATTCACTTGCATTTGCACAATTTGCTGATACAGGATGGTATTCAGTCACTTTAACAGGTTACATTGATTCATGCTCGTATTCGTTCACAAAAACGTTCCACGTTACGAATACCAAACCTGATTACTTCTCATCTTTCGATACTTTAGGAATCAAAACTATTTCTGTTTACCCCAATCCTACAAACGGACAATTTGAAGTGGACATTGCATTCGGAATTGAACAGGCTTATTCCATCGTTGTGGTGAATAGTTTATCCCAACCCATTGAGGGAATGTTTAATTTCGGAACGAATAGTACTGTATTGCAACAATTCAACTTTCCAAGTTCAGCAAGTGCAGGAACTTATCGCATTGTGATCACATCAACGTATGATGCACGTAGTATTCCAATAGTCTTTGAGCCATGATGAAACACTACCTGCTTTTATTTCTAATAAGTGTTTTTTCTTTTGTTGGTTTTGCCCAAGATTTGGAGCAATTGACGAAGAAAGATGCTGTGAAAGTGAGTGGTGGTGTAGGTTTCAATACGACTTACAATGCTGTTGACGATCAGCCTCAAACACGAGATCCATTTGCTTGGGTCGCGACAGGGAATTTAAATTTCACTGTTCTTGGTGTTTCACTTCCTTTTACCTATTCAATTAGCAATCGCCAAAAAAGCTACACACAACCTTTCAATATGACAGCGCTTCACCCGAGCTACAAATGGTTTAAGTCGCATATTGGAATTACATCCATGAGTTTTAGCTCGTATACATATGGCGGTTTACCATTTGCTGGTGCTGGTGTGGAATTAAGTCCGAAAAACTGGAAATTCAAAGCCTTTGGTGGAAGATTGAAAAAAGCAATTGAATACGATGCAACAGTGAACAATACTACTACCGTTTCCTACAGAAGAATGGGAGGCGCTTTTTCTTTTGGCTATGAAAAGAAAGGTTATAGTGCGACTGTTATTCTCTTAAAAGCAAGCGATGATCCTAAAAGTTTACAACTCTTTGCTCCCAATACAGAATTGCTTCCACAAGACAATTTGGTGACTTCTTTTATAGGAAAAGCTCCTATTGGAAAGCACTTTGATGTTCAAACTGAAATTGCTAATTCTGTTCTTACGCGCAATATTTTGCTTTCTGGAATCGATTCATCACGTGTTGGTTTTTATAGGCAACTTGCAAACGGAAACAGTTCAACTACCTCGTCCAATGCTTACAATGGTGCACTCAATTTCAAGTCAAAAATTGTCAACGTTGCATTCAAATATGAGCGTGTTGATCCCAACTATGCCACTTTAGGCGCATTGTATTTCAACAACGATTTGGAAAACATCACGATTGCCCCAAATTTTAATTTATTGAAAGGAAAACTAAGTATTTCAGTGAACACGGGCTATCAACGCAATAATTTATCGCAAGACAAAAGCATGCAATTGAAACGTTGGGTGGGAAATGTAGCGATTTCTGGTCAACCTTTGAAAGGAATGGTTACGAGTGTGAATTATTCGAATTTCGCTTCGTTTACACGTACGAACCCAGCTGCTGATCCGTATTACAATATTTTGTTTGACACGATGAATGTCTATCAAGTTTCACAATCCATGAATGCCTTGGCGAGTTATAGTTTTGGAACGAAAACGAAAAAAGCGTTGACTGGAAGCTATGTGTTTAGTCAAAGTAAGAACATTACCGGAAGGTTGCAAGATGCTGCTGCGTTTGGGTTCAATGTTGACTCAGATGAAACTCCTGTGAACGTTCATTCAGCGATGTCTTCCTTTTCGATGCAATTCAAAGAAAAAGAATTGTCTATTTCTGCTACAGCGAATTACAATCAATCAGAGATGATGGGGCTGAGAAACGAATATTTCGGTCCTGGAATGAGTGTACAGAAAAAATTATTTAAAAAGAAATTGAGTACACAGTTTGGAGCCGTTTACAACCAACAATTTAAGGACGGTAGTTTGACTTCACACTTAATGAACTTACGCATGGGGGCAAGTATGAGTCCGAAGTTGTGGGACAAAAAATATGGTTCGTTATCTTTGGCAATGAATGCTAATTATTCGCACCGATTTGCAGTTGTTGCGGGAAGTTTGGAACCGAAGAATTTAACGGTAGTGGTGAATGTGAATTATTCTTTTTAGATAATTACGGATTGCGAATAGCGGATTTCGGAAATGTTGAAAGTGAATGAAATTGATAAAATAATGAAGATTAAATTAAGAATGATGAATTATGAATTAAGAGGATGGAAAAGACTAAAATCTTTTGTACTAACTCTCTCTGCATTCTTCATTCTAAATTCTGTATTTTCACAAACTTATCCCGTACAAGTTACTCCAGTTATTTCAGGACCCAATCTTCCCTATTTGAGTTATTACGGCGACCAAAATCAACACTTGAATCTCTTTGTTTTATTGACCG
>JBKDZA010000214.1:0-1801 GCA_046308455.1 Fluviicola sp.
GAATTCAACACCATAACTCCAACCTTTACCGAAGACCAATAAATTGTCGGGATTGTCTGAAACATTGTCAGCAGGAAGCGCACCTTCTTTGTATTCGATCACATTTTTCATGTGCTTGTAATAAATTTCAACAGATGTTTCCCAACGATTTTCTTTGAAGTTTTTAAAGTATCCAGCGCTTGCTTGCCATCCTCTTTGTGGTTTGGCGATGTCAGTAGTTGGATACCAAATATCAGTCGGGAGAGAAACCGCACTTAAACTTGCTAAATGCACATATTGATTGTTAACTGTGAATCCAGCTTTGATGGAGCTTTTATTTTTTAGAAGAAAACGTGCGAAAATTCGAGGTTCAATTCCATGATAAAATTTGATCAAGTCATTTTTATCATAAGTAACAGAACTATCCGGATTTGAAATATTTCCTTTTACGAATCTTGTAAATGGACCAACAAATTGATACATACTGTAGCGAACACCTGCGTTAATTCGGATGAATTCGTTTAAATCTAATTCATCTTGAATGAAAACTCCTGATTCGTGACTGTATAATTTTTGAGCAATTCCAGTATCAAATACTGTTTCTTCTTGAGAAGCAGAAACAGATGTTGGAGTAAACGTGTGGAATAAATAGTCGGCTCCAAATTTTACCGTATGTCGTTTTCCAGAATAATAGCTGAACTCTGTTTTCGCACCATAATCCCGAATTCCAGATTTCAATTCAAAGCGAAACTGATCTTGTTCAGAACCAAAGGAGAACAAATAATCTGTCATGTTTACAGTTGTATTTGCAAACCATTTTTCATTGAATTGGTGTGTCCAACGACCAGAAACGATTCCATTTCCCCAAGGCATTCGAACATTAAAATCCGCTTCTTGATTACCAAAATTGAACAAGTCTTTTCCATAATAACCGCTTAAATACAATTTATCTTTTGGACTAAGACGGTAATTTATTTTTGCATTGAAATCATAGAAATAGTAAGTTGTACCTGCGAATGGACTTGTTGGTTTTGTAAAGGCTTTCATGAACACATCAATATATGTTCTTCGTGCAGAAACAATAAACGAAGCTTTGTCTTTCACAATTGGACCTTCAACAGTTAAACGAGATGAAATCAATCCAATTCCTCCAGTTACTTTGAACTGTTTGTTATTTCCTTCGTTCATGTTTACCTCTAAAACGGATGACAAACGTCCACCATAATTTGCAGGAATACTTCCTTTTATTAAGTTGACGTTTTTTACAGCATCTGCATTGAAAACAGAGAAAAAACCAAAAAGGTGAGAAGCATTATAAACTTGTGCGTTATCCAAAAGAACTAAGTTTTGATCAGGACCACCGCCACGCACATAAAACCCTTGTCCACCTTCAGAAACTGAAGATACTCCAGGCATTAATTGTAATGTTTTTATGATATCCACTTCGCCCATAAAAGCGGGAAGTTTTTTCGCCAATTCCATGTCAATTTGTATTTGACCAATCTTTGTGGAATTATAATTTTCATCTCTTTTAGCAGAAACTTCAACAGTTCCAATATCTGTAGCGTCTTGTTTTAAGTACTTATTGATTGTCTTGTTTTCAGTAAGTTGGATGTTGAGTGAATCTGTTTTTAATCCATCACCTGAAAAATAGACGGTATAATTTCCCTCGTTTAAAGTCAAAGAGAAAAAACCAAATTCATTCGTTTGAATGTTCTTTTTAACTTGTGGAACTGAAATTTGTCCACCAATTAGAGGTTCGCCCGAGATTTCTTCAAATAGATAGCCACTTATAGTAAATTGATTTTGACTATAATAGAAA
>JBKDZA010000215.1:0-7143 GCA_046308455.1 Fluviicola sp.
TTTATAACGTAAAATCACCTATAAAATCTCATCTTTTTCGTTAAAAACATTCGAATTGGCCCGCCAATCCATCATGCTTTCGTCTCAAATCTGAGCATTTATAGGCGATCTGATAAGAATTTATAATCGAACTGAGGTTAAAAGCAAAATTAAAAGTTGTAAGTACCGTTGTAGAAGCCGTTTTACCTGAAGTAACTATCGAAGGTATTACGCATAAAATGGGAATGAATCGAAAAACGGCTCATGCTTATATCAAAGAATTTAAAGGCGATTACGGACAAGTTAGAAATGCTATCATTTTGGAATCTAATTGGTTGGGATATTACGAACCATACACAACAAAAAGTATCGTTTCTTTTGTTGGTCAAATGATGATGGATAATAATCAATCCGAAATTGCAAAAGAAAATGGGCTACTTCCTTTTGACCTATTAGCATTAGAACCCATAAGAACCATTTGCGAAAAAATAATGAGTTTGGTTCGCTTTTCCTATGGTGAAAATCAAATAGATGATTTGAAGAAAAAGATTCGGCACACCTACGATTTACACCAATTACTAAAACAAGAAGAGTTTATAAAATTTTTCCATTCAAAAAACTTTGATGATTTGTTGCTAAAAGTTGCAAATGATGATGTAGTGAGTTTTAGAAATAACAATAAATGGCTGAATCACCATCCAAATGAAGCGCTATTTTTCAAAGATTTAGAAACGATTTGGAATGAACTTAAAATAGTCTATAATGGTGATTTTAAAAATTTGGTATATGGAGAATTACCAAAAGAAGAAGCCGTTTTGGAAACATTAAAAATGATTCAAGAAAGATTGAAAACAATTTCCTGGTCAATAAACAACATTTTTTAAGTCTCCGAATTCACGGAAATGACTTTAATGGAATATTAAACTTGTCAACCTCTTAATTCTGCATTCTAATTTCTAATTTCTGAATTAAAAATCACCATCCTTTTACCAATAAATTCCTTGCAGCTTTCTCTCCACATTTTTGATGCAAAGCATAAGCTTTCGCTGCTCTTGTGCGGATTTGTTCGTCCGATTCTTTGTTTACAAAACCTGTTAGTGCGTCGTGGATCGTGTAAGCTTCCGGACACATCAAATGCGTTGTCCAAACCAAGGGTTTTACGTTTGCTTCTTGTAAATGTGGACTAAAAAACCGTTTGCTGTAACATGCTAAAATTATGACCGATCGTTGTTTTCCATCCGTATTTTTGAAGGTTTCATTTAAGGTAAAATCCATCAAGCCATCGTGACCAATGTAAGAAACCAACTTCGCATTTCCAGCAATTCCAATGATTTTGTTGTTTACGTGTAAGGTGTCTTTTCCATTTCCTGCAGAGGCATTCAAGAATTCTCGTATGCATTGCTGAATTTCTTTTCCATCATAGGCATCTGCAACTAGGTAAATATTTTTCGAGACATGTTTGAAGACCAATCGTTCCAAAATAATAGAATCAACTTTTTGTGTTTTTAGGAACTTCCATTCTTTGCTTTTTTTGAAATAGGTTCTGATTCCATTTCCACATCCCCAATACAAATTGTTGTTGGGATCTTGTCCGTTCCCTATTTTTGCTGGAACAGGAACAATTTCCTTGGTATTTGTTGTCACACAAGGCAACGAAAATATGGATGGTTGTTATAGTAGAATCAAACTCAGTGATCGTTCTTTCCATCCGATTTACTGTCGCATTTTTAGTAGATTCCTGCGCCCAACAAGAGGACAACAGCACTGTGAAAACGAATAGTAAGCGATAAATCATGTCATTGAAATTTACCTAAACTTAGGAAAGAATCGATTAAACAAATTTTCTTTTGGAACTTTTAACAAAACTAAAACACTCTGATTGCTCTAACGGCGTAACAATTCGTATTTAATTCTAAGTTTCAGTTTTGATTTGTAGACTTTTTAATAATTGATAATTAATCATTCATAATTTTACTGAATCTAGTGTTTTCTCACTGCCCCTTTCTCCCCTTCGGGAATAGTAAACAGCCACGTATAATATCCTACAAAATGTGAATCAAAAAAGCCTATTTGCTTGTAGTTTTTTCTTGGAATATACAAGCGTTCGTCTTCTGAAAGACCACCACATGCTGCTTGAGGAGCAATTCCGTCTTGTAAACATGGTTTGTCTTTTCCATTCTCATTGAAATTTGAGCCATACTGAAAAACGGATTTCCATTCGGACAAAATTACTTTTCCAGCACTCGCATTTTCTGGAGCTAAAATGTAAAAATCTCCAAAATTGATTTTCCCTCGTAAAACTTCAATCATTCCTAATGAATAGGCATATCCCATCGAATGTGCGACAATAAAAATGGTGTCATTTTCAGATGAATTTGGTCGTTCATTTAGTAATTGTAAAATATTTCGACCAGCAATTCGTCCCGCTCTTCTTCGTTTTTCAAACCCTCTTCTATTCGGTTTTGTTCGATGCGCTTTATACGATTGAATTTTTCTACTTCCTAAAATTTTCCCTTTCACACCCGACATGTAGTAACATTTGTGTTTTTTGGGATTGGAACAACGTTTTGGATAAGTTGCAGAAAGTGTACTGAAATTGATTAAGCTTCTGTGGTTGGATGTTTCCACTGAATGATGTCCATCCGCATAATACACTTCATTTGGCAACATGCGTTCTTTGAATAAATCATCAATTGCGTTCCATGGATGCCAATAATTGTAACGATCGTAACTAAAAACTTGATTGTATGAATCTGGAAATTCCAAACCTTTATTCTTGATGTCGTTGATATTCTGTTCCAAGGAATTTCCCATTGACGTTGGGCGGTAACCATTTACAAAGACTAAAACGCGTTTCGCTGGGTCAGGCAAGAGTACTTTCTTACTCAATTCAATTCCTAAATGATTGTAAACACGCGTATTTTTATTTCCAAATTCATCTTTTTCTACTAAAACCAAATAATGACTTTTTGCTTCTTCAGCTAGACCATAATCCTTTAAAATAAGACTATCCGAACTTGATTTAAATTTCAATGAAACCAATTTATTAACTTTCAATTTGCCTTCAAAATACAACACGGGTTTACGTTGAAGCATTTCATATTGATTTTCACTTTTCACAATGATTTCAGAGCAAATTTTACTTTCCTCTAACTTCCTTGGATGCATGTTTTCAGCTAAAAGTTGGTGAGCGTTTTGAATGGTTAAACTTTCTAATTCTTTGATTTCTCCATTTCGTACTTCAAACATGGAGTATCCTAAATCAATAAGTTCGATGTAGAAATAAATTCCGACCCAAATAAATCCCCATTGAACGAAGCGCGAAGAAAAGCGAATAAATCTTGATCTCTTGTATTTTAATTTGAGCCATTTCCTTAATTTTCGACCCAACCAAATTCCTACAACAAGTAAAACTAAAACACCTAAAATGTGGAGTAAATTCACTTCTTTCCCATAAATCGAAAATAAAGTCTTGTAGAAAATTGATGTGATTTCTAAATGGTAGGAAAAAGTATTTTTCTTAAATGGTCGATTGATGGTAGATAAAAAATCGCCTTTTTTAATTTTAATTGTTCCGTCTTCATTGAGTTCCCAAGTGTAATATCCAACGATTCCATTATTTGTTATAACGTGTTCGAAGTCATCATTATACGAAATAACCAAAGTTCCATTTCGCAACAATTCCCATTGTGATTTTCGCAGTTCGAAACCATCATTTCCGTCTAAGATATTATTGGTAACACCTTTTCTTTTTTCAAACTCTTCATCCACATATTTAGCTCCAAGTGGACCAGTCAAATAAAGTCGCAATAAGTTTCTGGGAAGATTTTCTTCAGCTACAAAACCTAAAGCTTTATTTTTAACACCATATTCCGTTCTTAGAGGTTCTTCAAATTCATTGACCACAAAAAACAAGGGAATTGTTTTATCGTACGATGGATTTTCAGTAATAAAAAGGTCTCGGATATACCGCATTTGATTCGTATATTGATCTCTATTTTTTGAACCTTTTTTGATTTGTTTCATTCCCGATAATTCATTTGGTGAAAAATCAGGATATATTTTAACTTCAAAACGAACATTTGCAATCTTGCAATATCGATTCAAATTTTGTTCAATACTGTCTTTATTTAAGATAATTCCATTGAGAGGAATTAAGGAAATCTTTTTAACGAGTTCATCATAAACAACAACATTCAATTGTTTAATTAATGCTGAATTGTATTTAATATTTACGGTATAATCAGCGTTTTTTGCGGGAAGATCTATTTCAATTCGATGTTTATCTAATTGATCAAAACTTATTTTCTCATTCGTTTTATTTATTGTAATTGAAACTTGTCTAATATCGATTGTGTCCAATCCTAAATAACTTACGATTACTTTACCAGCTTGATTTTTTGGTAGTGATTTGAATGAACTTTTGAATTCCAGTTTTCCATTTACTTCGTAATTAGTATATTCTTCAGCCCACAATCCATTTGTATATTGGTCAAGACCATATTGATCTCCTAAACTTCTTTGAAATTTTATTCGCGAATGATTTTCAATTTGTCCAAAAAAACTTTGAACAAAAATGAAAGAGACAAAAAACAAAAGAAATTTCATCTCAAATATTAAATAGGTAATGAATTAACTCCCAACCATCTCAACACATTTGAGTGCCAAATATCATCGGATTCTTTTTGAGTCAAAATTCCAGATTCAACTGCAAAATCGATAACTCTTCCGGGATAAGAACGAGCAACACCTTCCATTTCCCCTAGTGGATACGGATCGTCTAAACCAGCTACAATTTGTGAGCTACCCACACGTGTTTTTAGTAATTGTAAAGTGTATGAATCGTGCACCAAGGTATCGAAAAACAAATTTGGATGTGCCAAAGAACAACGCGGATCTTGACTTCCTTCGAACAAATCTGGACGACCATCAAATCCTTGTAAACGTCGACCATAGTTCGCTTGTCCAAGCATACATCCATGTGCGAAACAAGTACGCATATTCGGAAAACGATTCACGTAATCTTTCAAGGTAAAAACATGTAAAGTATCTGCTGTTTGTGCCATCATCCAAACCAAGTGAAAGCGCCAATAAATATCTTTTAATTTCACCATTTTCTCTCCATCATACGGATGAATTTCAATAGCTAAATTATAGTGATTTGCTAATTCATAAATTGGAAGAACAGAATCGTCCGCAACAGAAAGCCATTCACCTTCAGCATTTAAAAAATGAGTTGGTAAACACAGAACTTTTAAGTTTAATTTTTCAACGCAACGTTCAATTTCAGCTAAGGCATCATCCATATAAAGTGGTTGAACTACAAAACCAGATGTGAATTTTGAAGGCATTCGTTGCTGTACACTTGCATTGAAATCATTTTGCCAACGTATTGCATCATACGTATCTTGTCTTGTCCATCCGTTGCAATAAACTTGAGAAAGATTCAGCATTACAGCATGGTCGATTTTATACTTTTCCATCCATTCCAATTTTTCATTGAAAAAGAAACTAGGATCAGTAATTGGACGCGACCAATCATCTTGACGCATGAATTTTTTGTCTTCATCAATCCAAAATAATTTCTTATCTCTCATAAATTTTGGAATCTCAGAAGGCTCCGGTAAAATATGACCGTGTGAATTGATTTTAATTTTGCGCATTGTTGAATTATTTTCTGAACGAAGTTAAAAATAGAATTTGTAAATGTACCTACTTCTTAAAATAAAAAAGGGCCACAACTAGTGTGACCCTTTCGTTCAAAATTTAAAAAACTATTTTTTCAATGTCAATTTTTGTGTTGAGATTGAGTTTGATGTTTTGATTTTAACCGTATAAACTGCATCTGCGAAAATTGATAAATCAATAGTTGCACTTGAGTTTGAACCTTTTTTATTTAGTACGATTCTTCCGAAGTTATCGAATACTTCAATTTCTTCGATTTGTTCCGATGATTCAATTGTGAATACTCCAGAAGTTGGATTTGGATACAAAGCAACTGAGATTGTATTTTCATCAATTGAACTACAATCAGTAACAACGATGTTTTGAGTAGCACTTCCAGAACATCCATTTCCATCTACCAAATCATAAGTAATTGCATGTGAACCTAATCCAGCAATTGAAGGATCAAATGCTCCAGATGTAACTCCTGTTCCACTGTAAGTTCCACCTGAAGGTAAGCCGCCATTAAGAACAAGTGTTGGACTCGTTAAACAAGTTGAATCTTGCTCTAATACTAAAGTCACAACTGGATTTGGATTCACCACAACTGTTACTGGTGCTGAAGTTGACGAACAACCTGCAACACTTACTGTAACTGTATAAGTTCCAGAAGATGTAACTGTAATTGTTTGCGTTGTTTCAGTTGAAGACCATGTATTTCCTGTTGAAGCAGAAGAAGTTAAATCAACACTTCCACCATCACAGAATGTCAATGATCCACTTGCTGTGATAATTGGAGTTGCTGGTGCTCCTGGATCCGATAAGTTTCCAAATGTTGTATTTGAAACACATCCATTAGCCGAAGTCAAAGTAAATGTATAAGAACCAGCTCCTAAACCATTCACTGTTGCAGGGAATGTAGGATTCGTCAATGAACCTGTTGCAGTTCCAGTCCAAGATAAATCTCCAGGCTCCGTTGACAAGATTGTAATTGAACCATCTGTTGCCCCACAAGCTGTTGGATTAGAAGATCCAATATTACTGATTACTGGACTTGGATTAACAGTTACCGTTGTTCCTGCACTTGATGCTGATTGACATCCTGAAGCGTTTGTTATTTGAACTGAATAAGTTCCACCTGTAGAAACCGTAATTGATTGTGTTGTTTCACCAGAAGACCATAAATAACTTGTTCCTGTTGAAGCGGTCAATGTTACTGAACCTCCAGAACAGAATGTTGTTGCTCCTCCAGCAGTGATTGTTGGAGTTGTTGGTAAAGCATTAACTGTTACAACAGTTCCTGTACTTGCTGCAGATTGACATCCAGAAGCATTCGTAACTTGAACGGTGTATGTCCCGCCTGTTGAAACTGTAATTGATTGTGTCGTTTCACCAGATGACCATAAGTAAGATGTTCCTGCAGAAGCAGTCAAAGTTACTGAACCCCCAGTACAGAAAGTCGTTGGTCCTCCAGCTGAAATTATTGGAGTTGTTGGCAAT
>JBKDZA010000216.1:0-8704 GCA_046308455.1 Fluviicola sp.
AAAGCAACGTGGAGCACAGTTGTCGATTTTATTGCACGGACAGGGAAAAGAGTTGTTTAATTTTATTTCAGAAGAGGGCGTAGTTGCAGATTGGCGCGAACCGAACGTGATCCGCGTCGCTCCGGCACCTTTGTACAATTCTTTTGAAGACGTTTGGTACTTGGCAAACAGCATCGAGCTCTTCTTACAAAATTGATAATCTAAAGATTATGTAACCGCAAAGGCGCAGAATCGCAAAGGAATCGATGATAAGATATAAAAGTCCGTTTGCAGATGTTCAAAAGCAATTATCAGAAAATGAGATTGCTACATTTTGAAATAAAATTGAAGTTTGAAATAAAAAAAGTGGTGAATAAACCAGTTGATGAATAAGAAACTCTTTGCGCCTCTGGGCCAAAGCGGTTTATTCATCAAAGATGAACGATACAAATTAAGTAAAAATAGCTCTTAGTGTTTTTTATGCGCTTTGTAGTTAAAAAAGAAATAGTATGAAAAAAATTGGAATTGTTGGAGCGGGATTGGTAGGAAGCTTGCAAGCCATATTGATGGCAAAGAGAGGTTATCATGTAACTGTATTTGAACGCAGACCTGATTTACGAAAAGCGAAATTAATTGCCGGAAAATCCATCAACCTTGCTTTGTCTGACCGTGGATGGAAAGCACTAGAATTGGCGGGAATTACGGAAGACATTAAAGAAATCGCGATTCCAATGTACAAACGTTGTATGCATGCCCTAGACGGAACGTTGAGCTACCAACCATATGGAAAAGAAGATCAAGCAATTTACTCTGTTTCGCGTGGTGGATTGAATCAACGCTTGATGAACTTAGCCGACGATTTCCCGAATATTGAATACAATTTCAACCGTAAATGTCAAGATATTGACTTGAAAACAAATGAATTGACCTTCAACAATACAGAAGTGAATCAACAAGAAAAACACCAATTCGAACATGTTTTTGCAACAGATGGCGCATATTCTGCAGTTCGTGTACGTATGCAAAAATCAGTTCAATTCTTCGATTATTCCCAAAAATATTTAGACCACAGTTACAAAGAATTGGTTATTCCAGCAAATGCTGATGGAACGCATAAATTGGATAAAAACTGCTTGCACATTTGGCCGCGTGGCGAATTCATGATGATCGCTTTGGCAAATTTGGATGGTAGTTTTACTTGTACACTTTTCTTTCCAATGAAGGGAGAAACGTCTTTCGAAAGTTTACAAACACGCGAACAAGTTTCAGATTTCTTCAACAAAACTTTCCCAGATGCAATTCCTTTAATGCCTACTTTATTGGACGATTATTTCGACAATCCAACGTCTAATTTGATAATGGTGAGATGTGAGCCTTGGAACTACAAAGATCAAATTGCTTTAGTTGGTGATGCAGCGCACGCAATTGTTCCTTTTTATGGGCAAGGAATGAATTGTGGGTTTGAAGATTGTACTGTTTTCGATCAAATGCTAACTGAGGCGAATGACAATTGGGACGGATTGTTGGATAAATATTCTGAACAACGTGTGCCAGACGGAAATGCAATCTTAGATTTAGATCTTTACACTTATATTGAAATGCGTGATTTAACTTGAGATCCTGATTTCTTGTTGCGCAAAAAGATTGAAGCAAAATTCGCGAATTTGTATCCTGAAAAATGGATGCCTTTGTATTCTCAAGTTACTTTTTCTCATATTCGTTATTCAGATGCATTGAAAAACGGGAAAGAACAAGACCGAATTATGGCACAAATTATGACACTTGATGGAATTCATGAAAAGTGGAATGAACAATTTGTAATGGATAAACTTCTTGAATTAGTTTCGTAACATTTCCTAAAATAGTCGATATTTGTAAAAAAAGTAAGGTATGAAGAAGAGTTTATTTGTCGTATTTGCCCTGTTTTTGGTTGTTTCAACGAATGCCCAAAAGAACAGAAATTTCAACGGAAAAAGTAGAAAAGACTTTTTTGGCGGAGCAAGAGATGTGAGAAATATCACTAAAAACGGTCTACAAATTACATTTGGGCCCAATTATACTTTCACAAAACTCAAAAACACTACATACGATTTTACAGATGAAACCAATCGACCAATGTCTGGAGAAATTGATCCTGCTGGAAGAATCGGGGGTTTTATTGATATCGGAATGGCACATTACCGCTTGAAGGAATCGCGTTTATTGGTAGCACTTGGAAACAAAAACAAAGAAGGATTTATTGCTAAAAGAGTGAAATCGAATTTGTTTCATCGTTGTGACTGGGGATTGGGATTCAATTATTTAGGCGGAAAAGAAACGACAACAGTTTTGAATCAAACAACAAACGCAAGCCAAGATTATGTAAGTAAATTCTACAACGGTTATTTAACGGGAAGATTTACGGCAGATCGTTTTACAAAAATCAGTGATAGATGGCATTTAGAAACAGGTTTGGGAGCAAATTTCAATTACAATATATTAAAAGGTGATCAAAACTCGTTTGCTGGAAATCAAGCTGTTGGAATTAAATATCAACGCAACTTTATGGCACAATTACATGCACATTTGGCGTTCGATTACCGTATCCGTAAAGGAGATTATTTATCGTTTGGCTTCTATATTCCTTTCGCAGGCTTATATGAAATGAACAAATTGAAACCAACTATTCAATGGTACTCAAGCAATTACTGGCCAGCAATGTTGCAAGTGAAATGGATTCACCACTTCACGAAAAGATCAAAAGGATGTAACACGGGTTCTCCTGAAGACAAAAAACGCAACGAAGAATACATGCAAAACAGATAATAGAACGAACGAAGTTCTTTTATAAACTAACACAAGAATGGCGGAACTATTGAGTAAATTTTCAGGGTTTAAGTCTTATTTTACCCTGAGTAAATCCACAATTCTTGTTTGTATTCTCTTTATTTCAATTTATCGACTAAACACAGTTCAAGACAATGAAACGTCGTGGGATGTTTTAGGATATTATCTTCCTTTACCAGCAACTGTAATTCATCAAGATCCCGGTTTAAAAAACATCGATTGGTTAAAAGAAGCTAACGAAGGAAATAAATACACGGATACCTATTACCAATTGGGCGTAAATGAAAAAGGTGAGCCCATGTATTTCTTCCTATTCGGAATGGCGATTTTCTATTTGCCATTTTTCCTTTTAGGTCATGGATCCGCCGCACTTTTTGGCTATCCAATGGATGGATTTAGTGAACCCTATCAGTTTTGTTTGGTCATTGGAGGAGTTGTTTATACCATCATTGGTTTGACTTTCCTGCGTAAAATCCTATTAAATTTTTACAACGAAAAAATAAGTGCACTAGTTATTCTGATCATTGTTTTTGCAACAAATTACAGTCATCACTTAACCATAAAAAACTTAGAAACGGTCAACATTTTATTCATGTTGATGACTTTATTGATTTGGTTCACAATCAAATGGCACAAAGAACACAAAACGAAACATTTAATTGCAATTACATTGTCTGTTGCCTTGATGACTTTGGTGAAACCAAGTGAAGTCTTTGCGCTTTTTATTCCTTTGTTTTGGAATGTTAGTTCACGTGCAGGTTTCAAAGAAAAACGCGCCTTAATTTGGAAACACAGAAAGCAATTCCTTATTGCAATTAGTTTAGCTGTGTTGATTTTTGTTCCACAATTGTTTTACTGGTATAAAAAAACAGGAAGTTTTATTTTCGATTCGTATCAAAATGCGGGTGTTGGATTAGATTTTACACATCCATATATTTTTGAAGTCTTATTCAGTTACAAAAAAGGATGGTTAATCTACACGCCTATTATGATTTTAGGATTGATTGGTTTGTATTTGATTTACCGCAAGCAAAAAGAAATTCGCTTTGCTTTGTTATTCTACTTTTTGATTAGCTTTTATGTACTTGCTAGTTGGACAGAATGGTGGTACGGCGCGGCTTTTTCATGTAGACCTGTAATTACTTCTTATCCAATTTTAGCGATAGGTTTAGGTGCATTTTTAGTAGAATTAAAGTCACGAACACTGAAAATTTCAATCGCTGTATTTGCCCTTTTGTGCACGTTTATGAATCAATTTCAATGGTGGCAATTGCGCAATTATGTATTAGATCCTGTTCGAACAACGAAAGATTATTATTGGGCAACTTTTTTAAGTACACGAATTCCAGAAAATGCAGAAGAAATTAAATCTGTTTCTTATTTCTACGACCCAGCGAGAAGTTGGCCTTTGAAAAAACTCTATCACAAAACAAAAACATATTCAATGATTGGTTCTAAAACTAATTTTTCAAGTGAAGAATTTAGTCCAATTATTTTCAAAAAAACATTTGGAGAAATTACAGATAAAGACCATGTTTGGTTTACGGTATCGATGACCTTGGAAGCGAAAGACACCGCATTTTTAAACGGACCTTTTTTAACTGTTACGGCTATGCACAAGGGAAAAGCCTACGGTTATTTAGCGCCACATGTGAAAGAATTAACTGTTGCTAAAGCAAACAACGGTAAAGTTGAAGTGTACTTGCAATGTTTAAGTCCTCCCAACCGCTCAAAAAGTGATGAAATGAATATTTATTTATGGAATCCTGGTAAATATGAAATTGGACAATCGGATTTTAAAATTTCCGTGTACGAAAGAAAGAATCAATAACCCGAAATAAAAACATAATTAAACAAATTGTTAAAGCTCAATAAAATAAATCCACTTTTGCTTTCAAAAGACCAAAAGATTTTAGCAGTTATCTTGCTGTTTTTTGCTGTGATTTTTTGTTTGCTTTCACTCATCAATCACGCGAATTTAAGAACATCAGCCTTAGATTTAGGGGTATATACAAACGCGCTTTACGATTATAGAAACTTTCAATTCAACGATTCATTGTTGTTTAAACCAGAAGCGGAAAATTTATTTGCAGACCATTTTGATTTTTATTTACCTGTCTTTTCCTTTTTAAGTTTTCTTTTTGGAACCTATACATTGTTGATCGTTCAAATCGTTGCCTTACTTTTTGGAGCAATTGGAATTTATAAATTCGTTGAGTTTAAATACAAAGATTCCCCTCTTGCTCATTTGATGACCATTTGTTTCTTGTCGTTTTATGGGCTTTATTCTGCGTTATCTTTTGATTATCACAGTAGTGTCGTTGCATCGATGTTCATTCCGTGGCTTTTTTATTTCATGGAAAAGAAAAACCGCAAAAAGACATTTATCATTTTGTTTCTGATCCTTGTTGGAAAAGAAAACATGGGGCTTTGGTTGTTTTTTATTGGGATGGGAATGGTTGTTTTGTATTGGAAAGACAAATTTCAACGCAACACGTCATTTATCATAATTGGAATTAGTTTGTTGTATACTTATTTGGTTTTAGGAGTCATCATGCCAAATTTAAGTTCAACGAAAGAATACCATCATTTACGGTATAAAATTTTAGGTACGGGGTTAGTTGATACGATGCAACTTTTTCTAAAACATCCACTTGGATACTTTAAGTTTTTATTTATCAATCATACGGAAAACCCTTATTTCGACAACATAAAAAAAGAATTTTGGATGGCTTTGTGTTTCTCAGGAATGATATTATTGATTCTGAGACCTGTTTTTCTTTTCATGTTAATTCCGATTTTCTTGCAAAAATTATATCACGACGGCCCGATGATTTGGGGTGTTTACCTTCAGTATTCAATTGAATTTGCTCCAATTTTAATTATTGGTCTTTCTGGAATACTTGTGAAAATTAAAGTGAACAAATGGCGCTATTTTTCAGCCATACTATTGATTTATTTTACTGGAAAAACAACCTTAGGTTTGATGGAAAAAACAGAGTTTGATTGGTCGAAAGAACACATTCGTGTATTCAAAAAAGAACATTACTCCACGCCATGGAATACAGACGAAATTTTCCGAGAAATCAAAAAAATTCCACAAAGTGCAAACGTTTCTTGTAACTCGCCTTTGTCCCCACATTTAGCTTTGCGTGACAATTTATACACCTTTCCAGATGTGAGGGATGCATCTTATATTATTGTTGCTCCCATTGCCGGAACTTATCCTTTGAATCCAGTTTCGTTTGACTCGATTGTGACTGTTTACAAAAACAAACCCGAGTGGAAATGCGTCCACAAGTCAAAACAAGTGACCGTTTTGAAAAAGATTTCTAAATAAAAACAACGTTCTCCAAATTAATGAACAAATTCTAAAATCTTTTGAAGAAACTAAATTGGCCCTTAGAAAAAAGGTTTAGAAAAACGAATGAAGTGAAGCGTGGACAAAACTGCTGTTTGACGACACTTTGTCGCAGAGTTTGAAAACGATGCGATAACAAAGTTAGGAGTTTCGGTTTTGGCAGTGGAACGAAATGTGGTTTTTCAAAACTTTTTTATACAGGCCTAGACTTTTTTGTTACTTTTTGGGGCAATGCCAAAAAGTAAGGAAAAATAAAACAAATATCTTTCTAAGATTTTTCTAATGTTAGAAAACATATAATTCTTTTATGTGACTATTGTTAAAAAGAAAAAAACAATTTTGTAGTTAACTTTTTACCGTTCATAAGTCACTTTTTGGGGGTGAATCTTGGAAGCAAAATTTCAGTAACTTTATACCCAAATACATTATTATGGGTTGTACGTCATGTAGCTCTGGCGGTGGTTCACCAAAAGGCTGTAAAAATAACGGAACCTGTAGTTCTGGCGGATGCAATAAATTAGGGGTTTTTGATTGGTTAGCAAACATGGATTTGCCAAGTAATCAATCTCCATACGACATACTCGAAATACGTTTCAAAAATAGCCGTAAAGCTTTTTACAGAAACGCCAAAAATCTTCCATTAAACGTCGGCGACGTAGTTGTGGTTGAAGTGAGTCCCGGTTATGATATCGGTGTGGTATCAGTTGTTGGTGAGTTAGCTAGAATACAGGTCAAGAAGAAAGAAGTAACTGAAAAACCAGGAGAAATGAAAAAAATTCTCCGTGTTGCTACTCAAGAAGATATCGATAAATGGATCAAAGCGCGTTCATTGGAATCAGAAGTGATGTTCCAAGCACGAACACTTGCGGTGAATTTGGGTCTTGAAATGAAAATTTCAGATGTGGAATATCAAGGCGATTTAACGAAAGCAACATTTTTCTATACTGCAGAAGGACGCGTAGATTTCCGTCAATTGATCAAGGACATGGCGGATAAATTCAAAATCCGTATTGAAATGAGACAAATTGGTTCACGTCAAGAAGCACAACGTTTAGGCGGTATTGGTTCTTGTGGACGTGAATTGTGTTGTTCAACGTGGTTATCCGACTTTAGAAGTGTTTCGACTTCAGCTGCACGTTACCAACAACTGTCTCTAAATCCGCAAAAATTAGCCGGACAATGCGGAAAATTGAAATGTTGTTTGAATTATGAGTTGGATTCTTACTTGGATGCAATTAAATCTTTCCCAGCAGCGGATGTGAAAATCCACACGGAAAAAGGTTCTGCTTTTCATATTAAAACAGATGTTTTCAAACGTCAAATGTGGTTTTTGTATGAAGGTGGATCTGGAATGGGTGGCGGACTTGTTGCGCTTACACCAGAGCGTGTGAAGGAAATTCAACAAATGAATAAAAACGGAAATAAACCACAAGATTTAAAAGCATACGAAGAAGAAGTTTTAAGCACTGAACCTGATTATGACAATGTGGTTGGACAAGATTCATTGAACCGTTTTGACAATAAATTCAAGTCTAAAAACAAAAAGAAAAAACGCAATCCGAATGCTCCTCAAAATCAAAACGGAGGTCAGCAAAATGCGCATCCAAATCAACAAGTAAAACCAAACCCAAATCCAACTGCGAAACCGAATCCAAACCAGCAGAAACCAGTTGGTGAGAATAAAGGTCAAGCAGTTGTGGCAAAAGCACCCAACCCAAATCAACAGCAAAATCGCGTTCCAACAGAAGGACAAGCTGCAACTGGTGAGGTGAAAAAGAAGAATAATAAACGTCGTTTCAACAAGAAACCAGGGAATAATAATAACAACCCGAAACCAGAATAAAAAGCTAGTGTGATGAAAAAGTGGATGTTGTTTCTTAGTGTATTTTCTACAGTTGTAATTCTTACTTCTTGTGGAGAAGCACCCATTTACACAAAATCGTATTCCTTCAAAAACAATCAGTGGGAAGCAGATGTGAAGCCTGTTTTTGTGGTGGATATTCCAGATACAGTGAACTATTATACCGTTTCTGTGACTTTGAGAAATACGACAGATTATCCCTACAATAACTTTTGGTTTTTCTTCCACGCAAAAGCTCCAAACGGAGAAACAGGTAGCGATCCAATTCAAATACAAATCGCAAACCCTGATGGAACCTGGACGGGTGAAAAATCCGGAACGATCGTTGAAAACACACTTCATTTTAAGCACAGAAAATTTCCACAAAAAGGAAAATACACCTTCACTTTGGAACAACGGGTAACGGATAAAATCGCAAAAGAATTAACAGATGTGAGCTTAATAGTAACCAAAGACGAAGCACAAAAATAACACAGCATTAAATAAAAAATAATCTACGAAAATGAATATTAGCATTGTCAATAAAAGCACCAACGAACTTCCAGCATATGCAACTGCAGGTGCGGCAGGATTGGACATTCGCGCAAACTTGACAGAATCAATTGTTTTAAAACCATTCGAGCGTCGCTTAATTCCAACTGGATTGTTTTTAGAAATTCCAGATGGTTATGAAGTGC
>JBKDZA010000217.1:0-11016 GCA_046308455.1 Fluviicola sp.
GTACAAACCTTGTGTTCACCTGAATTTCATGGTCGTGGATATGTGAATGGTGGCGATTCAATTGCTGCGGAATACATCGCACAACAATTCAAAGAAATTGGCTGTTCGTTTTTTAAGAACACACCTTTTCAAGCTTATGACTTCACTGTAAATACCTTTCCAAATCGAATGGATGTGAGCATGGATGGTAAAAAGTTAATTCCAGGTTCACAGTTTGTAGTTGATCCAGGTTCTGGCGGTGGAATCGTTGAAAATCGTACTGTGATAAAAGTAAATACGGCAGATTTATTTGATGGTAAAGACTTGAAAAACAAAATTTCAGAAACTGCAGCGAAGGCAGGAAGTAGATCAAAAATTTCTTTAGCACTCTTATTTCCTTTTCATACTTGGAAAGGCGATACGTTGAAAAAAGCACGAGAAGTTGCGGCTAGTTTTCAATCTACATTTGATGTAATTACAACAACAAGTACAAAATTTACGTGGAGTGTCGATCAAGAACAAATGAAACATGTTCGCATCGAAATTCAAGCGGATCAAATTGATTGGAACAAAGAATCGTGGACAATTGATTATACAATTGACGCTAAGTTAAAATCTCATACGGCACGTAACGTAATTGCATACATTCCTGCGAAGAAAAAATCGAAAAAGTATTTTGTTTTCACAGCACATTACGATCACTTAGGTCAAATGGGAAAAGATACGTATTTCCCGGGTGGAAATGACAATGCTTCTGGAACTGCGATGCTTTTGGAAATGGCGCGTTACTACAAATTGAATCCTGCTAAAGTGAACATAGTTTTCATTGCCTTTTCGGGTGAAGAAGCTGGTTTGTTGGGAAGTAGATATTACACGGAGAATCCAGTTTTTGATTTAGCGAAAATCCAGTTTTTGTTCAATATTGATATCATGGGAAGTGGGGAAGATGGAACGACAATCGTGAATGCAACCATCTTTCCAGAACAATTTACTGCGATTCAAAAGATCAACGAAGAGAAAAAATATTTAGTGAAAATCGGTTCACGTGGAAAAGCTGCTAATTCGGATCATTATTTTTTTAGTGAGAAAGGCGTTCCGGCGTTTTTTATGTACACAGCTGGACCGAATAAGCATTATCATGATGTGTATGATACTTACGAAGAATTGTCGTTTGCTGAATTCAAAGATATTTATTCGTTGCTGATTGACTTTCAGAAGAGTTTTAAATAGTTTTGTCTAGATGTCTAGATGTCTAGATGTCTAGATGTCTAGATGTCTAGATGTCTAGATATGTAGACATCTGTCAAATAGTGAACTTTGAATTTCAAAGCTGGACTAGATATCTAGTCTTCTGTCAGTTTTTAAAACTTTAATTCCTTCATTTCCACATTTTTTCTGGACTTTCATAGTTGTTTGGTTATAGAGTTTATAATAAAAAAAGGCCCTCATTTCTGAAAGCCTTCCTTAAAATTTAAAACAAACTATTCCTATGAAAAAATAATTACACATTTACATTCCATCCGAAATTTGGATTGGAATACTGTACCAAGCTTTCACTGGCTCACCATCGATTTTTGCTGGAGTCCACTTAGGCATTGCTTTGATCACTTCGATTGCTGATTCCAAACAACCAAAACAATCTCTAGCATCTTTTAAAGGCATTACTTTTGAAATTTTTCCTTCTTTATCAATTAAAAACTTTACGAATACTTTCCCTGATCCTTCAACACTTGAAAGTCGGATATTGCTATTGATGAAATCAATCATTGCAGAACGTCCACCTGGATATACAGCGATTTCATCAACTACTTCGTGTTCTTTGTCAAGATCTGTTTTTTTCTTTACGATTGTTTCTATAATTTCATCGTCATTACCAATGTCACCTTTACGGAAATCATCTCCATCGCCTTCAATTTTTTCATCAACAACTTCACCATTTTTGTCCATTAATTCGAGTTCTTCTTCGATTTTTTTGTCTTCTATTTTTGGCGGAAGAAATACAAATTGATTTTTAGGAGGAGTTCCTTTTTCTTTGATTTCAGTTTCTTGTTTTTCAATTTCTATATCCTTAGGAGGAAAGACAGGACATATTATTGTTGTAGAACCCTTTCGTTCATCAACTTTTTTAGTTTTCATGAATTTCAATGAAGCAAATGACATTCCGCCAATTCCAATTCCAAGAAACAATAAAATTGCCAGTAAACGTCTACTGTAATCAACTCTTAATTGATATGCTCCGTAATCTTTTTGTCGACGTGCAAAAACGGTTTCATTTCTGTTTTTTGAGGTTAATCCCGACCAATTGTTGCTCATGAAATGATCTAAAATGGTTAAAAGAGCGATTAATCCAGCAATACTAAATACAACTAACATAATTTCGATTTTAAGTTTGATTTATATATTTTTCCATTCAAGTTTGACTTGAACTAGTTCGAAAATAAAAAGTCTTTTCATTCATGAAAGAAATAAAACTTAATCGGAATGTTTCATCTTATAATCTGTATAATTTGTTGATTTAAAAAGTATAAACAAAAAAAATCCTGCTTAAAAAAACAGGATTCTCAGTATTTGATATTATTTTCTGAATCTTACAAGATCAACATTGCATCACCGTAAGAGTAGAATTTGTATTTTTCTTTGATTGCTTCTTGGTAAGCTTGTACCATTAAATCATGACCACAAAATGCTGAAATCATCATTAAAAGCGTTGATAACGGTGTATGGAAATTTGTTACCAAACAATCTGCAATTGTAAAATCGTATGGAGGATAGATAAATTTATTTGTCCAACCATTAAATTCTTTCAATAAGTTATCTGTAGAAACTGAAGTTTCAATTGCGCGCATGGAAGTTGTACCAATAGCACATACTTTCTTTTTCGACAATTTTGCTTTGTTTACAATATCCGCAGCTTTTTTAGGGATAATTACTTGCTCAGAATCCATTTTGTGTTTTGTCAAATCTTCTACTTCCACTTGACGGAAAGTACCTAATCCAACATGAAGTGTTACTTCAGCAAAATTAATTCCTTTCAATTCCAAACGTTTCATTAATTCACGAGAGAAATGTAAACCTGCTGTTGGAGCGGCAACCGCACCTTCTTCTTTCGCATAAATCGTTTGATAGCGCTCTTCGTCTTCTGGTTGAACATCACGTTTACTTTTGATATACGGTGGAATTGGAGTTTCTCCTAATTCAGTAATTTTTTGTTTAAATTCTTCGTAAGGTCCGTCGAATAAAAAGCGCAATGTACGTCCACGAGAAGTTGTGTTATCAATTACCTCGGCAACCAATGAATCATCTTCTCCGAAATACAATTTGTTTCCGATTCGAATTTTACGAGCTGGATCAACTAAAACGTCCCATAATAAACTTTCACGATTCAATTCACGTAGTAAAAACACTTCGATTGTCGCACCAGTTTTTTCTTTGTTTCCATACATACGAGCTGGGAAAACACGTGTGTTATTCATGATCATTACATCACCATCACCAAAATAATTGATGATATCTTTGAATAAACGGTGTTCAATTTTTCCAGTTGAACGGTGGATAACCATCAAGCGCGCTTCATCACGATTTTCTTGTGGGAATTCTGCAATTAGTTCTTCCGGAAGGTCGAAGCTGAATTCAGAAAGTTTCATTTTACTCATTTGCGAAAAATTAGTTTTTGCCCATTGTATAGATTTAAATTTTAATGGGAGTGCAAAAGTACAAAAAAAAACCATAAAATTCATCATTTATACAATGATGAATTTTATGGTTTTTTTAGTAATGGATGCGATTAATCGCATCCGAACACAGATTAATCACATCCAATTACAAATATCTGTTTACAATTCTGTATCATTAAAGAATGCAATCCATTCATCAACGCTTTTAGCGTTTTCAATGGAGTTTTCACCAGATACTGTTCTTCGAAGTGCTATTAAGGTTCCCCCAGAATTTAGTCGTTTTCCAAAGTCACTTGCGATACTTCGGATATATGTGCCTTTTGAGCATGAAATTTCAAAGTCAATTTCAGGAAAACGTGATGAGTCAATTGTGAAAGAATGTATTTCAACTTTATTTGCTTTCAATTCGATATCGTGTCCTTTGCGTGCATGTTCATAAGCACGTTTGCCATCAATTTGTTTCGCTGAAAATAAAGGTGGAACTTGATCTTGTTCGCCTAAAAATGTTTGTCGAACCGCTTCTAATTCTACTTCAGAAATGTGATCTGTAGGAAATTCTTGATTGTATTCAGTTTCTAAATCGTAAGAAGGTGTTGTTTTTCCTAGAAGAATTGTTCCTGTGTACGTTTTTTTGTCGGCCATTAAACCTTCAATCAACTTGGTGTGTTTACCAATACACAAAACGAGTAAACCGGTTGCAAGCGGATCTAATGTTCCAGCATGTCCAACTTTTAATTTCTTAACTCCAATTCGATTGCGTAAGTTCCAACGTAATTTATTTACTACATCAAATGAGGTCCATTTTAACGGTTTGTCAACTAAAATGGTGCTTCCTTGTGCGAATTCTACTAACGACACGTAAAATAGATTATTAGGATTGTTCCTGCTAAAATTCGGTATACTCCCCAAATTTTGAAACCGTATTTTTGAACGATTCCAATAAAGAATTTGATTGCAAAGGCTGCGACTAAAAACGCAACGATGTTTCCTAATAAAAATAAGGTCAAGTTATGAGAGTTCTCGGTAACCATTTCAAATCCCTTCTTCTCAATTCCTTTGATTTTCCAATCTTTTAAGAACATAGAATATGCGGTTACTGCTAACATTGTTGGTACAGCTAAAAAGAAACTGAATTCAGCAGCAACTTTTCGTGTCATTCCTTGTTGCATTCCACCAATAATTGAAGCTGCAGACCTACTTGTTCCAGGCATCATTGCTAGACATTGCCAAAAACCTACAACAATTGCTTTACGAACTGTTATTTTTTCTTCTTTGTCAATTTTTGGGTGACGAAATAAACGATCAACAAATAACAGAATTACTCCTCCAACAATCAATGCGATTGCAATTGGAATGGGCTTTTCCAAAACAGATTCAATTTTATCGTCGAATAATTTCCCTAAAACCAAAGCTGGAATTACTGCTAAAGTAAGTTTAACGTAAAAATTGATTGATTTAAAGTTCAAGAATTTTCTCCAGTACAACCAAACAACAGCTAAAATTGCTCCGAATTGAATGGAAACTTGGAAAAGTTTTACGAATTCATCTTTTTCATTTCCTTGAATTGCAGATGCGAAAATCATGTGTCCTGTTGAAGAAACAGGCAAAAATTCTGTTAATCCTTCAATTAATGCAAGGATAAAAGCTTCTAAATAAGACATAGAGAAAAAAGGTGTAAGTCCTTATTTTTTAGACTTTTTCATAATCCCCCAAAGGATAATAACAAAACCTGTTACGATCAAGAAAGGAGCAATTGTAATACGTGTGTGAGAGAACAATTCCTTCGCGTCAAATTTGTTTGGATCTTCTGATCCACCACCAATCATTAATAAATAACCAATAATATTTACTACCAATCCAATAAGGATAATACGGATATTTTCTTTTCTAAATGGAAGTTCGAAATTGTTCATTGCGTAAAAATTGAACTGCTAAGTTAATATAAATCGTCTAATTTACTGCGTAAATATTTATTTAATGCGAACCAAGTTGAGATTCCCGTCAATAAAACCCCGAAAATTAAAAGGGTTGAAAAGAGTAAAATGAACTGTAAAAGCGTCAAATCAATCTCAATAATATCTAAAATATTATTCAAAGCAAAGAAAACTGTCATCACCAATGCCATTCCAATTAAACCTGAAACTAAGCCTTGTAAAATTGCTTGACGAATGAAAGGTTTACGAATAAAACGACTATTTGCACCAACCAATTGCATGGTTTTAATTGAAAAACGTTTTGCATACAATGAAAGTCGAATCGTATTGTTAATCATTGCAATTGCAATCACAATTAATAAACCAGAAATAATTAATATTAAGAATGCAATTTGTTTGAAACCAAGATTGACATCATTTACAGCATTTTCATCGTAATTTACTTCAGCTAACATGTCACGGTATTTGTTTAGCAATCGTGACTTAATTGTTTTCATTCCGGATTTCGTTGCGAATTCGCTTTTTGGACGGAAATTGATGGTTGGAGGAAGTGGGTTTTCTCCTTCGAAAATATTCAGAATTTCATTCGCATTTTCATCAGAACCTTCAAATTCTTCGATTGCTCTTTCGGGCGACACGAATTCCACTTCTGCAAAGCAATCCCAAGTTTTTAATTCTTGTTCAACTTGTTTGATATCAGCTGAATTGAATTCGGTTTTAAAAAACAAATCACCTTGCAAGTCTTCTTTAGCTTGTTTTTGAACAGTGTTCAATCCCATCACTCCAGTTAGAACTAAACCGATTAAAAATAATACCAACGAAATACCAATTACCGTCGAAATGATACTTGTTCGGATTCCTTTTTTATTGATTGTATCTGTGTTTTTTCCCATCTCTACGAAATTACAAAAGTAAATTAGACCTGAATAACGCATCTGAAATTAAATTTCAACGAAGAAATAAACAATTTACAGCTTGATTTAATTTATAGAATTAAACACTTTCTGAATTTGCTGTGAATTTTTAGTCTAAATTCATTTTCTTTTAACAGTTTAGCTAAATTTGCAGCACGTTATTTATCAGTAATCAATTTGTAAAATGAAAATCTTTAAGTTTGGTGGGGCCTCTGTAAAAGATGCAGCGGCTGTTCGAAATGTTTCACATATTATTTCACTTTATCCTCAGGATAAACTTATTGTTGTGATTTCTGCTATGGGAAAAACAACTAACCTGTTGGAAGAAATTGTGGATGCTTTATGGACTCAAAATAAAGAATCTTTTTTAAGTACAATTGATCAATGTTATACTTTTCATCAAGAAATAGTAGCTGAATTGTTTGAGGAAAAACACTATGCAATTCACACAGAATTGGAGTCTATTTTCACAAAATTAAAAGAGCGATTTGATGGGTCTTTATCCGATAATTACAGTTTTGAGTACGATCAAATCGTTTCCTTAGGGGAAGTGATTTCTACTCGAATTGTTGAAGCTTTTCTTCGAGAATCGGGTCATCAATCTGTTTGGGTGGATTCACGTAAAATTATTCGCACTGACAATCATTACCAAGAAGGAAATGTAGATTGGGAAAAGACACAGCAATTTGTTCAAGATCGTTTATTGGGAGTGATGAAATTATCGCGTATTGCAATTACACAAGGTTTTATTGGACATACTTCGGAAGGATTTACAACGACATTGGGACGTGAAGGTTCAGATTACACAGCCGGGATTTTTGCTTTCTGTTCAAACGCAACAGATGTGACGATTTGGAAAGATGTTCCAGGGATGTTGAATGCCGATCCACGCGTATTTTCAGACACAAAAAAATTAGATAAAATTTCTTTCAAAGAAGCTATCGAGTTGTCTTATTACGGCGCATCAGTAATTCATCCTAAAACGGTAAAACCATTAAAAAATAAAGGAATTCCTTTGTATGTAAAATCGTTTATTGATCCACATGCAGAAGGAACTGCAATTCAAGCATCTGATGAATTTGATCAGTTGATTCCATCGTTTATTATCAAAAAGGAACAAGCTTTATTGTCAATTACACCGAAAGATTTCTCGTTTATCGTTGAAGAGAATTTGAGTGACATTTTTACAAGTCTAGCGGAATTAGGAATTACCATCAATTTGATGCAAAATTCAGCTTTAAGTTTTTCAATTGTTTTTGATGACAAGAAAAACAATGTTGAACGTGTTATTAAAGCTTTTGAAAAAGACTTTGAACTGGAATTGACGAAATCTACGGAGTTAGTAACGATTAGACATTACGACAATGCAACAATTGATCTTGTAACGAGTGGAAAGTCTATTCTAGTTGAGCAACGAATTAAAGATACCGTTCGAATGATTTTGAACTAAAAATAATTTTTATGTAAAAAAAAGCCGCTGGATTCCAACGGCTTTTTTTAATATCTTTTTATACGAAAGTAAGCTGAGCGCTTGTCCCGATTATTCGGGAGAGTCGAAGCTTAATTTTCTTTCACAGAGCGAATAGACTTCGCCATCAATTCAATAATCATTTTTTCATATCCTTCTTCACGAGAAGAGAAAACGTAATTGATTTTATTGATTTCTTTTTCAGCGTAAACGTGATAAGTTTTGTGTTCAACACCTACAGTACTTGATGCTTTTTTAGAACCTTTCACTTTTAATTGTTGTTCATATAAAATGAAATTAGGCTCATCGACCAAGTATTTGATTGACAAGAAATCAGTATTTGCTAATTCTTTTTTCTTTTGTTTTACCAAATCTTTTTCAGAACCCCAATCGGTAATATCCATTTCAAAGTTTGGACCTACGATGATTTTCCAACGGAAATCAGTTTCAGTATGAATTACTTCTGGTTTAGTTGAAGCTCCAATGTTTGCTGTTTCATCCGGCAACATGATAATTGCTGGAATTTCATATGGTTTTAATTGTAAACCAGCGAATGAAGCTAAATCCTCTTCCGTTAATTCTGTTGAAGTTGAGTCGTCAGAACCACAAGCTGCAAGGAAAACAAGTGAAGATAAAATTGCGAAGCGTTTCAATAAATATTTCATATGTAAGTTTATCAATTGAGTTGTTGGAACAAATATAGTAGATTTTATTTTAATTCTTGACAACGGATTTTAAATGAGGACCTTTTAAATAAAAAAAGAGGTACAAATTGCACCTCTTTTTAATTTATTTATCTGTTTTTACTTACTCTGCAAGTAAAATAATTTTGTTGTTTTGCATTTCCATAACTCCACCGTTGATTGAAACAGATAGAGTTGTTTGGCTGTTGTCAACAGAAATCGATTTGTGTAATTTTTCTGGTTTTTCAATTTTACTTGTCAAACGCACACTTACGATTCCAGATTTTAAAGCTGAAATGATTGGAGCGTGATCTTTCAAAACTTGAAAAGAACCATCCAAACCTGGAAACTGAACTGCTTCAACTTGACCGCTGAACAATTGAGCTTCTGGTGAAATTATATCTAATTGCATAGCGAATTATTAAGCTTCAGTCAACATTTTTTCTCCTGCAGCGATTACATCTTCGATGCTACCTTTCAAGTTGAAAGCTGCTTCAGGGTATTTATCCATTTCACCGTCCAAGATCATGTTAAATCCTTTGATAGTATCGTTGATATCAACTAATACACCTGGGATTCCTGTAAATTGCTCAGCAACGTGGAATGGTTGAGATAAGAAACGTTGTACACGACGCGCGCGGTGAACGATTAATTTATCATCTTCAGATAACTCATCCATAACTAAGATGGCGATGATATCTTGTAATTCTTTATAACGTTGTAAGGTAATTTTAACACGAGAAGCAGTGTTGTAGTGTAATTCACCAACGATTGCCATTGTTAAGATACGAGAAGTTGAATCTAATGGATCCACCGCTGGGTAGATTCCTAACTCAGCAATTTTACGAGACAATACTGTTGTTGCATCCAAGTGAGCAAATGTATTTGCTGGAGCAGGGTCAGTTAAGTCATCCGCAGGTACGTAAACCGCTTGTACAGATGTAATTGATCCGTTTTTTGTTGAAGTAATACGTTCTTGCATCGCACCCATCTCTGTTGCCAAAGTTGGTTGGTAACCTACTGCTGATGGCATACGTCCAAGTAATGCAGATACTTCAGATCCCGCTTGAGTGAATCGGAAAATGTTATCAACGAAGAAAAGGATATCTTTTCCTTGTCCATCACCTTCACCATCACGGTAATATTCAGCCATTGTTAATCCTGATAAAGCTACACGAGCACGTGCTCCAGGAGGCTCGTTCATTTGTCCGAAAACGAAAGTAGCTTTTGACTCTTTCATTTCTTCTAAATCAACTTTAGAAAGATCCCATCCACCTTCTTCCATAGAATGTAAGAAATCTTTACCGTATTTGATTATACCTGATTCAAGCATCTCACGTAATAAGTCATTTCCTTCACGTGTACGCTCACCAACACCAGCAAACACAGATAAACCTCCGTGTCCTTTAGCGATATTATTAATTAATTCTTGAATCAATACTGTTTTACCTACACCAGCACCACCGAATAAACCAATTTTACCACCTTTTGCGTATGGTTCAATTAAGTCAATTACTTTAATACCTGTAAACAACACTTCTGTTGCTGTAGAAAGTTGATCAAATTTTGGTGCTTCACGGTGAATTGGTAGACCATTTTCGTTACTTACTTCATTGATTCCGTCAATTGCTTCACCAATAACGTTAAATAAACGACCTTTGATTTTATCTCCAGTTGGCATTTTGATTGCCGAACCTGTTGAAGTTACCTCTAAACCACGACGGAAACCATCTGTTGAGTCCATCGAAATTGCTCTTACAGCATTCTCACCAATGTGTGATTGTACTTCAAGAACAACTCTAGTTCCGTCTGCTTTGCGCACTTCTAGTGCATCGTAAATGTTCGGAAGCTCAACTCCTTTGTCAAAAACTACATCGACAACTGGCCCGATTACTTGTGAAATTTTACCTTGGATATTCGACATTTTGTGTCTATTAAAAGTGTATTCTTAATTTGGGCGCAAAGGTACGTACAAAATTTAAATTGAAAAGTAAAAAATTGAAAAAAAAAATAATCAATGAATCAAGGTAAATATTTTGACGCTTCCCTCAAAGCTAAACCTTTGATATCTTGATGAATTAATATTGATTTCACACGTTCTGGATTTGTTTTTGAGAGTTGTCTCAACGACCATCCAATTGCTTTTTGAATAAAAAATTCGTTATTAGATTTATACTGATTGATTAAATCCTCTAAAAGTACCGTATCAACGTCGTTTTTATACTTTAATTGAAAGATTAAACTGGAACGATGTAACCAGAAATTGTTATCCGAACGCCAATCGTTTAGAATAGGTTGAAAATCTTTTGGGAAACATTTAATCCATTCTCCTAATACATTTGATGCAATAGAGTCAACAGAATC
>JBKDZA010000218.1:0-12648 GCA_046308455.1 Fluviicola sp.
TCAGTTCGATTATAAATTCTTATCAGATCGCCTATAAATGCTCAGATTTGAGACGAAAGCATGATGGATTGGCGGGCCAATTCGAATGTTTTTAACGAAAAAGATGAGATTTTATAGGTGATTTTACATTATAAAGAGTAAAGCTATTTATTTTAAAAATCATTTTGTTCGTTAATTTTAATCGAAATAGCCTGCTATTCCTCAAAATAATAAACTCCAAACTAACTTTTTAAAATAAATTCTGAGGGAATTTAGAATCGAACTGAGGTTATTAAAATGAACTTCCGAAAAACAGATAATTTTTCTTAGTATCTTTCGGGAATATTAAAACGAAATATGAATCCTCAAGTTTTTACACCACAGATATTAATTATACTTTTTGTGATTGGTTTCTTTGCTGGAACCTTATCTGGTTTTGTTGGTGTTGGAGGAGGAATTATCATCGTTCCTGCATTGTTCTATTTCGCGAATCAATCGTGGTCAACATCTGTCGGTACAAGTCTTTTTATTCTTGCAATGCCAGTTGTGATTTTTGGATTAATGAATTATTGGAAAGTTGGAAATGTCAATTGGAAATATGGTTTAGTTGTGGCCTCAACATTCATCGTTGGAGGTTATGTTGGATCGAAAATCAATCAATCAATTAATCCGAGCATTGTTAAAATTATTTTCGGAATTATTATGATTTTTTCTGCTACTATGTTGATTCGTGGTGGAATTAAAGATTTTAAAAATGGAGACAAAGTTGATCAAATTAATTCAAAATAAAGCGACTGAACTTTCTGATTATGTATCTCAAATCAGAAAGCAAATGCACCAATTTCCTGAATTGTCATTTCGTGAAATTGAAACAGCAAAATTTGTTTGTTCTCAATTAGATAAATGGTCAATTCCCTATGAAAAAGATATTTGTGGGACTGGAATTGTTGCCTTCATAAAAAGTAAACATTATTCCGAAACAGAAGAGTGTATTGCTTTGCGCTCAGAATTAGATGCTTTGCCCATCCATGAGGAGAATACACATGACTTCATTTCGAAAAATCAAGGTGTGATGCATGCCTGCGGACATGATGTGCATACGTCAATTTTGCTAGGATGTGCGAAAATCATTTCAGATTTAAAAGACGAATTACCCCAATCGGTGAAATTGATTTTCCAATTAGGTGAAGAACAACTTCCTGGTGGAGCTTCTTTAATGATCCAAGAAAAAGTTCTCGAAAACCCAAAAGTAAAAGAAATCATTGCACTTCATGTGTATCCAGAAATGCCAGTTGGTGAAGTTGGTTTTAAAGCGGGACTTTATATGGCTTCGTGTGATGAAATCCATCTGGAAATCATTGGAAAAGGCGGACATGGTGCAACTCCTCAAAACTGTATCGACCCAATTGCAATTGGCGCTGAAATCGTAATGAATTTACAGCAAATTGTGAGTCGTAAATGTGATCCAAAAATCCCTTGTGTGTTGTCTTTTGGTCATTTTGAAGCTTTAGGAGCAACAAATGTGATTCCTTCGAAAGCAATTTTGAAAGGGACCTTCCGAACAATGAACGAAGCTTGGAGAAATGAAGCGCTAGAGTTGATTGAAAATCAAATCAACAGTTTGTGTGAAATGAACGGAGCAAAAGCAGATTTGAAGATTATCAAAGGTTATCCTTTCTTGGAAAACAATGAAAGTACAACTCAAAAAGTAAGAAAAGCAGCGGAGGAAATTTTGGGAATTCAAAACGTGAAAGAATTGCCTATTCGCTTAACTTCAGAGGACTTTTCGTATTATGCGCAAGAGATTCCAGCATGTTTTTTCCGTCTTGGAGTTAGAAATGAAGAAAAGGGAATTGTTTTTGGTGTACACCATCCGAAATTCGATGTCGATGAAAGTTGTTTTGAAGTTGGAATGAAAGTTTTATGTAATGCAGTTTTTCAATAAATGAAAAGATCACTTTTAATACTAAGTTGTGGAATAATCACTTCACTAATCCTTTTTGCTTGCGGCGATTCCGAAGCTCAAAAAGAGCGTGAGATTTTTGAAGTCCGTGAAGTCGGAGTGCTTTCAACTACCGAATATACCTTGAGTAAAATTGTCAAATGGAACGACGAAGGAGAATGGTATAAATGGGGAGATAGACGTATTTTATTTTCAGTTCGTGCACGTGTGAAAGCGGGTGTTGATTTATCAAAAATTGGTAAAGGCGACATTAAAGAAGAGGGAAATAAAATTACAATAAACGTCCCGAAAGCACAAGTTATTTCATTTGACATGGATCCAGATGATATTAAAACTGAAAAAGAAGATATCAGTGGATTAAGAGCTGGTTTTTCACAGAAAGACAAGAATGCTGTTTTGAAAAAAGGAGAGGAATCCATTCGAAAAGATTTGGAATTATTGAACATTTTAAAAGATGCACAACGAAATGCAGAAGTTTTTCTTGTTGACTTCTATAAAAATCAAGGCTTTGAAGAAGTAGTTATTCAAACGAAAGAAGATAAAAAATGAGAGAATATAAACGATTAGCAATCAATATTCTTGTAGTTTCAATATTGGTTTTAGCAGGATACGGTGTCTATAAATTATTTTTCGCAAGTTCAAAAACGGATGAAATTGTGATTGATGATACTCCTTTAAAAGTGGAACAAATCCGATCAATTTTAGAATTAAATGCAATTCGATTTAAAGATGAAGTGGTTGTAGATTCAATTGAATTATATACAAGTTCATCTGATGTATTTGAAGGTTCTTTGAATAAAATATTTGATTACGACCAATTCAAACATGGAGTAAGAAATACGCATATTAAAAGAGAACTGACATTATTAGTTAAAGGTGAATTGTTGTATGGTGTTGATTTAAAAACCAAGGATTTTGAAATTATTCCGAAAGGAGATTCATTGATGATTAAAATTCCAAACCCAGAGTTGTTGTCGCTTTCAATTTCACCTAATAAAACTGAAGTATATCTTGAAAATGGTACTTGGCAAGATTATGAAAGAAGAGCCTTGGAACGAAAAGCGCGTCAAAAAATGATCAATTCCGGAGAACGATTGAAATTAGCTGAAAAAGCAAAAGAACCCATTAAAAAAATAATCAATCAATTGCTGAAAACGGAAAAAACAGTGATTGTAGAATTTATATAGTTGAACAAATGAAAACAGCATTAATTGTAGCAGTAGATAAAAATTTTGGAATAGGAAAAAACAATGATTTATTGTGGCATCTTCCTGCCGATATGAAATTTTTTAAAGAAAAAACTACTGGACATATTGTTGTTACTGGTCGTAAAAACTACGAATCAATTCCTGAAAAATTCCGTCCACTTCCGAATCGTGAAAATGCTGTTTTAACAAGAAATGGGGTGTACGATGCACCCAATTGTAAGGTATTTTCGTCGCTTGAATCGTGTTTGGAACATTATGCAACTGAAACGGAAAGAACTGTTTTTATTATTGGTGGAGGACAGATTTACAAAGAAGCAATTTTATTGGATGAAGTAGATGAAATGTACATCACTCACGTAGATGTTGAGTTAGATGCGGATACTTTTTTTCCAACATTTGAAATAAATAAATGGACCGTTGAATCACTTGTAAAACAAGCGATTGACGAGAAAAATAAGTATTCTTTTGAAATAAAAAAATACACAAAGAGATAATTTTTTTGAACCTAATCTAAACTTCGATGTATTGGCTATCAGTTAATAATTGAAGTTATGAAAAAATTAATCTTAGGAGTTGCATTTATACAATTGATCCTGTCAAATGTAAACGCTCAATACAATTCGTGCGCTGGACAAAGTAGAATTGAAAACGAAAAAGTCGAGAAAAAATCAGTTGATGTAAATACTGGTGAAACTGTTGTTACATATGATTACGTCCCCGTAAAAGCAAAAGACGATTACGGAAATGTAAAAGGAAATCAATTCGATTTAGCCGTTGATGGAGCTTTTGAAGGACAAACCATTGTAGTTTTACAGTTATATTCATTTGGATTTGATGCACCAACAGCTGCATTGAAAGAAAAAGGATTTTCAATTTATAGAATGCAAGGTGTTCCAAGTCCGAAAGAATTGCAAGAAGCTTTAGATAAATCATGTCAGTTTTGGTTGATCTCAGGTTCTTCAAGAATGTTGAGTGACGAGCATGCTGAAATCATTAAAAGTTATTTCTACAGTGGAAAAGGAGTTTACATTTGGGGAGACAATTCACCCTACCATGCTGATGCTGATTTCATTTCTGAAAAATTATTAGGAATTACAATGAGTGGAACTTACATGGGCGATCAGGCTGTAAGTTTTAAAACTGGAGGTTCAACATACGGTTTACGTGAAAATCACTTAATCACAACTGGATTGGAAACAGTTTATGAAGGAATTACTATTTCACAAATTCACGACAAAGAACAAAAAATGACGCCATTGATTTGGAGTACAGATGGAAATGTGGTTACTGCTGTATACGAAGATCAAGGTATGCGCTTAATTATTGATGGTGGTTTCACACGTTTGTATAACAAATGGGAAAGTGCAGGTACAGATCGCTACATCAAAAATGCGGCGGCTTGGTTAGTGAATTATGAACGATTTGGCGAAAGTGTTGTCGGTCTTAAAAAATAACTGGGTTACCAATTTAAGTCGCAAATGATAGTAAAAGTTATTTTGGAAAGATATTAAATTCTTTAAATGCGATTTAACTTGGTAGCCCGAAAAATAAAATATCATGAAAAAATTAATCTTAGTTGTTGCATGTTTACAATTGATCCTGTTAAATGCAAATGCACAATACAATACCTGTGCTGGACAAAGTAAAATTGAAAACGAAAAAAAAAAGTAGTTGACAAAAATACAGGTGAAACAACTGTGACTTATGAATATGTTCCAGTAAAAGCAAAAGACGATTACGGAAATGCTAAAGGAAATCAATTTGATTTAGCGGTTGATGGAGATTTTGAAGGTCAAACGATTGTTGTTTTACAATTGTCTCCATTCGAATTTGACAAACCAACTGCAGCATTGAAAGAAAAAGGTTTTTCAGTTTATAGAATGCAAGGTGTTCCAAGTCCAAAAGAATTGCAAGAAGCATTGGATAAATCGTGTCAGTTTTGGTTAATTGCTTCTTGTTCATCAGATAAAAGTCTGAGTGAAGAACATGCTGAAATCATTAAAAGTTATTTCTATAGTGGAAAAGGCGTTTACATTTGGGGAGACAATTCTCCTTGTAATGCAGATGCGAATTTTATTGCAGAGAAATTATTGGGAATCACGATGAGTGGAAATTACGATGGTGACCAAGATGTAAGTTTCAAAACAGGTGGTTCAACTTATGGTTTACGTGAAAATCACTTAATCACAACTGGATTGGAAACAGTTTATGAAGGAATCACGATTTCCCAAATTCACGATCAAGAACAAAAAATGACTCCTTTGATTTGGAGTACAGATGGAAATGTGGTCACAGCAGTTTACGAAGATCAAGGAATGCGTTTAATTATTGATGGAGGTTTCACGCGTTTGTATTACAAATGGGAAAGTGCTGGAACTGATCGTTATATCAAAAATGCAGCCGCTTGGTTAGTGAATTATGAACGATTTGGAGAAAGTGTGGTAGGACTGAAGAAATAACCTACGTCTACAGTTCCCGATGAAATTCGGGAGTTAAAATTGATCCGTAAAGCCGAATTGAGTCTATTGATTCGGCTTTTTTTATGTCTAAAAATCAAAAAAATGAGAAAATATTTAATTAGTGCAGTTGTTGTTACTGTCAGTTTTTATGCTTGTTCACAAGAAATGGGAAATAGAGCTTATCGCTCACAAATTTTATTCAGTTCATCAAACATTGATGTATCAGCACCGATGAACTCAGATGTGTATGTTTCCGTAAAAGGTATGGCGAATGTAAAAGCAGAGTCATACTTAGCAATTTTCAATGTTACACAAGTCGGAAAAACCATCGAAGAAGTAGATGAATTAATGGAGAAACGCATTCAAGAATCAATCACACAAATAAAAGCGAAAGAAGGTGTTGAAGTGTTTGTAGATATGGTTTCTTTTGTTCCAGTTTACGAGCTAGAAGTGGAGAAAAAAGTCTTTAGTAAGAAAACGTATTCAGAAGTTCCTGCTGGATTTGAGTTGAAAAAGAATATTCATATTCGCTACAAGAATCAAGCTTTGTTAAACGAGTTTATTCAATTGTTTGCTAAAAATGAAATCTATGATTTAGTGAGTGTGGATTATTTTTCCAGTCAACTAGAAACCATTAAAAAAGAATTGATGAATAAAGCCAAAACACTTGCTTTAGAAAAAATGAAAAACAACGAAGCTCTGACTGGTGCTACATTCGAAGCAAAGGAAAAAGATATTATGGATGGATTTAAGATAGTTTATCCAGTTGAACAGTACAAATCGTATGCGGCATTTTCAAGTAATTCCTTGAATTTGAATAAATCTGCAACTGTAAATCAAGCGAGTAAATCAACAACTCAATACTATCAACCGATTATTGATAAAGAGTTCGATTTTGTAATCAATCCATTGGTGATGGAACCTGTTATTCAAGTCATGTATGAAGTAATTGTGATTGTTCGACGTGAAGAAAAAGTTTCTCCGCCAAAGAAGGAATTTGTTTTTATAACTCCAAGTGGGGAAACTAAGGTGTTGGACTTGAAGTAAGAATAGTTGATTAAGCAATAATGAAGATACTATTTGTGTTTTTCTGTTTTTTGATTTATCCTTTCGTTTCTAAGGGACAAAATGAAACGTTCTATTCATTTCAATTTATTCTAATTGAAAAACCTCGAAAAAATAGTGATAACGAACAAAAACACCAAGTTGGTTTTTACGAAAGAAGTACGGATTTTTTCAACTTAAAGGGTAACGTAAAATCAATGGTTGAAAGTATTCATACAAAAAACGAGACCAATTTTGAAGTGATTTCTAGGTCTTTTACTTTCAATGAAAAAAACAACTTAGTGTTCTTGAAATTGGATTCTAATAGTTTAAATAGGAATTATTTCCAACCAACTTACGAACGTTATTTTTATGATGATTCTGGTGAAAATTTATTAAAAGTAGAATATCAAAATGATCAATACCGCTGGAACAATACAAAAACTGTATATTTTGATTCTTTTGGATTTTTAAAAGAAGAACAGTTTAAAAATAGAAGTCCAAAAACCTATCATTATGACAAAAACGGAATCAACGTGTTTGATTATACATTGACTTATTTATGGTCGAAGAACAGAGATTCATTGTGTTTGAACTACAATTTCTTATCAGATGAAACGGACTATTATCGGCAAAATGATAGGATTTATAAATTTGAAAAAAAAGAAATCTATAAAAAGGAGTTCTCTGTCGATGATATTGGTTTCAGTAGAGATGAAATTGAAACAGATTCAAATGGAAATATTGTACTAATTGATAATTATGACTTCACGATTAAAAGTTCATATAATCTACATTTCAGAAGCTTTTATAAATACAATGAAAGAAATGATTTGATTGAAATAAGACAAGAAAGTTCAATTCAAGATTTAGATAACTTTAAATGTGATCAAATTTTAAAAATTGATTATTTAGAATACGACAATCATGGGAATTGGACACAAGCAATAGTTTCGATATATCGACCAATAACAAATTCATTGACTGATGCAGAAAATTTATTAAAAACAGATGAATTGTTTTTTACTAGAGAGTATACTTATTTTGATTAGTTGAATTTTCATCCTATTTTTTGTTTTACTTTTGAACTTCATGAGTCAAGACAAGAAAAACGAACAAACAGCAATAAAAGCAACATACTTTAGTATCGTTGGAAATGTCTGTTTGGCTACAATCAAAGCCTTGGCAGGATTTTTTGGAAATTCGTATGCATTAATTGCAGATGCGATTGAATCAACAGCTGATATTTTCGCTTCTTTTCTTGTGCTTTTTGGAATAAAATATTCGAATAAACCTGCAGATGACAACCATCCTTATGGTCACGGAAGAGCTGAACCTTTGGTTACGTTTATCGTTGTCGGTTTTCTGATTTCTTCGGCTGTTTTTATTGCTTATGAAAGTATTCAAAACATTCAAATACCTCACAAATTACCAAAACCTTGGACTTTAATCATTTTAGGAGTCATTATTGTCTGGAAAGAATTTTCGTTTCAACGCGTTATGCGTAGAGGGATTCAAACAAATAGTTCATCGTTAAAAGCGGATGCTTGGCACCATAGAAGTGATGCTTTGACTTCAATTGCGGCGTTTATTGGTATTTCAATTGCTTTGTTTTTTGGAAAAGGGTATGAATCTGCAGACGATTGGGCAGCATTGTTTGCTTCTTGTTTTATTTTATACAATTGTTATTTGATTTTCCGTCCCGCATTGGGAGAAATAATGGACGAACACCGCTACGATGATTTGGTCGAAAAAATTAGAGAAGTTTCAAAAACTGTTGATGGAATTATCGATACTGAAAAATGTTTTATTCGTAAAGCCGGAATGAAATACCATGTCGATTTACATGCAATTGTAGATGCGCATATTTCGGTCAAAGAAGGCCACGATTTATCACATAAATTGAAAGACACCTTACGACATGAAATCTTTGAATTGGGACATGTCTTGATTCACATTGAGCCGAATGAATAAAAAATGTGGGGATGCCGATTAATATAAAAACGTTGGGACGCGATTAATATAAAAAAAGAAGGGACGCGATTAATCGCGTCCCTTCTTTTTATCACATCCCCACAAAATTTTTATTCAATAATAATTTTCTGATTCATCAATTTACCATTTACGAAATACGTTAATTGATAAACACCTGAAGCGATTGATGTATTGATTCGAGTTACTTCACCTTCTTTTAGCGTTTCTATTTTTTGAACTTTACCATTCATGTCAATCAAACGAATGTTTTCAATTGGATGAATTGTTTTTTGTACGATTGAAAATTGATTTTTAGCAGGATTTGGATAAATGTAAGCATAGTCATTTACCAATGCACTTTCAGTTAAACTTGCTGTTGTAGTTGCACATAAATCTGTTTCCCAAATTCCACGACCAAATGTACCAATACGCAATTTGTTTGCTGTATGAGCAATCTTAATATCATTCACAAATGTGAAAGGTAAACCTTGACCATAAACCTCCCATTGTGTCATAACAGAATCGCGGTAATAAACTCCTAAATCATTTCCAACATATACTCTTCCTGGAGAATTTGGTTCGTAAATAATCACATTACACGGAACATTCGGCAATCCTTCTGAGTAATTGATCCATGTTGCTCCACCATCTTTACTCATGGTTACTTTAAGGTTATTTGTATATCCTCCGCGACTTGCATAAATATAATTGCTATTCGTAGGTCGAACGGCAATTCGAGTGATTGGTTGAGAACCTGGAAGTGTTAAGTTTTGCCATGTTAAGCCCAAATCATTTGTTGTTGTAATTCTATTCGAATAGCTTGCAAAGACTTTTTCTTCATTGTCTGCAGCAAATTCAACATCAACAAAACCTTGCATTGAATTAAATGGATTTGTAGTCATTTCTTCCCAAGTATTCCCACGGTTATATGATTGATATAACTTATTATATCCAGCAAGCATTCGTTGACTATTATTTGGGTCTAATTCAAATGGCGTCAACCATTGTCCAACTATAGAACCTGGTGTTTCTGTTATAATTGTATTAAAGCTATTTCCGCCATCCATTGTTCGAGCAATATCAATTCCATTTACATAACTCGTGTAAAAAATCTGAGAATTTGTTGGGTCAATCGCACAATCCATTCCGTCTCCACCATTCATATTGAACCATTCGCCCGTATTGATACGAAGTCTTCCACCGTTGTCTTGTGTTCCACACAACATAATTGTTGGATTCGTTTCTGCATTCGAAATACGATAAATCTGTCCGATTTTCAGTCCATTTGATAAATCTTCCCAGTTTTCATTTGACTCTTCATAGGTATAAACCCCACCATCGTTTCCAAAATAAATTTTATCTGTATTAGGGTCGTGAGTGATTACATGAAAGTCAGCATGGATTTCAGTGTGGATTCCATTGTCATACCAATTTGTGATTTGATTCCAAGAAGTTCCTCCATCAGTTGATTGGTATAAAACGACATAACCACAATATAGAGTGTTAACATCATTTGGAGAATAACCTATGATAGTTGCTTCAGGTTGATCGGCCAATTGTGTGTAGGTTCCACCAGCATTTTGCGATTCAAACAATGGACGAATTCCATCGTAATCACTACTAACCAATAATCTTTCTGGATCTAAAGGTGTGACTGCTAATTTGATATAGTTGTGGTTCCAAGTGTAGCTTGTTATTTGATTCCAAGTTGTACCTGCATCAATTGATTTGAATACTTGACTCACTCCCCAATAATCTTCTTTTGCAATATAAATCACGTCTGAATTATCTGGTTTAAATTCAACATCACTGTAACTTCCAGTACGAATTATTGCCCAGTTTAAACCTCCGTCAATTGTTCTGTACAGTCCATTAGTCGTTGCTGCATATAAAATTGCAGTGTTCGTTGGGTGCATTTTCACTTGATAAATTGCAGTATTATCTAGTGCAAAAGCGAGAGTAGTTGGTAACCAAGTTGCACCTCCATCAGTTGATTTATAAATTCCTGTAGAACTGTTCCACCAACCTTCACTTTCACCATTTGAGACGTACATTACATCTGTGTTTGTAGGATCGATTAATAAGTTTCCAGTTGCACCGTAAGGTAAACCATCATCTGAAGAAGTGTAGTTTTGTCCACCGTCAATTGTTTTCCAAATTCCACCTCCTGGAGTTGTTACGAAGTAAGTTAAACTATCAGTTGGGTGCATTGTGATTCCTGTAACACGACCGATTCCCCAATATCCACCATCATTTTCCAATTGGTCAATATAGGTCCAATTACAATTTGCACTTTTCGCCAGTTTTTGTTTCGCTTTTTCATCAGAAAATCCGTTTAAGATTGTTTTTGAAGAAGGAAGATTACCTTCTTCCGTTAAACGAAATTGATTGAAATATTTCCAACGTAGGTATTTGTTGTAACTAGATCCTTCTTTTTCTTTTTCAGCTTTTTCAACTTCTATTTTATCAAACTCATGTTCTTTGAAATAGTTTTCGATTTTAGTACATAATTCTTCGAATGATGCATCCGGATTAGAATAAATGATTTGTTTCCAGTTTAATTCTTGTGAAAAGAGGAAAAGAGGAGAGAAAACCAAAAGTAAAGTGTAGAAATATTTCATGCTTAAATAATTTGGTTCCTAAATTAATCATTCAATTTGAAAGAGGAAAATCCATTTAGTAGAATGTGTACTTTATCGATTGAAATGTTTTCTATTCAGAAATAAAAAGTTTCAATGTTCAAACATTCCGTGATTTGTGGACAAGTTTCAGAAGTTAACCATGATTTCTTGATTAAATTTGCGCCATGAAATACTCATGTTTCCGTTGAAAACACAATCAAACAAAAATGAGTATATTATAACTTGTCCCGACATTTCGGGATGACCGTTAAAAGACAAATTTTACACATATGAAATTGTGCATAGCTGAAAAACCTTCTGTAGCGAGAGATATTGCTGAAGTCATTGGCGCGAAACAGCGCCACGATGGCTATTATGAAGGAAATGGTTATTACGTTTCATGGACTTTTGGGCATTTGTGTACCTTAAAAGAACCGCACGATTACAAAGAAAGTTGGAAGTATTGGAAATTGGAAGATTTACCTTTAATTCCAGATAAATTCGGAATCAAGTTGATTGATGATTCAGGTGTAAAAAAACAGTTTTTGATTATCGAACAATTGGTTCAACGAGCGGAAGAAGTAATCAACTGTGGGGATGCCGGGCAAGAGGGAGAGCTCATTCAACGATGGGTTTTGGCGAAAGCGAAGTGTAAAATTCCAATTAAGCGTTTATGGATTTCTTCCTTGACAGAAGAAGCAATTCGTGAAGGATTCCAAGGTTTGAGAGAAGGGAAACAATACGACAATTTATACAAAGCGGGAAGTGCACGTGCAATTGGTGACTGGTTACTGGGAATGAATGCAACACGACTTTTCACAAAGAAATTTGGACAAGGAAAAGCTACACTTTCTATAGGACGAGTTCAAACTCCAACTCTTGCAATGATTGTTGCACGACAAAAAGAAATCGATGCCTTTCGTTCAGAAGAATACTGGGAATTGAAGACGGTTTATCGTGAAACTGAATTCACCGCACAAATTGACCGACTTCACAATTCAGAAAAGGCAAATAAAGGAGTTGACTATTTAAAACAACATCCATTTGAAATCACCAATTTCGAACAAAAAGAAGGGAAAGAGGGAAATCCGCGTTTATTTGATTTGACAGGTGTTCAAGTAGAATCCAATAAGAAATTTGGTTATTCTGCAGAAGAAACATTGAAGTTGGTTCAAAGTTTATATGAAAAGAAGTTGGTGACATATCCACGTGTTGATACAACTTATTTGAGTGAGGATTTACATCCGAAAATCAATGGAATCATGAATGGTTTGAAACATTATTCGCGTTTCACAGAGAGTTTATTGTCTCAACCAATTCCAAAACACAAGCACGTTTTCGACGATAAAAAAGTAACAGATCACCACGCGATTATTCCAACTGGGATTCAGCCATCTGGA
>JBKDZA010000219.1:0-1498 GCA_046308455.1 Fluviicola sp.
ATTGTTGATCACAAACGTGGTTCTGCGCCTTATTTCCGAGAAGAATTGCGTAAAGACGTTACTAATTTATTAATGAGTAAAAATCCTGATGGATCTTTAAAATACAAACTTGAAGATGGAATGCCATATGATATCTATTCAGATGGATTAAAAATTTACACTACGATTAATGCGGATATGCAGAAATATGCTGAAGAAGCAATGGAAAAGCATATGAAGGAAACCTTACAACCAAGTTTTGACAACAACAATCGTGGTTTGAAGAATTGGCCGTTTTCATCTAGTCTTTCTGAAGCAGAAGTTAAACAATCTATGGAAAATGCTATGCGTCGCTCTGATAGATGGATCAACATGGCAAATGTAGGTGCAACAGCTGATGAAATTCGCAAAACTTTTCGTCATCCGGCTCAAATGCGTGTGTTTTCATGGGATGGAGACATCGACACCATCATGACTCCATACGATTCTATTCGCTATTACAAATCTTTTTTACAAGCTGGTTTGATTTCAATAGAACCTTCAACAGGGTTTGTGAAAGCTTGGGTTGGAGGAACAAATATTGATCATTTTGCTTATGACCACGTTCGTCAAGGAAAAAGACAGGTTGGTTCAACAATTAAACCTTTTGTCTATGCTGCCGGAATTCAAATGGGTGTTGTAACTCCAGGAACTGTTATCCCAAATATTCCATATTGTGTTGAATTATATGACCCAAGTGGAAACCCGGATGGTCAATGGTGTCCACGGAACTCTGATGGAAGTGGAAACGGAGGAGCAGTTTCAATTGTTCGAGGTTTAGCCGGTTCTAAAAACAATGTCGTTGTATATGTGATGAAGCAAATGGGAGCATTAGCTGGTCCACAAACGGTAAATAAATTGTTAAAGGATGTTGATATTAATCTAAGTCCAAACGATGTAGTTCCAGCAATGTGTTTGGGTTCGATGGATTTATCTTTGTATGAATTAGTTGGAGCACAAGCTATGTTTGCCAACAAAGGAATCTACAACCGTCCAACAACAATTTTACGTATTGAAGACCGTTCTGGAAAAGTAATTTATTCAGCAAAAAACACATCAAAAGAAGTCTTAAATGAGCAAATTGCTTATACAATGATTAAAATGATGCGTGGAGTTATTGATTACGGAACCGCTGGTTCATTGCGTTATGCTGCTGGTTATGGAGGAATTACTTATCCAACCGCAGGAAAAACTGGAACAACACAAAACAACTCTGATGGTTGGTTCGTTGGAATTACACCAGATTTAGCAACGGGAGTTTGGGTTGGAGCAGAAGATAGAGGTGTCCGTTTCCGAAGTACTGTATTAGGTCAAGGAGCGAGAACTTCACTTCCGATTTATGGTTATTACATGAACAAAGTCTACAAAGATCCTAAAATTGCAATTTCAACACGTGATTTTGAAAAACCTAGAGATTTTGATGATTCTGTTTTTAATCTCACTGGTGCAGAAATCGAAATTGATGAATCAGATTCCACAC
>JBKDZA010000220.1:0-2256 GCA_046308455.1 Fluviicola sp.
CTGTTGATTTTATCAACTCGCGTACAGAAATCAAACCAAGTATCGGAATTATTTTGGGTACTGGCCTTGGTGGATTAGTGAAAGAAATCGATGTGATTAATGAAATTTCCTACAAAGAAATTCCACATTTCCCTGTTTCAACAGTTGAAAGTCATTCAGGAAAATTAATTTTCGGAAAATTAGGTGACAAACAAGTTATTGCTATGCAAGGTCGTTTTCATTACTATGAAGGTTACACAATGCAACAAGTTACGTTCCCAGTTCGTGTAATGAAATTACTTGGAATTACGAATTTGTTTGTTTCAAATGCTTCAGGTGGTGTTAACCCAGATTTTGAAGTAGGTGAAATCATGATCCAAGACGATCACATTAATTTATTTCCAGCTCATCCATTAATTGGAAAAAATTACGATGAGTTAGGTCCACGTTTCCCAGATATGTCTGAACCATACGACCACAAATTAATCGCATTGGCAAAAGAAATCGCAGCTGAAAACGGAATTCGTGTTGCTGTTGGAACGTATGCAGCTTTGACTGGTCCAACTTTGGAAACTCCAGCAGAATACCAATATATCCGTAACACTGGAGCTGATGCTGTTGGTATGTCAACTGTTCCTGAGGTAATTGTTGCTCGTCACATGGATATTCCTTGTTTCGCGATTTCAATTATTACAGATTTAGGAGTAAAAGGAAAAATCAAAAAAGTAAGTCTTCAAGACGTAATCGAAGTTGCTTCTCGTCAAGAGCCAAAAATGACTTTGATTATGCGTGAATTGATTAATCGTATTTAATTGATATAAAAAAATTGACACCTTTATTCACATATAAAGGTGTCAATCAACCACTTAATTAAATTTTTAAAAGTTTTTTAATTTTTTTTCGCTTTTTGTAAAGTAAAAAAAGTCCTCAATCGTCTTCCTGATTATGGAAGTAGTTTTAAATTATGATATGAGCGAAAAACAAACAAATTCATTTGGTAAAATGGTTCAAGAATTTGGATCAAAATTAGTTGGATTTGTTCGTGGAAAAGTGAGGACAAAAGAAGACTCTGAAGATATCCTTCAAGAAGTTTGGTATCAATTTAGTAAACTAACGAATATCAATGAAATTGAAAACGTTGGTGCTTGGTTATTTCAAGTTGCTAGAAACAAAATCACAGATAAATACAGAAAAAAAAGCACTTCATCTTTAGAAGATTTTGCATACGAAAGTGAAGATGGCGATTTTTCATTTAAAGATATTTTATTACTTGATGACACCAATAATCCTGAATTAGGACTTTTTAAAGATTTATTTTGGAAAGAACTGATTGCTTCATTGGAAGAATTACCAGAAAACCAACGAGAAGTTTTTATTTTAAACGAAATTGAAGATTATACTTTACAAGAGATCGCTGATCAAAAAGGTGAAAATATCAAAACCATTATTAGTCGTAAAGGCTATGCAGTTAAACATTTAAGAAACAAGTTACAGTACTTGTATCAAGAACTTTATTAATTCAAATCATTATGAAACAACACGGCTTAAAAAACGGATATAAATTCTTATTTATTCCACTTTTTTTTGGATTAATCACAACACTCGTTTATTTTTTGTGGAACTGGTTGATGCCTGATTTATTCCATTTAACTAAAATTACATTTATACAAGCAGGTGGACTTTTAATCTTATCAAGAATTCTAGTTGGTGGATTTCATTTTGGAGGTAAACACAAAATGCATCGTTCCAATATGCGTGAAAAATTCATGGGTATGTCTGATGAAGAAAAACAAGCTTTCAAAGAACAATGGAAACAACGATGTGGTAAATAATAGTTTATTTTCCTCATATGAAATTGAAGTCTTTTACATTCGTAAGAGACTTTTTTTTATTTCAATTAAAAATTTAATTGAATATTCTCTTGTTTACCACAAATCATATTTTGAAAAAGGGATTAAATTTCTACGAAGAAAGGCCCTTATGTAGTTTTCGTATGTAAATAAGCAAATGTAACGTGGGAAAAAGTGCTGTTTGACGACACTTTGTCGAAGACATTTTGGCTTGAAAAGTCAAAATCGTCCTCGGTAACAAAGTTAGGAGTTTCACTTTTTTCAGTGAAATGTCGCGTATTTTACAAGAAAACGGAGTACAGGCCTAGTACCGATTGCTATCGGTATTTTTGGCACCACCTACCTCGTTTAACGTCCCGCACGTGCGGGACTAAACATCGTCTTCATCAGTTTAACTGATTCTTTGTGGCAATGACAAAAAGGTGGT
>JBKDZA010000221.1:0-3143 GCA_046308455.1 Fluviicola sp.
TATGTTAAAATTAAATGCTTCTGGAGATTATGTCGCTTCAAGAACAGTTGGAAGTATCAGTGCGGATCGTGGAGAAGACATTGTAATTAATGAATCATCGGGTGATCAATACATGACTGGCTTTTTGGGAGGTACAGCTGACTTTGATCCAAGTGGAACAGTAAATGAATTGATTGGTTCTAATGATATTTTCTTGTGGAAATTAACTGAAACAAACGATTATATTTATGCAAAGAAAATGGGAGGAATTGCTGTTGATGAAGGTCGAAATATTGATTTGGATGGAAGTGGAAATGTGTACATTAATGGGTCGTTTATTTCAACGTGTAATTTTGATCCGAATGGAGGGACTTTGAATATTACTTCAAATGGAAGTGACGATGTTTTTGTTGCGAAATTAACTCCTGCAGGGGATTTAACTTGGGTGAAAACTTTTGGTAGTACTGGTACGGAAGACTTTATGGAAATGGACGTAACGACTTTTGGTAACATTTATATTACTGGTGAAATGGCTGACAATATGGACGGAAATCCAGATGCTGTTGGAGTGAATATGTTGACAAAACTAGGTGCTGAAGATGCATATATTGTTTCTCTAGCTTTTGACGGAAGCTTTAATTGGGCAACAAGTTATGGTTCAACAGTTTTGGGCGCATACACACGCGGATTTGGTATTCATTCGGATGATAATATGAATGTGTATGCTACAGGATCTTTTAATTCCACAGTTGATTTTGATCCTTCTGTTGATGCAAACAATATTTCTGCTGTATCTGGAACTGATATTTATTATCAAAAATTAGGACCTGGTTTCAATGGAATTGAAGATCAGCAAAATAGTTCTTCAATCTCTATTTGTCCGAATCCAAGCGCAGGAGTATTTGTTTTAAACTCGGATCTTGTTTTACATAATGTAGAGATCACAATTACTAATTTACGAGGAGAAATCATCCAAAAAGTAAGTAATGTGAGTGTACAAAACACGATAATTGATCTAGAAAACAAAAGTAATGGTGTTTATTTCATTGAAATCGTTGCAGATAATTTTAGAGAAATCAAAAAGGTAATAAAAGAATAATCTAAAAAGTAAATAAGGTCGATTAAAATCTTTCGACAAACTAAAATGGCCCTTAGAAAAAAGGTTTAGAAAAACAAATGTAGTGAAGCGAAGACAAAACTGCTGTTTGACGACACTTTGTCGCAGAGTTTGCAAAACGATGCGTTAACAAAGTTAGGAGTTTCGGTTTTGGCAGTGGAACGAAATGTAGTTTATCAAAACTTTTTTATACAGGCCTAGTCCCGATAACAATCGGGATTTTGCTTACTTTTTTGGCAATGAAAAAAGTAAGAGGCAATGAAAATAACTAGAACAATTTACTCGATACAATAATAGTACAGTAAACTTTTAATTAAAGAATTAGTATAGTTTTATTAAAAAAATACGTATTTGTACTTGTTTTTAAGATAATTATGCTATCTTTGCCCTCCAAATTAAAAATAAATTTAACTGTTATGTACGCAATAGTAGAGATAGCAGGGCAGCAATTCAAAGTGCAAAAAGACCAAAAGATCTTTGTACACCGTTTAGATGCTGAAGCAGGAGCGAAATTAGATTTCGACCGAGTGCTTTTAGTAGAAAACGGAGGAAAAGTGACACTTGGCGCCCCAGCTATAGCAGGAGCAAAAGTTTCTGCTCAAGTGGAAAACCACTTAAAAGGTGATAAAGTAATCATTTTCCGCAAAAAACGCAGAAAAGGATACGTGAAAAGAAACGGACACCGTCAGTCGTTCACGAAAATCACAATTACAGACATTAAAGCATAATTCTTTCAACGGACTAACAAGAAAGTTGAAATTAAAAATTTAGAAAAATGGCACACAAAAAAGGAGTTGGTAGTTCCAAAAATGGTCGCGAGTCACATAGCAAGCGCCTTGGAGTGAAAATTTTCGGTGGACAAGCTGCTATCGCAGGGAACATTATCGTTCGCCAACGTGGAACAGCGCACCATCCAGGTACAAACGTAGGTATTGGTAAAGACCATACTATCTTTGCTTTGACTGATGGAGTTGTTGAATTCCGTAAGAAAAAAGACAATCGTTCGTTTGTTTCAGTAGTACCTTTTGCTACGGAAGCATAATCGAAATATAATTTTCTTAAAGGCGAATCCGGTAGTAATCGAGATTCGCCTTTTTTGTTTTATTAAAGTCTACATTTTATTTAAAACTATTCAAGTGAAAAATAAAACTGTATTCTCTACTCAAACGGCCCTTATGTAGTTTTTGAAAGTAAATGAGCAAATGGAGCGCAGAAAAAAGTGCTGTTTGACGAATTTTGTCTCAGATAATTCGACTTGAAAAGGAGAAATTGTCTGAGCTAACAAAATGAGGAGTTTCACTTTTTTCAGTGAAATGTCGCGTAATTTACAAGAAAACGGAGTACAGGCCTAGACCTTTTTGGCTCCACCTTTTTATGGCAATGATAAAAAGGTGGAATATTTAAAAAGAGTTATTTTATTTAAATTCTTAATTAATTATAGACAATGTCTATTTTTGTCGCGTAAATTAAATGGTATGTTAGAAATTACCCGAATTCGAACTGAAAAAGAGCAGCTTATCGAAGCACTCAAAAAAAGAAACATCGATGTGACTGATACAATGAATCAAATCATCGAGAAAGATCAACAATGGCGTTCCAAAAAAACTTCTTTGGAAACAATCGCTGCGGACTTAAATAAAATCGCAAAAGAAATTGGTGATTTGTTTAAATCGGGTAAAGCTTCCGAAGCTGAAGCGGCTAAACAAAAAACAAGTCAACTCAAAGAAGACGAAGCAATACTGAAACAAGAAGTAGATGCACTCGATAAAGATATTACTGAATTGTTGTACCAAATTCCAAATGTTCCGAACGAACTTGTGAAAGCAGGGAAGAACGAAGAAGACAACGAAACAGTTGAAGAAGTTGGAACTAGAAAACCCTTACATGCTGATGCACTTCCTCATTGGGAATTGGCAAAAAAATACAATTTAATCGACTTTGAATTGGGTGTGAAAATCACTGGTGCTGGTTTCCCAATCTACCGTGGAAAAGGAGCGAAATTACAACGTGCATTGATTCAATTTTTCTTAGACGAAGCAGAAAAAGC
>JBKDZA010000222.1:0-5771 GCA_046308455.1 Fluviicola sp.
CAACATAGTTGTATTTTGTTTTGCTAAAGCCTAAAATCCCGTAACAACCATTATTCATTTGAATTCCATTGTGACGATTTTTCTTATAGCGCAATTTATGTTGATTCTCAATTCCAAATTTCAATGAAGTGTTAGTCGTTCCTTGTCCAATTGCTAAAAGTCCAACAGTTGAATCTGAAATATAATTTACTTTTAAATCTGTATAGTTTATCGAAGGATTTCCAAAGCTTGACACATCCATTCCAACGAGAAAATAACGTGAGTTAATTACTTTTTGATTCAAATTCATTCGATCACGATCATCCAGTAATCGTAAATAATTTATGAAAAAAACGGGTTCCCCTTTATTTTGAATTGCATTAAAATAAATTCCACTAGTAAGAATGTTTTGGGGATAAACGAGCGATTTTTCTTTTAGTTCAAGACTATCTGTTTGTGTAAATAAAAAAGATGAATGAAAGTAGGTAAGTAGAACAAAAAAATGTTTCATTGATTACAATTGGAATTGTAAAAACGAAATTTTAAATTACATATTGTTGAAGTTTATTTGTGAAGCGATTTATCTATTTTCAAGATCGGATATTCTAAACAACTAAATATTGACATATTAAAATATATTTGATTAAATACTTGGAAATATAAATTATTTTCTGTATCTTCACTTAAGCGTTACGTGCTTTCAGACGCACGTATCGGAAAAGTAGGTTCTTAAAAATGTACTTACTTAGGTTTTTTCGCCAAACTAATCTTATAATTTTCAATATCACCAAGCATTTTCACATAAACAAATCGCGAGTTCTCCCCACGATATTGAATCTCCTCGGGACTACTTTCCTCCTCTTTTTTACGCTTAAACAACTTCTTGCCTGCCGCTTGAGTAATCATTTTCCAAGGAACTCCAACCACATAATCCATATCCATCTTATCCGAAATCTTTTGACTTCCATGTAATTCCATAAAGCCCAAATTCGAATTTATTGTCATTTTTGGAATCGTTAACACACTCTTTTTTAAAGTAAAGACATTCTTTAATGTGTCAAAATGTACACTTTTCAATTTTGAGTCTTCAAAATAATCACTCAAGGCCAAAATAGGACCGTAATTTTCTAGTCGACCATTTAAAACCATCATGTCAATCGTCAACTCCGAATCGTCAATCTTCGGAACCAAATCCGCATGTAAATGGATCTTTCCAGAAATTTTTCCTGTAAATTTTCCGTGTAGATTTTCTGCAACTAAATGGTCCTGACCAAAATTATCAAACTTGAGCATAAATTTATCGAGGTCCTCATTTCGCACACGAATATCTGGATTAAAATAAATGTGTTTTTTGTCTTTTCCACTTAAATATCCCGCAATAGCAAAATGTCCTCCCGCAGCATCAAAATCTAACTGGTTCACATGAATCATGTGCTGATCTTCCGTTTTTAAATCCGTTTTAAAGTGTTGTAATAAATACTTGTGGTAATCTAACTCACCAATTTCAGCTTTTATTTCCATAATTGGAAGCTCAAAATCATAGATACTAAACACCTCGTCGTGATCAACTTGCTTTTCAGCTGTTGACGTTTCGCCTGAATGTAAATTATAATTCATTAATTCATCCACATCCAAACGAGGGGATTTTAAATGCAGGTAATTATGTTTCGCATTTTTTGTTTTTGAAAGGTTGTAATTTAAATCTACGTCAAAAGAAGAATGACCTAATTTACCCTTGAAATCTTCCACATGTAAGAATTCATTCTCAAGATGAACCCGTCCGCTAAAATTCTCAAATTTCAAAGGGTGAACTTTCATTTTACCATCAAACTGAGTGAGTCGGAAGTCTGTTGATTTTAATTCGTCATTGAAATGTAAATCGGTTACTCCATGTAATTTCAACCCACTAATTTCTTCATGGCGATAATCTTTTGGAACAAAGCGCTCACCTCCATAAGTAAAGACATTGTCGAATTGTAATAATTTTGAAGTTAGATCAAATTCTACGCGCGTTTCACCCTTGCTTTTATCTTCAAACCAAATGGCATAATTATCGAGTTTTCCTGAGAAATGAAAATCTGAATTATCGATCATACCTGAAAAATCGACAACTCGAAAATCATTTTCGTCCACAAATAAATCCGCATGAAAATCATGTAATTTATGTGGATAATGCTTCATTTTTGCATGTAAATCTTCTATGAAAAATTCACCAATTGGAAGTGTTTTACTTTCGGAAATCGCTTTAGCCGAACTATTAAACTTGAGTTTTAAGCTTAAGTCATCAATTTGTTCGTCGACTGGCTTTGATTTCTTTTCACCCGATGTGAGTTCTTTAATATCTAAAAAATTCGATGAAATCAATAAATCTGTTGAAACAGGAATAGCTGAATGGTGAATGATTGCTGGAAGGTCACTTATTGAGCCTTTAATGTTTACATCTGACTTTCCGACGTTTATCTTGATGTGATCAATTTTGGCTTTATGTCCAACCAAAGTTGCTTTTAAGTCTAAATTGTCTAATGGCAAATGGAATGCATTTGAATTAAAGCGCAATTTTTTTACTTCAAGTTTAGTGAAATAAGATTCGTTTAAGCGTTCAATGCTTTTTTCAGGCGCACTTAAATCAATGATATCATGGAAATTCATTGTTAATAGCACTTTTCCTTTTAGTCCTCTCAACTCTTTTGAGTTCACGAATTTTGCAAGAAAATCTAGGTCGAAATCCGAAACCAAATTCATGTCAATTTCAGGAGCTTCAAAATTTTCGACAACCAATTTTCCGTTGAATTTTCCAGCTTCTGGTCGTGCACTAAAGTTTTCTAATTCAAAGCGCATCGATTTTAGATCTCGGTTTTTTCCATTTGTAAAGGAACCTCGAAAACCAATTTTTTCTAGTTTCTTGTGAGAATTTAAATTATTGAAATAGCCGTTTTTACATCCAAATTTTGCTGTGATTTCTGGTTGTTTACCGTTGATAGATTTTCCTTTTACACGTGCATCGAAAAATATCTGTCCTTTATTGTCAAATTCTTTCAGAGCTGGAGCCATTTCTTCAGGAGCCATGGCTAAAAACAAATCGAAATTTGGCTTTTTTCCACTAAAATGTAAATCGAGATTGGCTTCATTTTTCAAATCTACAGATCCGCCAAAACCAAAACTTGCACCCTCAAGAAGAACTTCAGTTTCAGTTATTTTCAACACTTGATTTACTTGGTTTAAGTCAATTTCAGTGTTCACATCAAAATGTTTGTGTTTGATGAAAGTGGTATCGCCATTTGAAAGAATACTTAATTCAAATTTTGAATTTAAATCTATGGCTAAGTGTTTATCTGTTGTTTTGAAGGCTGTTTTTCCTTCAGAAATGAATGCGTCTACTAGTAAACCGTTTGATTCGTTCAACTTAGAAATATCAATGTTATCAAGTACAATTGATTTCAAATCAAGGTGAAATTCTTCTTTTACTTCCTCAACAGGTTTCTTACTAGCAAATGCCTTAACAATATTAAATTCTCCGTCTTTGTGCTGAACAATTCGTAAGTCTCCATCTGAGAGGCGAATAGATTTTACCTTATATTTTCCAGAAATGATATCCTTAATATTGAAACCAACATAGGTGTCTTTTATATGTATGATTCGTTCTTTTTTAATCGCTTTTTTGCCTTCAAAAACCTCTAAACCTTCAATATCAATTGAGATATAGGGGAAATTTGCGAAAGGTGCAACATGGCTATCTTTGATACGAATACTTCCGTTAAAGTCTTCATTTGCAGTTTTAATCAAATCTTTTACGATCGCATCTTGTTTTAAATAAACAATAAAAATCAAGGTTGAAAACAATAGAATTGGAGTGACAACACAGAACCAAATCAAGCGTTTCCAGAATTTTCTACTTTTTAAGAATTTCGGTATTGATGCCATTATTAAAATATTGATGTAAAAATAAGAAATCTGGAACTATTTGTTGGTTAAATAATTCACCTAAAACTGCTAAAAATTAGGAAGTTTCACTTTTTTCTTGTAACTTCATTCAGTTGTTACGTGCATCCGAAGCACGTAGCTACTAAAAAGGCTAACTTTTAAGCCTTTTTTAGATTCTATTGTGGATTTGGTTCCTCTACTTGAAAAATGTTTTATCTTTAATTAATGAAAATCGCATCATCTATCTTTCTTATGTTTTTGCTTTTGTCTGCATGTCAAGAAGAAGTTAAAAACCGTCCAATTGAAAAACCAATTGAAACAAAAGAAACTGTTTCCAATCAAAATATGGGTGAAATCCTAAAAGAATACGACGATGATAAGACATCTGAATACATGCTTTTATACGCGAAAACTGGCGATACTCAATACTTAGACTCTGTAAAAGTTGATTATCAACTAAAGATCGATCAGGGTATGAAAGAGCCTGAAATATACCTTTATCGCGCATTAATTGAAGAGAAAATAAATGGTTACCAAAGCGCAAAACCTTATTACAAAAAAACGAGAGACTTGGTCAATTGGCGATTGAAGCATAAGGATCAAGTTGCAACAAAATACATGAAAGATTTGTCTAGGAGTCTTAGAAATAGCAAAAAATATATCCGTCTTACTGAGAAAAACATTATTTCAGGTTCTAAATTTTACTTAGCAATTTGTGAAATCATGGACGGCGATGAGAAAAAAGGAATTGAACAATACAAACAACTTGGAAAAGACAACTTAATGGATTTGTCATTGGGTCTTTTTGAAATTAATAAACGAGAAGACGTATTAAACACGCTATTTCCAGACATAACTGAAACAGAATTTTAACGATGAAAATCTTAAATCTCATATTGATTCTTATAGTTATTTCTTGTTCCAGAAAAACGAGTGTCAATGAACGATTTGCTTATAATTTCAAACAGAAAGATTTGGCATTAGGAATTGCTCCTTCTGATAGTCTGTCTTTTGAGTACACAGTTTTGGATCAAATAACTGAAAAAGAAGTCACTGCTCTTGTTATTTGTGCTTTAAAAAATCACAGCTCAAAACCTTTTTATTTTCACACCTATTCTTGTAATGACTGGGAGCTTAATTTTGAATACGACACTTCTAAATTTCAAGTTTATCCAAGTATCCTTTGTAATGTAAGTAGACCAATTATCAAAAAAATAGCACCACATTCTGAGTTTCGTTTCACGTCTCATTTCCAACGAAAAGATTCTACTTCGGAACTGAATGATTTGTCTTATTTCGTGTATCCCGTTTCACCTGATTTCGAAACGCCCGATTTAAATAAAGTGAATAAATTGGAGAAGGTTGTTGTAAAAAATAAAACGAAATGAAAAAAATAGAATGTCATCACCTACCTTAGTCCCTTCACGAACACTCGGGGACAGGCTCTCAAGGAGGGAAACAGTTTTTCGAGAAAAATTTAATTCTTTCAAAAGATGCTTAATCATAGATAATTCCTTTGTGATCTTTGTGTGCCTCGTGGTTAATTTCCTTACATTCTTTGCGAAAATCTTTGCGTCACTGTGCCGTTGCGTTTTAAAAAAAATTTTCACTATTCGTAATTCAACATTCTTTTTTGTATCACCCCTATGGGGTTCGTTTTTCTTTTGAGTCTTTCTGTTTATTATCATTCCATCCCTACGGGATTCCATTACTATAAATATTGATTAACAAATGATTCCTTTCACTGGAATTTAGTAAAGTATGCAAGCGAAAAACGATGAAACAGTTAATATCATGCAGGAAGAAGGATTGTTAAAAAAGTAAGAGGATAAAAGAAGACGCTAAATTCTTTTGAACGATTTTTAATAATT
>JBKDZA010000223.1:0-2394 GCA_046308455.1 Fluviicola sp.
TACCCACAGTATTCCATATAGAGCCAAATTATCTTACTTTCCTCTCTGGATTCGCACTTAAAAAAGCCGTCCAACTTCCACCTTTAGTTTTGTTGTTTTCGCCAATTCCTTTGGAAAAATGATGACAAACTGCCGCTGCCAATCCATCGGTTGCGTCTAAATATTTAGGGATTTCTGAGAAATTCAGTAAGTTTTTCAGCATTTCAGCAACTTGCTCTTTTGATGCATTTCCATTTCCAGTAATCGCTTGTTTGATGCGTTTTGGTGTGTATTCTTCGTATGGAATGTCTTTTCGTAAAGCACAACCAATCGCAACTCCTTGTGCGCGACCTAATTTCAACATCGATTGTACATTTTTCCCAAAGAAAGGAGCTTCAATTGCCATTTCATCAGGCTTGTACTCTTCAATTAATCCATCTAATCGATCAGAAATTCGCTTCAATTTATCCGCTTGTGTAGTTAATTTATTCAATTGTATGATTCCAAAATTGAGCATTTCCATTTTGGAACCCTTGATGTGAATCAAACCATAACCCAAAACTGTCGTACCTGGGTCGATTCCTAAAATTATTTTATCTGCGGATTTATTCATTTCGTAACGTAAAAATACAAAAAAATAATCTACCTTCGGATTCAAATTTGAGGATACAAGCAATTGAAAATTAATTTAAAAAATAGCAAGAATTACATCTATGTTGCATTGTTTGCTGTTTTTATTTTGGCGCTTCTTTTTCAATTGATAAACATAAACTGGATCACGTTTACCTATTTAAAAATCAATTCGTTTTCATACTTAATTTTAGCTTTTTTACTCATTCCACTAAATCAATTCATGGAATGGAAAAAGTGGGAATTAATTTGTTCTTCCTTCTCTATTTCAGCTGAAAATAAACGAAATGGCTTTTTTGCAGGAATCGGAACTGGTTTTATTTCTCCAAATGGATGGGGTAATTTTATTGGTCGTTTGTTCTATGTTGAAAGGAAAAATCGTGTTTTTGTGATTTTAGAAACTGCTTTTGGTAATTTGTCTCAATTGCTAGCGACTTTAGTTTTTGGGATTGTGGGACTTTTTTTCTTAAGTTATTCGAATGTCTATCTTTCATTTAGTATCGTTGCTTTAATTGGACTTTTAGTTGTTTATTTCTTCAGTCCATCACTGCTAAATTATTTTTTCAAGAACTCGAAATGGAACAAGCGCATTCAATTATTCGCCTCTAACACATTTTCTTTTAGAATTAAAATATTACTTTTCTCATTATTAAGATACGTCATTTTTACACTGCAATTTGCGTTTATTTTCAAGGCTTTTTGGCCCCCTTTGACTTTTGAATATTTATTTTCACATATCACTTTAGTGTATTTATTCACTTCAATTATTCCTTCTTTTTTCTCTGGAAAAATACTTATTCGTGAAACAGTCGCACTTTCTATTTTTTCGGAACATGAATCGCTTCATGCTGTAGTAATTGTATCTTCATTAATCATTTGGTTGTTTAACAACATTCTTCCTGCAGTTTTTAGTAGCTTTGTATCACTTCGAATGAAAAAAATGAAACAATGATACTCTTAATCTTTTGGTTTATAGCATATGTTTTTACTGTGTTGTTTCTAATCTTTGGGATTCAAAGGCTTAGAGTTGGGCAAGAAGCACGTAAAGCAATTTCTGTTGATGAATTGACAGTCATTATTCCCTTTAGAAACGAAGCTCACAATTTACCTCAGATTTTAGATTCAATTCGTCGTCAATCCTATCAACCCAATCAATGGATTTTTGTAAATGATCATTCAGAAGATGATTTTCGATCTGTATTTGAAGAGTTGAAAAACTTCCCGATACGTGTCTTGAATTTACCAGAGGATCAAAGTGGAAAAAAAGTAGCTTTACGTTATGGAATGGACCATTCAACTTCCAATTACACAGTAACGATGGATGCTGATGTTCGTTTTGGAAAAGATTATGTAAAAGCAATGTTGGTGCTCCCAGAAATGGACATGTTGATTTTACCAGTCGAAATGACAGGGACAAAATGGTGGCAAGAGTTTTTCAATTTGGAATATCGTTTGACGCATATTTTAAACAAAGGAATTTCTGGCTGGTTTCGTCCAATAAATGCAAGTGGGGCAAATTTATTGTTCAATCAAGCGGTTTTTGATGAAGTGAACGATATTTCTGAACACGAGCACATTGCAAGTGGTGACGATATTTTTGCGTTAAAAGCGTTTCGTGATACAAACAAGACAATTGCTGTGATTGAAATGGACGAAGTATTAGTTGAAACTGCTTGTCCAGACACACTTTCAGAAGTGATGCACCAACGTAAAAGATGGTTGGGAAAAGCAGGAAAAGTTTCAGACAATTTGGCAAATGGAGTAGGAGTATGGATGGTTTTGCTC
>JBKDZA010000224.1:0-28511 GCA_046308455.1 Fluviicola sp.
AACCTCAGTTCGATTCTAAATTCACCTCAGAATTTATTTTAAAAAGTTAGTTTGGAGTTTAATTTTTTGAGGAATAGCGGGCTATTTCGATTAAAATTAACGAACAAAATGAATTTTAAAATAAATAGCCTTATTGTTTATTAAGTAAAATCACCTATAAAATCTCATCTTTTTCGTTAAAAACATTCGAATTGGCCCGCCAATCCATCATGCTTTCGTCTCAAATCTGAGCATTTATAGGCGATCTGATAAGAATTTATAATCGAACTGAGGTTATTAGATTCAGAAGACATTTTTTTGAAATCTTCGAGTGTCACCAATCGATCTTTTCGATATTCTTTCACTTTAAGTGCAAGTTCTAGATAATCATCAAAATTTACTAGGGGTGAGCCTGTTGGCTTTGTTTCAGTTTTAATTTCAGTTTGAGCGTCCAAACTAATTGGTAAAATTAAAAGTAGGGTGTAAATGAAGTTTTTCATAGTTTTATGTTTGATAATATTAAGACCAAGTATTTTGATTTGATTTAATCACTCATACATTGTGCCAAAGAAAAAGTTCAATCAATATTAATTATAATGGCATCTTTTTTGTTTAATTTTTATAACTTAAAAAAAAATACCCATGAAAAAACATACTTTACTACTAGCAGTTTTAATTTCTGCAACGACTTATGCAGGTCAATCAATTGAAAGTTCAATTTCGGAGTTAACGAAAACTGAAGTTTCAAAGCAAGAACCTAAGCAAGAAAAAGAAAAGAAAAAGCCAGCAAAAAAATCTAAGAAATCGTCTTCTAAGAAATCTGCAAAACCAGCAGAGTCTGAATTTAATTCTTCGCGCTCAAATCGTGAGAAAGTAGATTAAAAAATAATAATGATTTTCAAGAATTGTATTGAATACTTTTTGACAAGTGTATTCAATACAATTTTTTAATTTTTGACAATTCTTTGTGTAGCATAGTTTTCTACTTGAAGAAAATAAAGGCCACTTTTTTCTTGAGATAAATCAATTTCCAATCCAGTACCTGAAACGATATGCTTTCCAGTCACATCTAAAATTGTCCATTTTGGTGAACTGTTATCTATTGTTAAAGAAGAAATTTGAAGCATTCCAGTTGTTGGATTTGGAAAAACAGAAAGATTTAAGTTGTTTCCTAGCTCATCAATTTGAGATAAATTATTACTATAATTTGGTGTTGGATCATTGAAGATTACATAAACAGGACTTGCATCTGTTTGAGCTCCATATGAATAATCCGAATTTGTAAGAGAAAAAGAAATTGATTGAACTGGAGTAATTGCGTCTGGATACATCAAGATTACTTGATCCGTTTGTTTTAATTTAAAGTTTAAATGATTTTCTCCTTCGCATAGTTCATTATCCGCCCAAAGTAAAAGATAACCAAAAGCAGGGACAGTAGTTTTACTTGCGTTAGTTTTTGGGATCTCCATTTTTAAGGAATCACTTAAACTATTTGAAATGAAATAACCAGCTAGGTCAACAGCTGTAGAACTAGGGTTGTAAATCTCAATCCAATCGTTGTAGTCGCCATTCTCATCCGCTATTGTTAGATTGTTTTTTGCTTGAACTTCATTGATAACCAAATCAACAGAAATAGAAGGAATAGCTTCGAAATTGGCTTTTAAACTTGCATTGGAAGAAAATGTTGGACTAATTGAATCTGAAATACTTGTAACATCACCTTCCCAATTTACAAAACGGTATCCAGGTTTGGCTTCAGCTGTTAATTGGATAGGAATATTTTTGAAATAGGTTCCTGTAAAAGTTTGATAATTTGATTTAACACCATGAACTCGAACAAATCCCATCTCACTATTTGAACTTTCGTAAGTTATTTGAATTGGTTCATCTAATAAAAATTCTTGTTGAATTCTAATAAAAAGGGAATCATCAATTCGATTGATACTGTTTGTTCTCAAATCATTCATATTCGATAACCATTGTGAGAGACTTGTAAATGGAAGTTCTGTGCTTGAAAATGATAGAGATGAACTAGCTACTAGTCCTGCAATTGCTAAAATATGTTTGGGCATTTCAGTCAATAATTCTGTTTGCATGTGATCTAAAACTTCATTAATTCGTTCTCTCGAATAAACATGATTTAAATTTGCACAGATGTAATGAATCGCCTCATTTTTGTAAGGTTCATAATCTCTAATTTGAGTTTCCATTAAATTATTTACTGGCATTGGAGTAGTATTAATAATGGTGTAATTTAAACCGTCACCAGCAAGTCCAAGTATTGGATCGAAATCATGAAAGTTGTAATGGTATTGAGTGCCTGTATTTCCAACTAAATCTTCCCACATTGTCCAACCCCATTCTCCAGGAGGAGCAAAACTAAAGAGTAGTTTTAAAGAAAGGTGTTCTTGAAAATCAACTAAATTATTGAAAGTAGCTCGATCTGTTGCAATGTTAAAATCAAGCGATGAAAAATCAACTAATGAGCCATTGGGTTGCCATGTTCCAAATGGTAATGAAGGATCATTAAGTCGACGGTATTCACCCTTTTTTAAACAGAAATTGTGTTCAATATAATTGTTGTCATTGTCTTCTCGAATATTGATAATTCCTCTGTATTCTGCATTAACATATAGTGCGGCTGGTCGATATGCTTCAAATGGAGTATTCGTTAGATTATCTTTACCAAGAATTTGTGAGATATACGCATCTCGTAAATGGGTGTTTGCAAAATCTTGACTTGCATTTCTTAGAAGTATACTTTTAAATTCATTGATTTTCTTATCAGGAAATACTTTGTGTGAAAATTCTTTTTCACCATATATTTCTTCGGCTTCTAATTTTCCAGATAGTTGAGGAAAAAATTGAACTGTATTTCCAGAGGGTCTAAAATCTGCATATTGATTTATTTGAGTTGTTCCATTTGTTTCAATAAATGTAAATTCAACTCGACCATCTATTTTTTCGTGATTGTAAGTATTGTAAAAGTAATTGTCGGAAGTCAATAAAATAACTGCTAAATCTGATGGAGAATCAAAGACATAGGACCTGTTTTCAATAATAGAAAACGTTGTTGGTGATTCAATAATTATAGCCTTTAAGACAGTGTTTGAATTAATTGTAATTGCAGTGGTATAAATCGGAGATGAACTAGTTGGTTTTGAACCGTCTAATGTGTAATGAATTGTTCCAGGACCACTACTTGTTAGTGAAATAACTTGTGGGATAGAGTAGAGTCCACTTGGTTTGGAAATAGTTAATTGTGAAATTGAATAATTAAAAACCACACTTAAATCATTGTTTGCCAATGGAGTTGGAATACTAAATAACGAATTTGTGGTTGGGGAACTTTTACCGAATGAAATATCGTTTTGAAGATTGGTGTACTCAATTCGATCTATTTCGATTAAAGATGAATTCGATAAAATAATTTTTTCAGTCGATGATGATAACTTAAAGTTGGTATGTAGACCTGTGTTTTTTTCATCTGCAAGAATTAATAAAAAACCATTTGCAGGAATAGTAGTACCTGATGGAAAAGCCCATTTACTTAGTTGAGTTTCATCATCTGTTAGATAATATCCTCCAATATTTAAACTAGTACTGCTTATATTTTTTAACTCAATCCAATCGGGATTCTCATTTGTTAATGGATCTAAATATCCCAAAATGTTTTTTGCAACTACTTCATTAATAACAATGGTTTGAGAATATAGATTTTGACTAATTAAAACGTTTATAATTAAAAGTAATGTGAATTTCAATTTCATACGATATGTTTTTCTTTGGAACTGAAAACAAAAAGCAATGGTTGTATGAAACTATTTTCAATATGTTTCTGTATTGGAATGCTATTTTCAACAAATTCAATATTTCACTATTGATAATCTTGAATCGAATACAAGTTTTAAAAGAATCAGCGGGTCTATAATGACTACGAAACTTATTGTCTATTGTTTTCTTAGCGAGAAAAACCTTGAAGAAATTTGCAGTAATTTTAAATCAATTCAATGAGCAGAACAAATTGTCATTGGGTTATTCGTAGTGCAAGAAATAGATTCCATTAGAAAATGTGCTTAGATCAATCGTGAATTGTTGGTTTTGATTATTAATTTGAAGTAATATTTTACTAGATAAATCGCTTACTATTACAGTCTTATACTGTGTTGATTCAATTTTAATTAACTGATTCGTTATCATTTTGGGAAGATTTTCAAATTCCGACATTTCATTAGATATTCCAGCAGTACAATTAGGCTCGACTCCAATTGTTTCAGTAAAAACGCCATTTTCAACAGACCAGTTATACCATGAACCTCCTGAATTGGTTTTCCAATCGTTCAAGTCGAAGGAATTTAATCCGGTAGCAGTTCCAGGAACGCGACAAACACTCAGTGCTTTCCCCGTTTGATTCCATGTCAAAGGATTTCCAATGATATAAGTCTCAGGTTCATTTGAAGGAATTTCACAATTAATTTGAACAAAATAGGCAAATTCATCATAAGTTGGATATCCGCCAAAAACTTTTGCTAATCCATTTTCATCAATGCAAACCGCAGTATATTCGTTACATGCAATTGCTGTAGCTTCCAAATCACCGAAATCAGAGAGAATTTTTGCCATAAAAACACTCAATCTGCCTTTTCGATCTGGACTGTCAAAGTGTGTGTCAGTAATTGTATGATTTAATACATCATTTTGAATAAATGAAAGTGAATCGACAGTACAAGTTGCATCAAATGGATTTGAAAGTGCCGATCCAGATGTAATCGTTCCGTTTTGAGCGGAGAAATAGTATTTACCTTGAATCGCCATACCAGCACTTGTTCCACCAATAACTATATTTCTTTCAGAAATTGCTTTGTTAATTAAACTGTCAATTGCAGTTCCTCTCCAATAAGAAATATAATTCCACTGATCGCCTCCAGCAAACCAAATAGCTTCAGCTTCATTTATTTTTGAATGAATATATGATGAGTTTGATGCATTGGCATTATTACAAACGATTGTTTCTACAGAATGAACATTTACACCTAAGTCAGAATAAAAATAATCATTGTATCCATCTGCGCCAGAAGCTCTTAAAACTAAAACATCGCCGCCATTTGCACGATTCAAAAACCAACGCATTGCATTGTCATCTTCAGTTGCTCCTCCCATTAAACAGATTCCACCTTGAGGAATGGTTAAACTGTCAGTTGTTGGACCTGTGTGATAAACAGTGAAATCCTGTGCAAATAATGTTATTGGGAATAGTAGAATTAGTAACGTTTTATACATAGTGATGAAATAATTTAAACAAGATACTGTTTTTTTTTTACTTTATGGTGAAATTGATTTGTATTTATGACTAATCCAAATTGATGTTTTCCAAAATTTGAAAAAGGATAATTTTCTGTTGAAAAACAATAGGAATAATAGAAGTAAAGTGCACTCAAGCCAAAACCAATTTTAGGAGAAATAAGAATATCAGTACTTTCTCCATCACTTTGATAGCCAACATTTAAACCTAAAACACCACCATCTTTAATATAGTCAAAACCTAAATTAAATGTGTGAAGATTGTTGATGTGTTTATTGTATTTACCTGAATATCCATAGCTTGCATAAAAAGTGGGGGCGAAATACAAAAATTCATCACTGTAAATCAATCGTTGAATTGAAATGCCTATTTCAGGATAAAATACTTTGTTGACAGAAAGACCAACACGAGCTCCAAGTGTTGGTTTTTTCCAACTTTCAGGATGTCTTCTTGAAAAAACAGAATCGGATATAATTGAATCTTGAATTGGATTCAATTGAGCATTTACGTTTAGAGTGAATACAAGATGGATAAGTAAGATTATTGTTTTCATAGTAAAAAGTAAGACTGCGATTAATACAGTCTTACTTGTGATATTTATTAAAATGTAAAATTATAAGACAATACCTTTGATTTTTACTACAGAAATTTGTTCTTCCGTATTTGCAGTCACAGTAATCGTTTTTTCAACTGGTTTTCCATCAACACTTTTCGAGTTTGGTTTGAACTTTACTTTGATAACATCAGATTTACCTGGAGCAATTGGACCTTCTGGTTTTTCTGGAGTTGTACATCCACAACTTGCTTGTACATCCTCAATAATCAATGGTTTGTCACCTGTATTTGTAACTTTGAACGTACAGTAATTTTCAGACTCCAATTTTATTTGTCCGAAATCATGCACTTCTTTATCAAAGGACAATGAAGTCGAATTTTCTTTTAATTCTTTTTCTTTTCGCTCCATTTCTCGAATCGCTTCTGCGTTTTCTTTTTGAGATTCTTCATCCGCAATTTCGATTTCTGTTCCTTCTGATTCTTTTGTTGAATTATTGTCACAAGCTGTAATTTGAATTGCAAGTAACAATACACCTAGACTGTAAACTAACTTTTTCATTTTTATTTTCGCTCTAAATTATAATTGTAATAATCGTTTTTCTCCAATATTGAAATGGCTTTTTGTAAGATTTCATTTTTCTCATTGTAGATCAAATAGAAAGCTTCACCACCAAATAGATCATTCGCAATAGTTGCTTTCATTCGAATTCGAATCAATTCTTTTGAAACTTGATATTGCTTGTCGTCCATTTTTAGATCTTTATTGTCTTTCATTGCTTCATCAATCATTTCTTTGATGAATTTGTCTGAAACTATAAAATCTTTTTTGAACTGTTCCGATGATTCATATTTTTTATTTAAATCATCACGATTTTTATCGACATATGTCAAAGCAAAAGAATTGAAAATTCCAGTTCCAGATAGATCGCGGTAGAAATCAGTTAATTCAGTAGTATCCAAAGGAACAAACACATCAGGCATGATTCCACCACCACCATAAACTGGACGTTTTGTGATCAACGTTTCAAATTTCAATGAATCTGGAAGTTTAATTGAATCCAAATTTGTCATTTCACCATTCATAAAACGACGCATGTAATCGTTTTTATAAGCTTCTTTGTCTTCATATGATTTTTGGATAAAACGACCAGAAGGCGTGTAATAACGTGCAATTGTCAAACGCATTTGAGATCCATCCGACAAATCAATTGGACGTTGAACCAAACCTTTTCCATAAGTTCTTCTTCCTACAATTAACCCACGGTCCCAATCTTGAACTGCACCAGATAAAATCTCAGATGCGGAAGCGGAATTTTCATCAGTCAATAAAATTAGATTACCAACTTCAAATTTCCCAGTTTTTCCAGCAGTTAAATTTTGTCTTGGTTGAGCACGACCTTCAGAATATACAATCAATTTGTTACTCGATAAAAATTCATCAGCTAAAAATTGTGCTGCTGAAAGTAAACCTCCACCGTTACTTTGTAAGTCGAAAATCAAGCTTTCCATTCCTTCAGCTTTCAATTCAGTGATTGCTTTTCCAACTTCATCAACAGTTGAACGAGAAAATGAATTCAATTTAATGTAACCGATTTTTGGAGCAACAAGGTATGCACATTCCACTGAGTTTTCACGAATTCGATCTCTTGTGATTACATAGTTTACTGTTTTTGAGGAAGTTTTGCGTTTCACTTCGACTTTAACAATCGTGCCTAATTCACCCATCAATTTTTCACGAACTTGAGCGTTTTTCAAACCAATACCAGCAACATTTTGGCCATCAATGGTGATGATTTTATCTCCAGCTTTCATTCCCAATTTTTCAGAAGGACCACCTGAAATTGTTTCAACAACCATCAATGTATCTTTCAAAATTTGATAGCGAATTCCAATTCCAACAAAACTTCCGTCAATTCTTCTGTTTGCATCATCCACCTCACTTTTTGGAATGAATGAAGTATGAGGATCTAATTGTTCTAACATACCAATGATTGCAGCTTCGTACAATTGTTGCGTGTTTACAGAGTCAACATACATTTTTTCAACGTACTTCAAAACTTCGTCTAAATAGTCGCCTTTTGTTTGTTGAACATTTGTTACAGGTGGCGTTTGTGTAACAGGTGGAGTAGGTGTGTTCTTCTCTTTACGATCACGTTGCGCACAAGAGATCAATGAACTAGACAAAATCAGTCCAGCGAGTATATATTTCATTTGCATTTTTTTCATGTATAAAGTAAAAATAAGGAATAATTTCTTTGTTCAATATCTGTTACATACATTTCAACTTAAAAAAAGTTAAATTTTCAATTAAAAAAAAATAAATAGGTGAATTAAACAAAATCAAATCAAAACTATACAACATTTATAAATCAGAAATTCAGTATTTTTTTCAAAAATAAAACGCTTCCTTTTTCATCGTCAACGGTTTTAAACCTCAGTTAGATTTTAAATTCTTTTCAGATCGCCAATAAATGCTCGGATTAGAGGCGAAAACATTATGGATTGGCGAGTCAATTCGAATGTTTTTAACGAAAAAGATGAGTGTTTATTGGTGAAAGTCTTCTTTATTGGTTAATCTATTTATTTTAAAAATCACTTTGTTAATTTTAATCGAAATAGCCCCTTTCGACATGCTAAATTCAGTGTGTTATTACTCAAAAAAACAAACTCAAAACCAATATTTTAAATAAATTCTGAAGTGAATTTAAAATCGAACTGAGGTTTTTATATATCTTCGTTTAAAGTTTAATTCATGAAATTCATTTTTGTTGTTCTTTTTCTAATCATTGGAGTTAATTCCTTCGCCCAAATTAAAGCATTCGACAAATTGGAAATGTTGTACGAGCAAGGTCATTATGGCGTTGTATACCGAAAAGCAGATCGCCTTTTGGATAAACCAGAATATGATTATTCGTATCAACCAGAATTTTACAAAAGTATGGCAATGTTCCACCTTTCTGAAAAAGAATTTTGGAGTCAGTTACATCCCGATGCCTTGCAAGAAGCTCGAAAAATGTTTTTAGATGTGAAAAATAGTCCCGATGGTGGAAAGGTTTTCAATGCGCATTTAAATCAAGTTGTTGAATTAAAAAAATACTTAGTTCTTCGAGCTGAAAGATTGAAAAAACAACGACAAAACAAGGAATACGATGAATTGCAACAAATTTTATTCGGATTGTTCGACCATATTCCCGATTTAGACATTCCTGGTGAAATTAAACAACCAACAGTTACAGAAGAAGCAATCGTTGAAACTCCAGAAATCACTAAAAAAAGAGATGAGATTATTGACTACGCTAAAAAATACTTAGGCAATCCATACGAATGGGCTGGAGAAGAACCTGGCGGATTCGATTGCTCTGGTTTTACATCTTATGTGATGAAACAAAACAATCTGATTTTACCTAGAAGAGCTGAAGATCAGTATAAAAACTCAGTTAAAGTGAAACAACGCAATGTCCAAAAAGGGGACTTGGTTTTCTTTAATAATGGAAATGGTGTTTCACATGTTGGAATCATTATTTCTGAAAAAGGCTCTCCTTTAGTTATGATTCACTCAAGTTCAAGCAAAGGTATCGTAATCACTAATATTGAAGAATCAGAATATTGGCTGAATCGTTTATACGGATTCGGAACCTACGTAAAGCCTGATTAATTCGGGAAAATCTTTCCGGGATTCAATAAGTTTTTTGGATCAAAGACCAATTTGATTGCTTTCATTAAGTCCAATTGATTTTTGTTAAAAGCGATATCCATAAATTCGCGTTGAACCAATCCAATTCCATGTTCACCAGATAATGTACCACCTAATCGTACAACTTCGGTGAAAATCTCACGAATCGCTTTTGGAAGTTCATTTTCCCATGCTTCATCAGTTAAATCCCCTTTAATGATATTAACATGTAAATTCCCATCTCCAGCGTGTCCATAACACACCGATTTAAATCCATATCGAGTTCCAATTTCTTTAACTGCCTTCAAACATTCTGGTAAATGATAACGCGGAACAACTGTATCTTCTTCTTTGTAAACCGAATGACTTTTTACGCTTTCACCAATTTTTCTTCGAATTTTCCAAATAGCTTCTTTTTGAGCCTCTGTTTCTGCAAATAAAATGTCATCAATATCAAATTTTTCAAGTACTGCGACTATTTTCTCGCATTCAATCATCATTGTTTCACTGTTGAAACCATCAACTTCAATTAAAAGATGTGCTTCGTGGTCGTCTTTTAAAATATCTGGAGCATCATCAACAAAAGGAAGTGTAAATGCAATTGCATCGTGTTCCATGAATTCCATTCCGCTTGGAATAATTCCTTCCATAAAAATTTTACCAACGGCTTCACATGCTTCGATGTTACTTCGAAAAGGAACCAATAATAAAAGTGTTTGTGTTGGATGAGGAATTAAACGCAAAACAATTTTTGTAACAATGGCTAACGTTCCTTCACTTCCAATAATCAGTTGAGTTAAATTGTATCCCGTAGCATTTTTAATGACATTTGCTCCAGTCCACATCACATCTCCGTTTGGAAGTACAATTTCCAAGTTCAAAACCCAATCTTTGGTAACACCGTATTGTACAGCTTTTGGTCCACCTGAATTTTCTGCAATGTTTCCTCCAATAAAACAAGAACCTTTTGAAGCAGGATCGGGCGGATAAAACAAGCCTTTTTCTTTTACTGCATTTTGTAATTCTTCAGTAACCACACCAGGTTCAGTAATAACTTGATGATTTTGTTCGTCGATTTCCAAGATTTTATTCATTCTTTCTAAACTCAACAAAACTCCACCATGATTGGCTAATGCACCACCGCTTAAACCCGTTCGAGCTCCTGATGGTGTTACAATTAGATTATTTCCGTAGCAATAAGACATTATCTTTGAAACTTCATCTGTACTTTCTGGCTTGACAACAATTTCTGGATAAAACACGAAATCTTCTGTATGATCAGAAGCATATTTCGAATCAATTTTTTCACCAACAATAACTCTTTCCGAAAGTAAGTTTTTAAAGAAATGTAAATGTGTATCAGTAATCATTTGTCTTGGATTTACTCCAAAATTAAACAAATCAATGCAAAGAGATTCAATTCAAAAACAAGGTTTTACGAATAAACTACTATTCGACTAGAAAAAAACCATTATTTTCGCACAAAACTGTTAGAAAAAATGAATCGAATTTCAGTTTCAGAATGTGAAAATTTATTGAGTTCAGGGAGCGTTTTAATTGATATTCGTGAACCTTGGGAAACGGCAATTTGTACTATCGGTGGAGAATTAATTCCCATGTCGACAATTGTGAATGATTTAGAAAATCTAGACAAAGTAAAGTCGTATATTATACTTTGTAAAACTGGAAAAAGAGCTGAAGCTGTCGCAAACTTAATGGTGACAGATTATCAGTTTAAACACATTTCTATTTTAGAAGGAGGAATAACAGAATGGTTTGCGAAAAAAGAACCAAATAACGAATTATACTAAAAACATTATTGATGATTGATTTTTTTCATAAACTTTTTGACTTAGAGAATTTTGACGTTTTTTTAAGAGAATATCAAAATATAATTTACATTATTTTATTCTTAGTTATTTTTGTTGAAACAGGCTTAGTTATTATGCCTTTTCTTCCAGGTGATTCATTGTTGTTTACAGCTGGATTATTCGCTGCAAGTGGAGAATTAAATTTATTTTATCTATTAGGCTTATTAATTTTCGCAGCAGTTTTGGGTGATAATGTCAACTATTGGATTGGTCGACGAATAGGATTAAGTGTTTTTAAATGGAAAATTAGAGGTCGACAGTTAGTTAAAGAAAGTTATTTGGAGAAAACAGAAGCTTTTTTTGAAAAAAGAGGTGTGTTTTCTATCATTATGGCGCGTTTCGTACCTATTGTTCGCACATTTACGCCTTTTGCGGCTGGAATCGGAAAAATGAAATTTCGTAAATTCTTTTTATTTGATGTAATTGGTGGTGTTTTATGGATATCTTCAATGACTTTAGCAGGTTATTTTTTAGGTCGTTTTGAATGGATTCATAAAAACATTGAAAAAGTTGTATTGATTATTATATTCATATCTGTTTTACCAATGTTAATCAGTTTTCTAAAAAGCAAATTTTCAAAGAAAGATGCGTAAGTACGGACTAATTGGTAAATCTTTAAGTCACTCTTTCTCTGCAAAGTTCTTCAATGATAAGTTTCAAAGTGAATCCATTGATGCATGTTATGAATTAATTGAATTAGCTGACGAGAATCAATTAAAATCGTTTCTAAAAGAAAACGACTTTTCTGGTTTCAATGTCACAATTCCTTACAAAGAAAAAGTGCTTCCTTTTTTAGATGAATTATCTGTTGAAGCAAAAGAAATTGGTGCAGTTAATTGTATTGTTAAGAAAGAGGGAAAGTTAATCGGACACAATACGGATGCATTTGGATTTAAACAATCGATCAAACCATTTCTAACTAATTTACACGAAAGAGCTTTGATTCTGGGTACAGGTGGAAGTTCAAAAGCTGTAGAATATGTATTTAAATCAATTGGTATCGATTGTGTTTTTGTCTCTAGATCACCTAAACAAGGTCAGTTTGCTTATTCCGAAATCAATGAACACATGTTAAAAGCATGTAAAGTAATTGTAAATTGTACTCCTGTTGGAATGTATCCAACTATAGATGAAGTTGTAGATTTTCCTTTTCAGTTTTTATCAAAAGAGCATTTGCTAATTGATTTAATCTACAATCCTTCAAAAACTAATTTCTTAAAGAAAGCTGAAGAAAATTCCGCACAAATCTTAAATGGTGAATCAATGCTAAAAGAGCAAGCGTTGAAATCCTGGGAGCTGTGGAATAGTTGATTTAAATTCAAATATTCTTTGAAAAGGCATATATTTTCATTCTGAGCGTCGATATATTCAGTAGAAATTAGATTTTTTAATCTTAAAAAAGACTTATTATTGGATTCCTAATGTATGGATGTTGAATGTTTATTCGATTCAAATATACAAAAGTTACAGTTTTGAAGCCCATTTATCTAAATTTTTAGTTCGTTTATCGATAATTAATGAATACATACACACAACGATTTAGTGGAATTATATGATTGCTTTTTTTAGGCCCATTTTCATTTTTTTCCAAAACCTTGTGTTTGCATATAAAAACACCTTAAATTTGTCACAGTAGTAGTAGGTTAGGTTGATTAGTGTGACAAGAGCTTTGAACACCCGTTCAGGCTCTTGTTGTTTTTTACACCAGTTCAAAATTTTTTAAACTATTTCCGAAACTCAATTTTCATTCAACTATTTCTTTGTAAATTCGTGCTGAACATTCAATTGAAGGTTCTATAACAATTCGATTAAATTAATTCAAATGAAAGATCAAATCAAAATCTTATTAGTTGAGGACGATACAAACTTAGGTTTTGTTATTGCCGATAAATTAAAGCTTGATGGCTACAAAGTAACATTGTGCTCAAATGGACAAGAAGGATTATTGCGATTTGCTGAAGATAAATTTCAATTGTGTATTTTCGATGTAATGATGCCTAAAAAAGACGGTTTTACTTTAGCAAGAGATATCCGTAAACAAAATACGGAAATTCCAATTCTATTTTTAACTGCAAAAGCTTTAACAGAAGATAAAATTGAAGGTTTCAATGCTGGTGGAGATGACTATTTGACAAAACCTTTCTCATTTGATGAATTGACAGTGAGAGTTAAAGCACTTTTGAAAAGAGTGAAAATATTTGATGAAAAAGAAGAATCTGTTTTGGCTATTGGTGATTATCAATTCGATACAGAAAACTTCCAGTTAACGCACACTGCTTTTCAAAAAACACTTACTAAGAAAGAAGCATTGTTATTGAAAATGCTTACAAAAGGATTGAATTCTGTTGTTCCAAGAGAAGATTTATTGACTGCAGTTTGGGGACAAGACGATTATTTCGCAGGAAGAAGTATGGATGTGTTTATAACAAAGTTGAGAAAATATTTATCTGAAGACTCGCGTATTTCTATTCAAAATATTCATGGTATTGGTTTTAAATTAGAAGTAAAATGAGAAAGTTAATTTTAGCAGTTGCTTTATTATTAAATGTGTTTTTTGTTCAAGCTGATCAATTGGCATATCTTTCAAAAGCTGATGCGGAAAAAGGAGCTGATTTATTGAAAAAACAGAAATTTGTTTACTTGTTTTGTGGTTGTTGCGACAACGATGTAGCTCAAAAAGTGAAAGTGAAATCAGTCGAAGTGCGTTACACTGGATATGAAGATTTTTACGAAATTTTTGTTATTTCTGAAACAAAGGAAGGTAAAAAAGAATATTCTTTAGATTTGGCTTACGCTTGGTTGAAAGTGAAGAAATCATTTAAAACAGTTGGATCTATTTTAAGTTTAGAACACGATCCATGCAAAGAATTCCAAAAATAAATGTCCTATTTATTGCACATTGAAACAGCAACAAAAGTATGTTCAGTTGCGCTTTCAAAAGACGGTAAATTAGTTCAATTGCGAGAAATTGCGGATGATCAATTTAGTCATGGAGAAAAGTTAACGCTTTTAATCCAAGGTGTTATTGATTTGGAAAAAATTGAAATGAAGAATTTAAGTGCGGTTTCAGTCAGTGCAGGACCGGGTTCATATACTGGACTAAGAATCGGAGTTTCAACAGCAAAAGGATTATGCTATGCGCTTTCAATTCCATTGATTTCAATCGACACCTTAACTTCAATGGTGCAAGATGAAAGTTTGAAAGGTTGTAATAAATCCATTTGTTCTATGATTGATGCGCGAAGAATGGAAGTATTCTCTTCACTATTTAATTCTGATAGAGAATGTATAAAACTTGCTTCACCTGATGTCTTGGATGAAACTACTTACTCTGAGTTTGAGCCTTTCATTTGCATTGGCGATGGAGCTGAAAAAACGAAAGATCTTTGGAGAAATAGATCGATTGAATATAGAGATTCATTTCAAATTTCAGCGAAAACTCAAATTGAGTTAGCTTATAAAAAATATCTTGATCAGGAATTTGAAGATGTTGCATACTTTGAACCAAATTACATAAAAGCATTTCACGATACACGTAAATAATGGAATCTCTGCAATCAATCATTCGTTTAGGTGAAGGTCAACAATTGGATTTTAAGTTTAGAATTGACGACCAGAAGAAAATTGCGAGAACCCTTTGTGCTTTTGCAAATACGGATGGTGGAACCTTATTGATTGGGGTAAAAGACAATGGAAAAGTCGTAGGTGTTGATCCTACTGAAGAATTGCATATGATTGAAGCTGCTGCTGATATGTATTGCTCACCTAAATTAGAATTTAATTCACGTGTTTGGAAAGAAGGAATGAAACTGGTTTTGGAGATTTCTATTGAAAAAGCTGCTGAAATTCCTGTTATGGCACTCGATGAAGAAAAACGTTGGCGTGCATATGTGAGAAGGGAAGATCATACCTTACTTGCTAACAAGATACTTTTAAATGTATGGAAATTACAAAAATCGCAACAACAAAAGCCTGAAAAAATCGGTTCTAATGAAACTGCTTTGCTAGGAATTATTAGTGAATCAAATAGAATTACCTTAAGTAAGTTGTACAGAAGTTCAAATTTGGCTAAAAAAGATGTTGATCGCTTACTTTCATTGTTTATTTATTGGAAACTTGTTGAAATGCATTTAACCGAATTGGAAACGGTCTATTCTATAAAAAATATAGAATAATTAGATAAAACTTTCCTTAAAAAATCATAAAAAAGAACTTTTATGCGGATTTGTTGTTACATTTACCTAGATTAATTCAAAAAAAGATGGGAAGACCAGCAACAAAACAGGCGCGACTCAAAGATGGATTTTACATTGAAGTAAGAAATTCAGGATCACAAACAATTCGAATTCGAAGAGATACGAAAGAACAAATGTTACTCGCTGCCGAAGAGAATAAACGCTCAAAAAACGTAGTCATCACTGGTGAAACGAGAGATGACAAATGGTTTGAAGTTTAAGTAATTAAAATCATTCTATAAAAAAAGGGTCGAATTTTCGACCCTTTTTTTATTTCATTATCCTAGTTGAAATTAATGCATCACAACTAATTTTGTTTTTCCAGTATATTTTTCACCTTCAACTAAAACTGTATAAAGTCCATTGTTTAAGCTTTCAGTTGGTAAAACTATTGAACTTGAAGCTTCGTTGAAGCTTGTTGAGTAAACTAGTTTTCCATTAATATCAACCAATGAAACTCTTGTGTTTGCACTTTGCTTTTTCAAGATTAAAGTCGTCGATTCTGATGTTGGGTTAGGAATCAATTGAATCATATTTTCTTCTAATTCACTGATAGAAGCATCGTTGTTATTGAATAAAATTTCAAAATCATCAAAGTAGAATCCATCTTCGTTTACACCGCCATCAGATCTTAAAATAAAGCGAACTTTGATTGTTTGACCAATGTAATCACTCAATGAAATTTCTTCTTTCACCCAAGTTAATTGCTCTCCATCATAAATTGGTTCTCCAACTGGTTGAACTCCATCTCCTGAAGTAGCAATTCGCGTATAATTTCCACATTGACCATTCCAAGTTGTTCCATTATTTGTTGAAACTTCAAATTGAACAAAGTCATAATCCGTTTCTAAAGCCCATTTTGCATAGTATGAAATCGCAGCTTCAGTAGCATTAGTTAAATCAATTGCTGGAACATAGGTGTATGTTCTTGTTACATTACTTCCATAATTCCCAACAGGTGAATCTGTAAACGAACTTGATGGTGATACAAAAGATGAAGTTGTTAATGAAAAGTTTCCAGTCCAATCTGTTGTCGCAGTTGCAGGATCTAAAACTTGTGAAGTCAATGCTCCAAAGCGTTTTATGATTGTATCATGCTTCGTCCATCCAATATATTCTGTATTTAAAACATACTTGATTTCATCACCATAAGCAATACTAGGATTCAAGGTATATGTAATTGCACCTACTGTGTTTTGTGATAATGCTAAATCATGAACTGTAGCTGTCCCAACTGTATTAATTCCAGAAATAGGAGTGACGCTAACTGTTACTGGTCCGTCTTCAATACCAATTCGTGTAGCAGAATGATTGAAATTACCCGACATTGCAACAACTGAATTTGGGTCTGTATCCTCAACTACTAAATAACGGTGCGTTAAATGAGCCAATAGCATATTTGACCAAACCATGTCTTTACAAATTCCAGTGATTAAACTTTGAGCTGGCCAAAATCCTCCTGGAGTATCAGATACTTCAGGTGTCATAGCGAAAATCTTCGGTTTAATAATAGTATCCATTTTATACATGTAGTCATCTGAATCACCTGATGCAGGATATAATTCCGAACTTTTGTAATTTGAATAATTGTTAAATTTCACCATTTCCTCCGTAAACAATTGGAAATAATCGTGATCTTCTGCAAATTCTGATGATGTCGCTCCAATTGGAAATAATATATCACTTGCATATGTGTGCGCATTGAATGCATAAACGAAGTTTCTATTTTCACAAAACCATTTAATTGCTTGTGTTTCTGGCTCAGAAAAAGGAGCCGTACCTGGATAAGTATCATTACTTGGATTAGGACTTACACCTGTTGTATTCCATTGGTAAGAGTAATTTCTATTTAAATCAACACCATAAGATCCACCATTATTTCTTCTGTTTTTACGCCACATTCCACCTCCAGAAGGAGAAATCGTTTCGTTGTAAATATAGCCATCAGGGTTAATCAATGGAACGAAATACATTTCAGTATTGTTAATCAAGTATTGAATCTCAGCACTTGAATTGTAATTTTCTAATAAATACCACATATAAAAAATCACTTCAGAAAGTGAATTTGCTTCACGTGCATGATGAATTGCAGTGTATAAAACCTCTGGTTCAGCTTCATCAGTTGCTGCATTATCTGAAAGGCGCATCCAGTAAATAGGACGACCTTCAATCGATTGGAAAGTAGAAATCGGACTTTTCGAAGTGATTAGTGTTGGGTATTGAGCTGCCATTGCATCAATCTCATCTAAAAACTCTTGGTAAGTATAAAATCCACCCATCGAACCTAAATTGAAATTCGTTGGTACAGTTGGATCAAATGTTGAACTTGAATTTGGATTACAAGTTGTGTTTTTTTCAAAAGATTGATTTTCTTTGTTTTGATTGATATAGAATGCTTGAACATCAGCAATAAGAATATCAACAATAAACCCATTTTCTTTTGCAAGCGCAATTTCTACATCTGAAAAATCAGAAATAATGAATGTTTCGCGTTTGATTGTACCATGGTCGATTGGTAAGCCTAGTTCAGCTAATCGTGTTAATCCGTTATAATCCGCATAAATTTTAGCACGTGAATAGGTTTGTGCAAAAGAATAAAACGAACTCAACAGGAGAGAGAGGAGTAAAAGTTTTTTCATAGTTTTATAATTATAGATTTTAAAGATACAAAATCCTATTCAAAACGATTGAAATCTTTTAAAGTTGTATTGATTATTTTTAAATTTGTTTCATGAGCTATTGCAATTACGTTAAAGACAAACCAGAAGACAATGTCCACAAAATTTATCATGATTTCCATTATGGAACTCCAATTGAAGATGATAATGAGCTTTTTGGACGTTTGATTTTGGAAATTAATCAAGCTGGACTTTCTTGGGATACCATATTAAAAAAAGAAGCTAATTTCAGAAAAGCTTATGCTGAGTTTTCAATCGAAAAAGTAGCTTTATTTAAAGAAAAAGACATTGAGCGCTTGTTAAATGACGCTGGAATTATCCGTAATAGATTGAAAATCAACGCAGCAATACATAATGCACAACAAATCATTGAAATTCAAAAAGAATTCACTACCTTTCACTATTGGTTAAATTCACAAAAAATCCAAACAAAAGAGGATTGGGTGCGTTTATTTAAAAAACGGTTTAAATTTGTAGGAGGTGAAATTGTTGGAGAGTTTTTAATGAGTATTGGTTTACTCGATGGAGCGCATTCAACAGATTGCTTTCGATTTAAAGAATTGATAAAATGAAAAAGTTAAGTTTAATTGTCTTTGTTTGCAGTGTTTTTACTTTGAAAGCACAAATAGGTATTACAGCTGGAGGTTCTTTATTAAGACCTTTTGGAGGAAATGGAGTTACATATTACGGTTTAGGTTTTGGTGTTGAGTTTGCAACTGATGATCAATCAACTATTTATGTAAATTTCAGTGCAGGAATTCCAAATAGCGTTTCTCAAGAATTTCAGTTGTTTGCAAATGATTTTACAACTGTTCCTTACAACATAGCTACTACAGGAAAGATAACCAACAATATTTATGCTCTTGAAGGAGGGAATAGAAGATATTTAATTGGTGATGCCTTCGATTATGGTTTTGGTTTATATGGCGGAACTTCTTATCAAGTATTAATTTGTAGAGCGAAAGTTGTTACAGATGGAGATTATGATCGTTCTTTATATACTGTTCATAATTCAATTGGTGCTTTACCAGATGTAGAAACAGTATTATCAGGTGGAATTGGTTTGCATTTAGGTATAAAACATCAATTTGCACGTGGCGTTATATTTCTAGAATCTTCAGTTGCGTATCAAATATTGCCTTTTTCCTCAAGTGGAGGTGTGATTTTTATGACTGATTATTCAAGATTGAATTTTAGAACGTTATTAGGTTACAGAAAAGATATTTGGAATTAATCTATTTTTTTTGATTGTCAATTGACTCATTTTTTGAAGAAATTCAAGTGGTTCAATTCTTTGATTTATTGTTTTAATCAATTCTTTTTCAATTTCTGTTTGACTTAAGCGATTTAAGTTTTTGGTGAACTTCGGTTTAATTGTCGCATTTTGAATGAATAGATCAATTGCTTTCAACTTTTTTGAAAGATTTGGCAAAGGATGAGATATCTGTAAATTTGTATAAATCGTTGGATTTGATTCTGAAAAAGGCAAACGCGATTCGATTAATGTCCAATAAACCAAAGCCAAACTAAATGCATCTGTTTTTTTTGAAATCAAGTTAAGTTGATTTAAAATCAATTCAGGTGCAGCAAAGCCTAACTGAAAAATACGTTTTCTTTCATTTTTTTCCTCCCAATTTATTGACAATCCAAAATCAATTAAATGAATTTCATTTTGAATGGAATCGTAAATAATATTCGATGGTTTTATATCGCAATGAACGATTCCTGAATCTTTCAACTCCTCGAAAATTGGTAGTAAAAGTGTAGAAATCTGAATGATGGATTCAATTTTAGCTATTTTATTTAAGCTTTTGAAATAGGAACTGATGACTTCTCCTTTCTTGAATTTTAACACTAAAAAAAACTCCTCCTCAGTTTCATAGGTCTCGATAACTTGTGGAAGTCCTGAGTTTTTGAAAGTTCTACTTGCTTCGATCTTTAATTGAGAAAATTCAAATTGATTGTCTTCGTTTTTCGATAAGTACTTTAAAACAAACTCTTCGTTCGAAATTTTATTTTTAATTAAAAAAACTTGTGAAAACTTTCGTTTCTTTTGTTCTCCTAATAAATTTAAGATTTCGTACTTCTCAGCAAATGTCATTTTTTCGATTCAAATCTATACTGCAAAGAAAGGTAAAAAAAGCGTCCATCTGCAGGTAAAATCCCTGGACCTGGATATGCAGTTGCTCTTCGCGTATAGTAAGATTCATTCAACACATTATTGATTCCTAGTTCTGTTTGAATGCCGTATTTAAATGAATATCTAAAACTCCAATCCAATACAGAATAACTTGGGATTTGTCCGATGACTGCGTCGCCACTAGGATCAATAGCATTTGAGGCATCAGCAAATTGTTTGTCTGTAAACGAAAATTGAACCTGTGTTTGCCATTTTTCACCTCGAAACTTTAAACCAAATCTTCCAATAAAAGGAGCAACATATTCCACTTGATTTCCAATATAATTTGGTTCACGTGAACGCACATATTTGGCATCAACATATGCACAGTTGAGAAACAAGCTTGCACCGATTTTAGAAGAATCAGATACAATTAATTTCCAAAAATCGAATTCAGTGAAAAATTCAACCCCTTGATTAATTGCATCTCCAATGTTTGTTCGGACTTTTTTTACTCCACTTGGTGCTAAACCAATTTTATCGCCATAAAGGATATAAAATGCAGCTGCATCTACATAAAAGTACTTGTTCAAAAAACCACGCCAACCCAACTCAGCTGTAAAACCTTTCTCATCGTTCATGGCTGTATCCACAATGATATTTGGATTATTGATTCGAATGTCGTTGAAGTTAATTGCACGATAATTCATGCAAAAGTTGGTATAAATGGAAGAGTTTTTTGAAATTTTATACGAACTACCGATTCCAACTAAAGGAACTTTTCTCGTAGACTCTGTTTCAGAATACAAAGTATTGATTGCAATTGTATCCAAATTAATTGGATGAACTGCATAATTTTTATAAAAACCAGAAGAAGCACTTGAAATATATTCAAATCGTCCGCCTACATTCAACGTAAGTTTTTTACCAATATAAAATAAGTTCTCGACAAAAAACGAAAGGTTTTTAGAAGGGAAGGAGAAGTCTGAATTTTCTAAGTCATTTGGGTTTAAAAAGTTGAAATCAGCGTCATTTCCTGAACTAGCATAACCTTGTGCATTTTGTGTTTGTCCACTGTAAACACGCGCGCCGACTAAAATTCCACCATTAAATGATTCGGACTTTTTGTATTTATGTAGCAAACGAATCTCAGTACCATAATTTTTAAAGTCACCACGAATCAAATCACGTAAACCCTTTGGATCTACTTGATTGATTTTACCTAAAAAACCAAGAGATTGACGTTGAGATAACATTCCAAATGCACGAACATTGAAAACAGTATTCTTTGAGATTTCCCAATCGTAATGTAGTGCTAAAATGTTCCAATTTACCTTGAAAAAATTACGATTACGATAGCTTTTTGTAGGATCCTCCTCAAATTGAAAATCAGTTAAACCTCCAGCTTGTTGAGCTGTGTAGGTCATATTTGTTGATTCTAAACGGACTTTGTGCTTTTCATTGATTGAATAAGAAAGTTGCGAGAATAATTGATGTTGATCGAAATCACTGTTTTCACGGTATCCATTTCCAGATTTGTATTGATGATAGACCTGATAGGAGAAGCGATTTTTTGTTCCACTAATAGAATTAAACAAACCTAAATAACCGAAATTTCCAACTGTTACACGTGATTGTAAAGCAAAAACACCTTTTGAATATGGTTCTTTGATGACAAAATTTAAAAGTCCACCAAACTGAGTTCCATATTGTAAAGAAGCAGACCCACGTATGATTTCAATTGCTGAAAGCGCTTCAATCGGGGGTGTGTAATAACTTTCTGGATATCCAAGAGCATCAGCGGAAATATCGTAGCCATTTTGTCGGGTATTAAAATTCGAAGCACGATCTGGACTCAAACCTCTTCCTCCAACTCCCATTTGGATTCCTGCGCCATCACTTTCCCATATGTTCATTCCTGGAACTTTTGAAAACAATTCACGTGGATTTCCAGTTGATTTCGCACCTGCTTGTCGTTCAATTTCAATGATTGTATTTGTACCTGTTGCAATTTGAACTCCACGAATTGGAGGTAAATACGAAATATCGAAGTAGTGCATGCGTTTTGTAATCACATTCACAGTCCCAATTTCTGTTGAATAATTGATTTTCAAAAAGATCGTATCGTTTTTTAAGAAATAAAGGTCTTCTTTTAAGGTGTCTATTTCATCCAAAATAATCCAGAATTCATTGTTTTTACAGACTAGATTGAATTGTCCTTTTTCATTAGTTGGAAAACTTTTACGTTGACAAAGCACTTGTTGTCCAGCTAAAATTTTTCCAGAATTATCTGCAAGTACGCTTTGTCCAAAACTTGAATAGCTTTGAAATAGTAATATTAATAGGAGTAAAGATTTTATTCGTGAAAAGGTAAAATCCATTTTTTATGAGCTAAACTGTTTTTAATATTTCCTAAGTCGGTATCTGATGAAATTAGTTGTTGATGCATTCTTCCATTTAAAGTCACGAAAACATCTGCACCAACTTTTGGATTTTTGATGTGAATCTTAGTTTTACTTGAAGAAATTCCTGTTTCAATTATCGTGTCGTTGAATTCCTTTTTGAGAAAATGTGCAAACTCTAATATCATATCAGGTTGACGTGACATTTGATCGATTGGTTGTGGAGTGAGGTAGTTTGAATTATCTATTTCAATTCGACCTTTCAAAGATGAATTTACATTTAATTGATTTGATTGTTCAGTTGAATCATAGATATAGAAAGTTGCATAGCCTTTTTTCTCCATCAACATAACACGCCAAGAAAAACGGAATCCTTCTTCTGTCCAAAATAAATTCCCAGGATACAACAAATATCGAAAAGGAAATAAAAGTTGAAAGCTAATGTAAATGATTAAGAATCCAGTTAAAACAGTTCTTTTTCTATATCGAAACTTTAAATTGTTTTTTAAGACGATTCCCAAGCGTTGATAAATTCCTTGATGAAATTCTGCTGAAAAGAAAATCAGTGTTGAGAATATCATCACCCAAGGAAATACGCCAATTGGAAAAAGAATCCATGTTATAATATGAAAAACGACTACAAAAAAATAGGCGAGGGCTCTGGTTTTCTTGAAACTTAGTAGAAAAGGAATACTTAAATCATAAATGCATCCAAACCAAGAAAAAGCAAATGCAAGCCACTTTTTTGTAAATAAAAATCCAATTACTGGAGTATCGCGGTATGCTTGAAGCCACATTCTCAACGGTTGTGCTTCGAATAACCAATCAGAATTAATTTTGGCAAGTCCTGCATAAAAATATACTATTCCCAATTGAAATTGGAAAATGAAAATTGTCCATTGACTCACAGTTTTTGAAGCTTTTTTTCGTGAATCAAAACTGAAATTCGCATTTGCAGGAACGAAAATCAGTAAAAATAAAACGAGAGAAACAAAGTAATAGTGATTTAAATAGGTGCTTTTGTCTACCAATTCAACATATAAAAAACTAAGAAAAGCGACAATTGCATTCAATTTGTATTTCCAGCCAATCATCATTCCGATGGAAGAAAAAACCAATACAATGAAAGGTAAATACATCCAATTTCCTGGTAAAACTTTCACCCATTCAAAACCATAAAAAGTAAAGTGAAACTTTGGTTGTATGTAAATCGAATCAACCCAACCATTGAATAAAAAACGTAGCGTTGAAAAAAGAATCAAAAAAGAAAAAACAATGCGAAATGTTATGAGAGGAGCAATGTTGACCTCTTTAAACAAAAACCCATTGATTCGTTGTTTAATCACCGTCGTTGTCTTGGTAGGTAATCAATACACCAAATGACGATGGCATATCTGTTTTTAAGTAAACAACAGTTCCTTGCATGTAATCGTAATACGCAGTCAACTCTGGAAGTGAAGAATCTATTTTCGATTTGATTGTTTCTGTCCAAGATGCTCCTGTTGAAATCAAATAGTTGAATCGACTATTTATAGTACTTGCAACTTCTGATTTCTCAATTTCATTCAAGTAATCTTCAAAACCATTAACAGTATTTGTTCCTTTAAAGATAGATTGCAGTGTTTCTAAATTCACAACTAATAATTCGTTTGCAATTCCAGATCGACGGTTTTCAATGTATCCTTTTTGAACAATACCTAAAGTCAAATTCCCAATTGGAATTCCAATTTTTGTGTTTTTTGTCAATTCAAACTCACGTGAAAACGCATTCACCAATAGCGAAAAAGGACTTGTTGAAGAAGTTCCAGTTCCGTTAATGAAAGTGGAACGGTAAGCTTGAAACTGAGTGTAAATAGATGAAACCTCTGTATCCATTTTAGAAACTACTGCTAAAATATAACTCCAAACAGCTGAATTTGCATCGGCCTGTGTTTTTGCGTTGGTACGGAATATCAAATAATCTAAAGCGTCTAAACCTATTGCATTTTGATTCGTTGTTGCACTTAAATCGTATGTTCCAGCAGTAATATTATTTTCAATAATCGACGTATCGCATGGAAAAACACCGAATTTCATATTGAAACCGGCGTCCATACTTGGACCGAAATCAAACACTCTCACGCGTTGAAAAGAACGAGCAACGTCTTTCCATTTAGATTGAATCGCTGTGAAATCAATTGTAGTTTGTGAACCTGAAATATAATTTTGAATCAATGTTTTTAAATCGGAAGTTTGATTTTTCAAATCCAAAAAACCAGGTAATAAATTATTATCTGCAACAGAAGTTAAGATTTGTGTTTTATCAAATTCTGGCTCAGGTTCAGGATTTTTGTCTTTACACGATACGCCAATCGTTAAAACAAGTATACTTGTAAAAGAGAGAATAAACATTGATTTCCTTAAGAAAACTTGTTTAGAAAAAACAGTATTGCGATTCTTTTCCATTCTTATTTCGCTTCTTATTTAAATTGATTCAAAATTAGCTTGAACGAATGAAATTGTTAATACCTTAAAAATGGTATTTTTGTTTTATGATGAAGGGAATTTTAATAGCAGACTCTGGAGGAACTTCCACAAAGTGGGTTCACAGCGAAAATTCTGATTGGAGTTTTTCTATGGAAAGTTTACATCCACGGAGATTACATGAACTATCTGAACAACGAAAAGTAGAATTGAACGCTTTTTTTACAACTATTGAATTCGAAGAAGTACATTTTTATGGAGCAGGATGTTCATCAAAAGAAGCAAAAGAGTCGTTGAAATTGTTTTTAAATGAGATCGGTATAAATTCGAAAGATGTTCATTTAAAAATAGAAACGGATGCCTTATTGGCGTGTAGAGCTACTTTAGGAACAAACGCTGGTTATGTCGCAATACTTGGAACGGGAAGTATATTAATGCAATATAATGGAAAAGAAATTGTTTCAACTTTTGGTGGTTATGGTTCAATAATAGGAGATGAAGGAAGCGCAATGTCTTTTGGAAAGTTGTTTTTGAAAGAATATTTATTAGAGCCAAGTCAATTCGATGAGGAAATTAGGCAAACAATTGGTGAAAAGTCAACTATTTTAGGTGAATTAGCTAAAAACACAGCTTTGGTTTATATTTCTAGTCTAGGGGAAAAATTAGCGAAATTTGAGTTGGATGCAATTCATGAACTTAATATTAAACGGTTTTTTGAGCTCTATCTTCCATCAGAAAATCAGGGAAAAATCAGTTTTGTTGGTTCATATGCCTTTTTTCAAGAAAAAAATATTAAAAAAATACTTGAGGTTCATAATTGGTGCTTGGGCACTATAATTCAAGACCCATTAACTTCAATTAGAACGACTTACAAAGTCCTGTTTTTTTGAGAATTTCAACTTTTTTTTGACTAAAAGCAATTTTTTATCGAATATTCTGTTGAATTAGTAGAAAATTTGATTGCCGTATAAAAAATTATTAGCAAATTGCAAAGTATTTGAATTGAATTATGGACGTACTTCGAATTGAATCAACCGCACAAACACCACTTATCGATTTGAATCCTGTAACTGGTGTTATGGGGATTAAAGGACGTTCGATTCCGGATGATCCTGAAGTTTTTTGGGGCCAAATTTTAACTTGGTTCGACTCATATTTAATTCAGCCAAAAGATCATACGATTGTTAAAATCGATTTAGAATACTTTAATATCACTTCTTCTAAACGTATTTTATTTTTATTATACAAGTTAAACGACTTAATTGATACAGGTAAAAAAGTTAACGTTGAATGGTATTACCGTGAATCAGATGAAGACATGTACGAAGTAGGTCAAGATTATGCATTTATGGTTCGTGTTCCTTTTGTTTTCAAGGAATGTAAAGATTCAAACGTAGCATAGTCTTAAAATTAGGCTATTTTTATTCCAATTCATTACTTTATTTCTTTTCTCTTTGTGTATATTTGTTGCAATATGCGTGTAATTGCCGAAATACCTCATTCTCATTATAAGATTCAACTGTTTCAATACAATGCGAAATACATTGTCAAAATTGAATTGGGTCAATTTGAACAAATTTTTAAAGTTGGAGAATCCGATGTATTGGGACTCGAAGAAGTTAAAAGAATGATTACCGATGAACTATTGTCGAATTGCCTGAAACGCTTTATAGAAATGAGAACGGATTGGGAAAACGGATTTAAACAAAAGAACAATGAATAAATTGACATTTTTAGCGCTTTCTAGTGCACTATTTTTAGGATTAAGCTCTTGTGGCGATAAAGAAAAAACGGATAAAACTGTTTCTGAAGAAAAAGCGCCAAACATAAAACCAGTTGATCCAAATAAATTACGTATAGCTTATTACTATTCAGATTCTTTGCGTGAAGGTTTTGCTTTTTATAAAAAAGAAGACAGTAGAATCACAAAAAAAGGTGAAAGTTTACAAAATCAAATGATGTCGATGGAACGTTCCATTCAAACATTGGGTGAACGTTACCAAAAATACATGCAAGAAGGTACTGTTACACCTGATGAAATCCAACGTTTGGAAACAGAAATTAACCGTAAACGTGAGCAATATGTTTCATTACAAAGTAACCAAGGTGCAGCTTTAGAAAAAGAAACACAAGAAACATTAACTGCGTTATCGAAAAAAATTGAAGCAGCTGGAAAAAAGTATTGCCAAAAATATGGTATTGATATGTTGTTGATTCATGGTCCTGGTGGACAAATCAATTATGTTGATGAAAAAATGAATGTAACAAAATCTTTCATTGACTTCTTAAATGCGGAACAAGCTAAGATGGAAGCTGATATGGGAGGTGATAAATAACTTGGACGCTCGAAAAATTAGTATCACGTGTTAATAGCCAATCAAAAACTCAAAGAAAACATTGCAGAGTACATTTTGTATATGTATCAAATTGAAGATGTAATACGTGCTTATCAATTAGATATTGATAAAATCCTCGATAATTTTGTAGCTCCACAATTACCAGATAGTTCTTTTCTTGAACAATACCGTTGGTGGTATGATGGATTGATCCATTCAATGAAATCTGAACGAATCGTTGAAAGTGGACATCTAATGCAAACGCAAGAGGTGTTGATTGAGTTGAGTTATTTGCACAATTCCTTGCTTTCCGTTTTAAAAGACGCGAAATACATTGCTTTATTTGAAACCGCTTCGCCTTATATCGATGAATTCAAGGAAAAGTCAAATTTGAAAGACAAGAACCACATTGAAATTTGTTTTCACGGTTTGTACATGAAGTTGCTGTTGAAATTGCAGAAAAAAGAACTTTCAGCAGAAACTGAAGAAGCTTTTGATCAAATGCGAATTGTTTTAGCTTATCTTTCTCGCGCTTACCACCAGATGAAGAATGGAGAAGGGGAATACTGGGATAATTGAAAACTTAAAATTTAGGGCTTTTTTAAATCACCTTCACCGACAATTCCATCTCAAATTCAGCAAAAACTTCTCCATTTAGATCTTTCACCAAAACCATAACTGGGAAATTTTGGCGTTCGTTTTTTGTTTTAAATCTTCAATTAAAATCCATTTGTTTAAAGTTGTAAAAATAAATTGTACTAACTACATGACAAAATTTATAAACAATTGATTATCAGTAAATTAATCAACATTTTACTTGTTTAAAACCTTGAAAATCAGTATCTTAGATGATGTTACCAAGCAGTCATTTAAGCCCGACTTCCAAGGTTAGTCACGA
>JBKDZA010000225.1:0-4558 GCA_046308455.1 Fluviicola sp.
CATGTAATCCATTTTAGATTCCATGATTGACAATACAGATGACAATAAATCGGATGTTACAACACCTTTAAAGGACAATAAAATATTCTCCTTTTCCATAGTGTGATATAACGCGTAAACGTCGTTTGTCTGCATCTTAACATACAAGTTGTTGAACAAATATAAGAAAGTTATTTAAAAACAAAGAAAATAGATTGTTTATTTATAAATGGAATCAATTTAAAACATAAAAGTATTTAAGTTCTATTTTAGTATCTCTTAAATTAATGAGACTTTATTGTAGCCTCTTACTTTTTTCATTGCCAAAAAAGTAAGCAAAAAGGCTAGGCCTGTATAAAAAAGTTTTGAAAAACCACATTTCGTTCCACTGCCAAAACCGAAACTCCTTACTTTGTTTACGCATCGTTTTACAAACTCTTCGACAAAGTTTCGTCAAACAGCAGTTTTGTCCACGCTCTACTACATTTGTTTTTCTAAACCTTTTTTCTAAGGGCCGATTGAGTTTCATAGAACGAATATTAATTTGATAATTTTAATTTGGAAACAATTCATAGAAACCATATTTTCTCTACATAAAAAATAAGTGTGATTCTCTTTGGAAGAACTAAACTTTTGATTCTGATTGTGAGCTTTGATTCTATAAATTTGTTTACTTTTGCAACTAAGATGCATTTAGAAAATTCAAAGGAATGGTTTTCCACGTGGTTTAATTCTCCCTATTACCATTTATTATATGACAATCGGGATGAACGTGAAGCTGAAGATTTTTTAAAAAATCTCGTTTCACATCTTAAAATTGAATCCAAACAAAAAGTTTTAGACTTAGCTTGTGGGGCAGGTAGACATTCAATCGTTTTGAGTGAATTGGGCTTAGTGGTTGAAGGTTGCGATCTTTCTCCTAATAGCATTGTTGAAGCGCAAAGTAAAAGCAAAAACACAATCCCGTTTTTTGTACACGACATGCGCAATCCTTTGGATAACAAGTATGACTTTATTCTAAATCTATTTACCAGTTTTGGATATTTCGACAATCTGGATGACAATTTAAAAGTTTTGAATAGTATTAACGATGCTTTAAATCCACATGGAATTGTTGTAATCGATTTCATGAATGCTGAAAAAGTTATTCGTGACTTGAAATTACGTCAAGAGATCAAAAAAGGTGAAGTTTTGTTTTCAATAAAACGTGAAGTTACCAATCAACGAATAATCAAATCTATTGCTTTTCAAGACAAGGGACAATCGTTCTTTTATCAAGAAAAAGTTCAGGCTTTGACATTATCAGACTTCAAAGAATTGTTCCAACAAGCGAATTTTGAACTTCTTGAAACCTTTGGATCTTATCAACTTGAGTCGTTTGATGCTTCAAGTTCTGATCGATTAATTTGTATTTGCAAGAAAGCATGACTTTACTCATAAACACATTTCTTTTATTATTTGCCGTTGTTTTAGGTGGATTAATCGTAGTTTTCTTAGAAAAGAAAAATCAACGTTCACTTATAAAATTAAGTCTCGCTTTTTCTGGAGGGTTTTTATTAGCGATTGCATTTACGCACTTCATTCCAGAGTTATACCATGAGAACAATACCTCAATTGGAATTTGGGTTTTAGTTGGATTCTTGGTGCAATTGTTTTTAGAATATTTTTCAGGTGGAATTGAACACGGACATGTACACCACCATGATGGACATAAAGTTCCAATTGGTTTATTGATTTCCTTGAGTATTCATTCATTTATTGAAGGAATTCCATTGGCAAGTATTGAATCTGCACATCAACATCAACACCATCATTTAATTGGCGACCACAATGATTCTTTGCTTTTAGGAATTGTTTTACATCAACTTCCAGTTGCCATCGCTTTAATGACGTTGTTGCGTATGAGTTTAAAGAAAAAATCACATACATGGTTGATTTTATTAGGTTTTGCTTTAATGACACCAGGTGGAATGTTCTTAGGTTATTTCTTAGAAATCAAGTCAACTTTTGAATACATGGACATTATTCTTGCAATAGTTGTGGGTATGTTCTTACATATTTCAACAACAATTATTTTCGAGACGAATGAAAATCACCGATTCAATCTTGCAAAGTTAAGTGCTATTTTATTGGGTGTTGGAGTGAGTTTCTTTTTAATGTAAATAACTAATTATCAATTGAAAATTGAAAAAGAGATTTATTTTGAGTTGAATAGTTTTTCTGATTCGATGTAATCAAAATTCTCTATTTTAAATTCAATTTGATACCTATACCCGTTGTTTTTTTCAACTGATAAAAATCCATTTAATTGTTTCACTAATTCTTTAATCAAGGTTTCACCCATTGTTTGAATTTGTTTTTCAACTTTCTCTTTAATTGTTCCATTATCACTTATTTCAATTAACACATTATCATTTAGAGAATTGATAAAAATTTGAATTTCACCTTCTTCATCGCCTAAAAAAGCATGTTTATATGAATTGGTAATAATTTCATTTACAATTATTGACAATGGAATAGCTTGATTCACGTTTACTGAAATAGCAGTAGATTCTTCTGGTGAGTTATTTACAATTTTCACTTTTTTATTTGCAAATAATTCATCGGTATTATTCACAATTTCATCAATAAAACTCATCAAATTGACTTGTGAAAAGTCGTCACTTGCATATAATTTTTCATGAATTACAATCATTGATTGAATACGTCCTGTTGAATCTTGCAACAATTGCTGCGCATATTCATTTACTTCACTTTCATTATAGACACTAAGTAATCCTTTAATGATTGCAAGATTATTTCGAACACGGTGATGAATTTCAGCCATTAGAACACTTTTCTCATGTAAATTTTGACGCAATTGATTCTCTAAATTTTTACGTTCTGTGATATCAGAAAGTCTTGCTGAATAAAACTTTTCATCTCCAATCATTAAATGTTTCACAGAAACATCTCCCCAAAAAGAATTCCCTTTAAAGGTTTTGTACAGCACTTCATGGTGATACAATTCACCTTTCGCTAAGGTTTCTCTAATTCTTACAATTTCATCTTCATTTGGAATTTCTTGATATAAATCAAAAGCTGTTAAACCATGAAAATCATTTTCGTTTTGCATTTCAAACAATTGTACTGCACGTTGATTTGCTTTAAAGATTTCTCTTTTTTCATTTAACAAGAACCAAGCATCAAATGAATTGTCAAAAATAAATTCAAACTGAGTACGAGAAAACGTTTCGTCATTCAATATCTTTTTCTCATTTAAATGGTGACTGTAAACAAATGTAATTAGCATAATTGCTTCTGTTAGGAAAACAGAACTCAAAGTTAAAGTACTAATCATTGCAGTTAAATCTGGACTTATTTCAGTTGAAAATCCTTTTGAATCATAAAAGAAGACACTAACAAAAAACAAAGTACTTAGAGCAATAAAAGCAATTGTCTTTCTAAAATGAGCAACAGAATAAAGTAATAAAGGTGCAATTACTATTGGAAAATAGAACAAGTGAACCATTGATTTAGTACCTAAGAATAATAAAAATATGTAGATATGAATATTAATTAGGTAAAGAAAAGCTAATCTCGCAAATCGGTGTTTTCCTCTAATACTCAGGATGTAAAGACTTGTATAAGCTAAAGTGAAAAATACATTTGAAAAGATTCCAAAACTAATGTTGAAATAAACGTAAACAGCAACATAAAAAACAGATAAAACAAGGCTTATTAGAATAAAAATATTGAGTAAGAAGATTCTTTTCACATCAAGAAATTGGATGTTTTCTTCTTGTTCTAATAATGAATATCTTAATTTTGAATTACTTAGCATGAGAGATTGTTTTTCTTTGATTTGAAAAGCAATAAATATGCCATTTTAATAAACTTTTAGTAAAGATTTAGCATTCTGTTTTATATAAAAACGATGTCTTTAATTCGCCCTTTTCCTTAGCTTTACTGGTTATCAGAATGTTATAAAAAAATCAATAATTTATCGAATAACTTAATCCTTTAAAACTAGGAAAGACTTGATCGTTGTTTTTACTTCCGAAACGATAAGAAATTCCAACACCGAGATTAAAATTATAACTTGAAAGCAGTTCTTTGTTTTTCACTAAAAGTTGATCCACTGAAATATCTCCTTTACGAATGCTGATTTGATCGTGTACAAACGCATAATTTCCCCAAACTGCAAAATTTAAACCTTTGAATAAACGCATGGAAATTGCCCCATTCAGACTGAATTGATTTTTACTGAAATCATGGAGGTAATTACTCCAAAACAAACCCACATTTACACTACCCCAAGGTTTTGTAAAGGATGAAATCAATGAAATATTATCTTGAAACAACACTTCTTCTGTTTTCAAAAAAATGGTCGTATCAATGTATTGATTGAACTGAGGACCAATGTCTATTCCTAAAACCAATCGTCTAGTATTAAATTCTTTATAAGGGAAAATACTAAATTCTACACGTGGTTGAAGCGTAATTCTATTTTTAAAATTACTGTAAATTGATTTAGAATAGAAGCTAGAAGCACCAAACGCGAAATGCTCATTGACTTTAGTAACATGATTTACTTCAC
>JBKDZA010000226.1:0-12541 GCA_046308455.1 Fluviicola sp.
GAACATCAGCTTATTTCATTCGTTTAGGTGGATGTGACGTTGGTTGTGTTTGGTGTGACGTGAAAGAATCTTGGGATGCTGAAATTCATCCAAAATTGACAGTTTCTTACTTGATTTCTGAAATAAAAAAATATCCAGGTGCTTTAGTCGTAATTACAGGTGGTGAGCCTGCAATGTATGATTTAAGCGACTTAGTTCAAGCACTTCATAATGAAAACAAAACAGTTGCAATTGAAACTTCAGGAACTTCAAATTTGACAGGAAATGTGGACTGGTATACCTTTTCACCGAAAAAGTTTAAAGCTCCAGTTGAAGAAGCATACCATAAAGCTAATGAACTAAAGATAGTTGTATTTCATAAATCTGATTTAACTTGGGCGGAAGATCACGCTTCAAAAGTTTCACCTGAATGTAAATTGTATTTGCAAGTGGAATGGTCCAAAAAAGACGAACTTTCACCTTTAATTGTTGAATACGTTAAAAATAATCCGAAATGGAAAATCTCCATTCAAACTCATAAATATTTAAATATCCCATGATGAAAAAACTTTTTTCACTAATTGTAATTGCTAGTTTATTTGTTTCGTGTGCTGTTCAAGCTCAAGGTTACACTACTAAAAATAAAAAAGCAATCGCTTATTTCAAAAAAGCATTGGCTGCTCCAAATGGGAAAAACCCAGGTGAGGTTCCAACTAAAAACGATTACAAAATCGGAGTTGAGCTTGCTGAAAAAGCATTGACAAAAGATCCGAAGTTCATTGAAGCACATTTGCTTGCAGGTGAATACTGTGAATATTTGAAAGACAATCAACGTGCAATTGAGCATTATCAAAAAGCAATTCAAATTGATCCACGTCACACAAAAACAGGAGCAACCTACTTGTATTTAGGGAATTTATTGTACATGGAAGGGAAATTCACAGAAGCAATAGCTGCTCTTCGTGAATTGGATAAATGTCCAAGTGTTTCTCCTGAAACGACTAAAACAGCAAACAAAATCATTTCAAATGCAGAATTTGCTTTAAATGCAATGCAAAATCCTACTTCTGTGAACCCAATTAACATGGGACCAGCAATAAACACTGAAAATCCTGAATATTTCCCAACAATTACCGTTGATGGTAAAACATTTTTATTTACACGCTTAATTAAAGACGATCGCGTTGGCGGACAATTCAAAAAACAAGAAGATTTTTATATTTCTCAATTAGACAAAGACCATTGGACAAAAGCGGAAGCAATGCCTACAAACATAAATACTGTTATGAATGAAGGTGCTCCAACGATTTCTGCAGATGGTCGCTCTTTGATTTTCGTAGCTTGTGCCTTAGGTGATTTCGCTGAATACGGTGAAAATCGCTCTGGAAAAGGAAGTTGTGACATGTTCATCACTAAAAAAGTAGGTTCTCGTTGGTTAGATCCAACAAATTTAAATGGAGCAATCAATACCGGATCTTGGGAATCTCAACCTTCCATTTCATCTGACGGAAAAACAATTTACTTTGTTCGTCGTGCAAAAGTGAGAGGTGGTTTAGGAGATTCAGATATCTACACTTCTACCCTTCAAGCTGATGGAACATGGACGGCTGGAGTTCGTTTGCCAAATACTGTAAACACTTCTTTCATGGAAGAATCAGTATTGATTCACCCAGATGGAAAAACATTATATTTTGCTTCGAATGGACATCCTGGTTTAGGAGGATTAGATATTTATGTTACTCGAATGGACGAGAATGGAAATTGGAGTAAACCTGAAAACTTAGGTTATCCAATCAATTCACCAAATGATGAAAACTCATTGTTAGTAAATGCAGAAGGTGATTTGGCTTTCTTCGCATCTGATCGTCCGGGAGGATATGGTGATTTAGATATTTACTATTTCGAAATGCCAGAAAAATTCAGACCAGTAAAAACCTTGTATTTTGATGGATTGGTTTTTGACAAAAACACAAATCTACCACTTGCTGGTAAGTTTTCTTTGGTTGACTTGAAAACTGGAAAAGAGGTGGTGAATTCTGAAGCAGATAAAGTGAATGGAAAATTTGTTGTTTCACTTCCTGTTGGACGAGAATATGCATTAAGTGTTTCCTATCCTGGATATGCTTTCTATTCTGAAAATTTCGACATGGTAGCAAATGAAAACCAAGAAGTTGTGCACAAAGACGTTCCTTTGATTCCTTTAACAGCATCAGGCACTATCGAGTTGAAAAATGTGTTCTTCGACTTAGGAAAAGCAACACTTCGTCCTGAATCTTTTATTGAGTTGAACAAATTACGTGATTTCTTAGTTGCAAATCCAACGGTGAAAATTCACTTGGGTGGACATACAGATACACGTGGTGATGCAATTGCCAACTTAAAATTATCTGATGATCGTGCGAAAGCTGTGGTTGATTACTTAGTTAAACAAAGTATCGATCCGAAACGTTTAACTTCGAAAGGATACGGTGAAACGATGCCAAAAATCTCTGACGAAGAAATCGCGAAAATGACTTCAGAATCTGACAAAGAAAAAGCGCATCAAGAAAACCGTAGAACAGAGTACACAATTGTAAAATAAAACACGAAATGATCCATTTCTTCCGATTGATAAGACCCATTAATTTGTTCGTAATCGCTTTGATTATGTACAGCTTACGGTTTTATTTTGTAAATAAAACTTGGGGAGATGGACCATTTGTTATCCTTAAAAATGAATTTGATTACTTTTTATTAGTCTTTTCTACAGTCATAATTGCTGCAGGAGGAAACATTATCAATGATTATTTTGATGTAAAAGCAGATAAAATCAATAAACCTCATAAAGTAATTATTGGAAAACACATCAAACCACGATTGGCGATTGTTTGGCATTGGATTTTAAATTTTATTGCATTCTCAATAGCTGTTTATTTGTCTCTTAAATTCAACACCTTTTGGTATGTATTTATACATTTATTGAGCATTAATTTGTTGTGGATTTATTCTATGAAATTGAAACGAAAGTTTCTAATTGGAAATATTGTAGTTTCACTTTTAACTGCTTTGGTGCCTTTTTTATCGGGCATTTTTCTAAAACAAACTTTTGATTTAGAAACACCACCAATTGAGAATAAATTTTACAACACGATCACATATGATCCTGCTTATTTTCAAATGCTTGTGTTTTTCATTTTAGCTTCTTTTGCTTTCTTTTTGAATTTAGTTCGCGAAATCATAAAAGATGTAGAAGATATAGAAGGAGATAAATTATTGCGTGCAAAAACAATTCCTATGGTTTTAGGAGAACGTAAAGCTAGAATCATTTCACTCATATTGTTAATTTTCATCTTAATTTCAGCAATGATTGGACTTTATTTATTTGTAATTGAATTAAAGTTTCAACTAAGAATTATCGATATTATTTTATTTGGTTTGATTTCATTGTTTTTATTCCTCGCGATTTTCTTTTTGAAAAGTAAAGAACGTAAGCAATTGAAATACGCAGATAGAAGTTTAAAAGTAGCGATGATTATTGGTTCACTGCTTCCATTGATTTGGTCTTTAATTGTGGTAAAAGGATGAAGTTAATTTTAGGTTCAGGTTCTCCACGAAGAAAGGAATTGTTAGCTGGATTGGGCTTTGAATTTGAAGTGCGCACAAAAGATACCGACGAATCTTTTTCAAATGAACTATTAATTGAGGAAGTACCAACATATTTAGCGAAGAAAAAAGCATTGGCTCTCCTACCCGATTTGAAAGAAAACGAATTGGTCATTTGTGCAGATACTGTTGTGATTTTAAACAATGAGATTTTAGGGAAACCTGAATCAAAAGAGCAAGCGGTTGAAATGTTACAAACATTGTCAAATCAACAGCATATTGTAATTACGGGAGTTTGTATTTTAAACAATCAAATCGAAAGTGTATTTTCAGACCGAACAGAAGTGACTTTTGGAACGCTGACAAACGAAGAAATTGAGCATTATATTGAAAATTACAAACCATTCGACAAAGCTGGATCTTACGGTGTTCAAGAATGGTTGGGCTATGCAAAAGTTTCACACATGAATGGAACGTATACGAATGTGATGGGTTTTCCAACGAATAAAGTGTATGCTGTTTTGAAAGAAATTTTATCTTAATTCAATCTAATGTTCACTGAAAAATTGAAAATAGTTCCTCTTGATTTACTAAGTGAATACATTCGAGCTTTCGATTCGAATTTAGTTAGTCGTTTTGAAGATCTTTCAGAAAGTGAATTGACAATTGAATCGTTTAATTTTTATGTTTCCGTTTCAGCCGTTTTCTCATCTAAAATTGAAGGAGAAGACATTGATTTAGATAGTTTTATAAAACACAAGCGCTTTTCAGTTGAATATCAAAAGGATTACACACAAAAAATTGACGATTTATACAATGCATATTTGTTTGCACAATCACATAAACTCAACAAAGAAAATATCCTATTCATTCATAAAGAATTGACCAAGAATATTTTACCCGCTCACAAACAAGGGAAATACAGAACTGGAAACATGTTTGTTGTTACAAGTGAAGGTAAAATTGATTACGTTGCTCCCATCGCTTCAAATATTGAGCTAGAGTTAGAAAAATTTTATTCTGATTTGGAGTTGTTACTTACAACTGATTTAAGTTTCGAAGAAATACTTTACTTTGCTTCTTTTTTACATTTGATTTTTGTGAAAATTCATCCTTTTGAAGATGGAAATGGGAGAACAGCACGACTAATTGAAAAATGGTTTTTATCTAAAAAACTAGGTGAAAAGGCTTGGTTTATTTCTTCTGAAAAGAACTATTATGAAAATCATGACAATTATTATTCAGCGATTCGCAAAATTGGAAATGAATACGAAACACTTCAGTATTCCAATTCAATGAATTTTTTAGAATTATTACCTTCAACTTTGAATTCAAAATAAATGTTTAAGCCTAAATCAATAGTTTTTTTCCTGTTTTCTGTTCTTTTGATTGTTACTTCATGCAAAAAGAAAGATGATTCTATTTTAAACACAACATTTCAAATTCCTGAAACAAGAGATACTTTTAACTTTAAAGTATTAGAGGCTATTCCAATTAGTCCAAATTATGACTCAACTTTACATGGTTATTCATTTTTCCCTCATTACTTCGGAAAAGAGAATGAAATATTTTACCAATGTTTTAACTCGTATCATTTATTTCATCATTTAAAAGAATTAAAACCAAAAAATGACTTTTCTTATTTTGAAAAACATTTTGTGTTAAATTATTTTAAAAAGAACTTTCAAGACCCAGGAAATGGTCAATTATCTATTTTGATAGATACATTAAAGGTATCAAATAAGATATACCCTGTTTACATATACAATCCTTGCTTTTCAAAATTTATTATTGGATTTGATTATTATTTGTACTTAATTATTGAAGTGAAACAAAAAAATAATGTGTGGATTGAATTAAACCATTTCCCTAAAAATGCTTGTGGAGAAGGTCGAATGATGATTTTACCTCCTAAAGAAATCTGCCTCACCTACTTACCCGAACTCAAAAAAGGAAACTTTAAAACTGAATTTCGTTTACGTTTGAGAAATGCCTATTCCGAAAGTTATCCCGTTTCAATTGATGAATCGATTTTAGAAAATATTGAACACTAGAATTGACTAAACCGTAGAATTTGTTGATTTAAATATGCTTAAGTTTTAAATTCTTTCTGTAATTTCGGGGAAACTATAATTATGAAAAAACAAATATTCTCCACACTCCTCTTCTCCTCTTTATTTTCCTTTTCTATTTTCTCTCAGAAAGAATCTGGTTCTTGTTCACATGTGAAAAAATTTGAAAATCACCATGCGAAAAGCAATACCTTCAATCAAGGGCAAATTGCTGAAACGGAAAAGTATGATGTACATTTCTACTTTTTAGATTTGAACATGACGAATACAACAACTGCATTATCGGGTTCGTCAGAAATGCAAGCGATTTGTAATGTAAACTTGGATTCTGCTTTATTGGAATTTTTCCCAACATTTACAATTTCTTCGATTGAAGTGGATGGAAATCCAACTGCATATTCACGTGTTGGATCAGCTTTAAAAGTTCCTGTAAACAAAACAACTGGACAAAACTTTTCTGTAAAAGTATTTTACAATGGAACACCTCCAACGGCTGCAACAAATCCGCTTGGTGGATCTGGTATGACAAATGACGATTCACCATCTTGGGGTAATTCGGTAACATGGTCATTGTCAGAACCTTTTTCAGCTTATGAATGGTTTCCAGTAAAACAACATTTAAAAGACAAAGCAGATAGCTGTGCTGTTTGGTTAACAGTTCCTTCGGCATGTAAAGCTGGCTCAAATGGAGTTTTAGAAAATATTACTGACTTTGGAACAACACATCGTTTCGAATGGAAACACCGTCACCCAATTGCTTATTACTTGATTTCAGTTGCAGTTGCGGAGTATGTTGACTATACAATTACAGCAAATCCGGTTGGTTATCCTCCAGTTACTATTAAAAATTACATTTATAACAATCCAGCAACGTTACCAAACTTCCAAGCGGATATTGATGAAACAGCTGATTTTATTGAATTGTTCTCTGAACAATTTGGAATGTATCCTTATACAGATGAAAAATACGGACACTGTATGGCTCCACTTGGAGGTGGAATGGAACACCAAACAATGACAACACAAGGATTTTTTAATCGTACTTTGACTGCACACGAATTGGGTCACCAATGGTGGGGAGATCACGTAACATGTGGATCTTGGGCTGATATTTGGGTAAACGAAGGTTTTGCTTCTTATTCGGAATATTTAATGTTACAAGCTTTGTATCCTGGTGATGAAGTTACTCAAATGGCTGATGTTCACAACACTGTGAAATCTCAACCAGGAGGAAGTGTGTGGTTTGTTGATACTTTAAATGAATCGCGCATTTTTAGTTCTCGCTTATCGTACGATAAAGGTGCTGCTATTGTTCATCAGGTGCGTTACATCATGAATAATGATTCTATTTTCTTCTTAACATTAAAAACTTTTTTAAATCAATATGCTGAAAGCACTGCTCTAGGGGTTGATTTCTTTCAAGTATGTGAAGATGTAAGTGGAATTGACTTTACAGATTATGCGGAACAATGGTATTTTGGAGAAGGATTTCCAACATATTCTGTGATTTGGAACAACGTTGGAAGTGATGTTTTAGTAAAAATCTCACATTCAGTTTCGGCTGGTGGAGTAACGCCAACATTCACAAATCCAATCGACTTACGTGTTTCAAGAACAGCTTTACCTGATACAATTTACCGTTTCGACATTACGTCAAATGCAACTGAATTTGTATTAGCAAATGCAAGTGAAATCACAAACATAACTGCAATTGACCCGAATAATTGGATCATCAACAACGCTGGTTCAATTGTGAAAAATCCAAATTACTTGACAATTAATGAGGAAATGGAAGTTTCAAACTACGTTTCTTTATATCCAAATCCAAGTCAAGGTAACACAACAATTGAAACATCATTACCTGGACAAAACGAATTGGTTGTAATTGACACAAAAGGTAGAATTCTTAAACGAGTAAACTTTGAAAATTCAATTGAAGTGAATTTCACAAATGAAGTTGCTGGAATTTATACGATTCAAGTAAGAAATGAAAATACAGGACAAGTAACTAGAAAATTGTTCAAGAAAAACTAATTAAAAACTAATTAAAGAAAAGGCTGTTTCATTGAGACAGCCTTTTCTTTTAGAACCCATTAACACCATTTACGGTTGTATATTTCAATATATTCTTTTTGTCTGGATGAATCCGTGCAAAAGCAGAATTAACAGCAATTGTTCCTTCATGGAATCCACACAAAATCAATTTCAATTTATTTTCATACGTGTTTACATCACCAATTGCATAAATCCCCGGAATATTTGTTGAATAATCTTTCGTATCTACTTTGATTGCATTCTTTTCAATTTCCAATCCCCAATCCGCTATTGGTCCCAATGAGGGTTTCAAACCAAACAAAGGAATAAAGTGATCTGTTTTACGTACAATTTCACCTTGAGAAGTATGTTGAATTACAACTTCAGCAAGCGAATCATTTCCGTTCAAACCAACAACTTCCGCTTCTGTAATTAAGGTGATTTCTCCTTTTTCTGAAAGATCGATTACTTTTTGAACCGAATCTAAATGTCCACGGAATGAGGCTGAACGGTGAACCAAAACGACTTCTTCCGCGATTTTTTTCTCTACAAGGAAAATCGACCAATCTAGAGCTGAGTCACCACCACCAGCGATCACACAGCGTTTACCTTTGTAAAATTCTGGATCTTTGATGATGTATTCAACTCCTTTGTCTTCAAAATCAACAATCGTTTCAATTGGTGGTTTTCGTGGTTCAAAAACTCCCAATCCACCTGCAATCATTACGATTGGCGCTTCGTGTTTTGTGCCTTTTACAGTTGTTACGATGAACTTTTCTTCGTCGGTTTTCTCAATAGACAATGCTGCTTCACCTAAAGTAAAACCTGGTTTAAAAGGAGCTGCTTGTTCCATTAAATTATCGATTAATTCTCCAGCTAAAACCGAAGGAAAACCGGGAATATCGTAGATTGGTTTTTTGGGATAAATCTCTGAACATTGTCCACCTGGTTGTGGCAATGAATCGATTAAATGACAACGTAATTTCAATAAACCTGCCTCGAAAACGGTGAACAATCCAACTGGACCTGCACCAATAATGATAATATCTGTTTGAATCATTGTTAATTTATTGTTCCTCCTGCAACAGTTTGATTAGTAGCTTCATTGATTAAAATAAAACTTCCAGATGAAAAATGAGTTGAGAAAGAGTCTTTTAATACCTCATCTGCTAATTTTAAGTCTACTTCAACTAGCTCATTTAATTGCAAACTTCCATCCCATTCTTTCTTTTCAAAATTCTGAATATCAATTTTAGAATTAACTTGCTTGACCTTCGCTTTTGTTCGGAAAGATTGCTGTTGAAAAAGAAACGTTTCATGTCCTTGAAATGGTCGATTGTCCATCCAACAGATAGTCGCTGAAAATTCTTTAACACTTTCGGTTTCATCTTCAACAGGAACGATTGTAGCTCCTCTACTCAAATCAATATCATTTTCAAGATGAATAATTGCAGCTTGATCTTTTTCAACTGTTTCAATTTCATGTTGATTGAATTCAATTTTTGCAATTTTCGATCGTTGACCAGATGGAATAATTTTTACCTCTTGACCTTTACTCAGTTTTCCAGAAATTAAAGCACCAGCATATCCTCTGTAATCATGCAATTCATCTGTTTGAGGACGAATAACATACTGTACTTTAAATCGAGAGTACAAATTTTCTTGCGTATGAATTGGAACTGTTTCTAAATAATTGAACAATGTTTCCCCGTTGTACCAAGATAAATTTTCACTTTTTAAGACAACATTGTCTCCGTTTAAAGCTGAAACTGGTATGAAATCCAATTGGTTCAAGTTTATATTTTGAGCAAATTCGAGATAGTCTTCTTGAATTTCATTGAATCGTTTTTCACTAAAGTCGACCAAATCCATTTTGTTTATACATACTAAAACTCTTGGTATACCTAATGTTGAACAGATAACAGAATGTCTTTTCGTTTGTTCTGTAATTCCATTTCTAGCATCTACTAAAATAATTGCCAATTCGGCAGTAGACGCTCCCGTGAACATATTGCGTGTGTACTGTGCATGTCCGGGAGTATCTGCGATGATATATTTACGTTTCTCAGTTGTGAAAAATTTATACGCTACATCAATTGTAATTCCTTGTTCTCTTTCAGCTCTTAATCCATCTGTCAATAAAGCCAAATCAATTTCAGCATGTTTTCCTTTTGCTTTACTTTGCTGGGTCAATGTTTCAACAATATCAGTTGAAATCGAATTGGAATCGTACAACAGTCTTCCGATTAAAGTACTCTTTCCGTCATCCACATTTCCAGCAGTAAAAAATCTCAATAAATCCATTTTGTTTCTTTGTTTAATTAAAAATATCCTCCTTTTTTTCTATCTTCCATTGCCGCTTCGGAAATACGGTCATCCATTCGTGTTGCACCTCGTTCTGAGATTTTTGATTCTTTCAATTCAGCGATAATGTCATTTACAGTGTATGCTACACTTTCAACTGCTGCTGTACAAGTCATATCACCAACAGTTCTATAGCGAACTTGCTTTTTGATTACTTGATCGTTTTCATCCAATTGTAAGAATTGATTGTTTGCCATTAATTGACCATTCGTTGTAACAACACATTCTCTTTCGTGTGTAAAGTAAATAGAAGGAAGTTCAATTTTCTCCCGAAGAATGTAATTCCAAATATCCAATTCGGTCCAATTAGAAATCGGGAAAACACGCACATTTTCTCCTTTGTGAATCTTACCATTGAAATGATTCCACAATTCTGGTCGTTGTAGTTTTGGGTCCCACTGACCAAAATCATCTCTAACCGAAAAAATCCGCTCTTTTGCACGAGCTTTTTCTTCATCTCTTCTAGCTCCACCGATACATGCATCAAACTCGTTTTTCTCGATTACATCTAATAAAGCATGCGTTTGTAATGCATTTCTTGATGGGAATTTACCTTTTGCATCTGGAATTCCTTTTTTGGAAATCACATCAACAACATCTGCAATAATTAGTTCTTCCTGTAATTGATTAACCAATTGATCACGAAACAACAAAGCTTCAGGAAAATTATGACCTGTATCGATGTGTACCAAAGGAAATGGAAATTTTCCTGGTCGAAATGCTTTGAGTGCAAGGTGTACCAAAACGATACTGTCCTTTCCTCCTGAAAAAAGCAAAGCTGGTCGATCAAACTGACCTGCTACTTCACGTAAAATGTAAATTGCTTCTGCTTCTAATTTTTCTAAATAATCCATTTTTATTTTAATTAACGGTGTAAACCACATTCTTTTTTTGAGCTATCTTCCCACCACCAACGACCAGCTCTTATCGGTTCGTTTTCACTAATTGCTCTTGTACAAGGTTGACATCCAATACTTGGAAAACCTTTGTCTTGTAAAGCGTTTTTAGGGATTGAATTTTCAGTAATAAAACTTTTGATTTCATCAAGTGTCCAATCAAATAGAGGTTGAATTTTCGTTAAATTCCTTGAAGTATCTGTTTCAATTAACCCAGTTGAATTCCTATTTTCTGATTGTTCAGCTCGCAATCCAGTTATCCAAACACCAGCCCCTTCAAGTGCTCGATTTAAAGGTTCTACTTTACGAATAAAGCAACATTCTTTTCTATTATCTACTGATTCATAAAAGCTAAAAGGTCCTTTTGTGCTTACTAGTTCCTCAATCGAATCATGTTTTGGAAAAAATACATCTATAGGCTTTTTGTACTTTCTTAAAGTTGCTTGTAAAGTCGAATAAGTTTCAGGAAACAAACGTCCAGTATCCAATGTAAAAACGTTGATCTTCAAATCGTACTTGAAAATGACATGCGTAATTACCTGATCTTCCCAAGCGAGACTCGTGGAGAACACGCATCTTTTGTTGCTTGATTGTACAGCGAACTCCAAGCGTTCAAGGAGTTGTTTTTCTTTATCTACCATCTTAAAAAATTATACTGATTATATTTCTCAAACTCACTACTATCACTACTATTCCAACAAAAATCATCATCGGTTTTATATTCAATCGACTGGAAAAATATGCTGCTAAAGGTGCAGCGCAAACACCGCCAATGATTAAACCTAAAATAGGTTGACATGAAAACATTCCTAGAACTGAGAAAAATGCAAATGAGCTTGCCAAGGAAACAAAGAATTCAGCTAAATTCACCGATCCAACAACCAAGCGCGGATGTTTTCCTCTTGCAATTAAAGTGGAAGACACAACTGGTCCCCATCCTCCTCCTCCAATAGAATCTAGAAAACCGCCTAATAGAGCTAACCAACCAGCTTTTTTCACTTTTTTACGACGAGGATTTTTCTTGATAACTTTAACAATAATCAAAACTCCAAGAAAAAGAGTGTATGAACTTACTATAGGTCGAATGTAAGCGCTGTAATTTTCCAAACCAGACAAAAAATATGCACCTACGATCGCTCCAATGACACCAGGGAAAACTAAAGATTTGAACAATCGAGAATTCACATTTCCAAACTTGAGATGCATAAATCCAGAAACACCACTTGTGAAAATTTCAGAACTATGAACTGACATACTTGTAATAGCAGGAGAAACACCGAGAGAAAGTAAAAAAGTAGATGCACTAACACCATAAGCCATTCCTAATGCGCCATCAATCATTTGCGCAATAAATCCTCCAACAATAAACAAGATAAATTGATTGTCAACAGATGAAAAAACCTCTGAACAGGAAAGCCAAATTTGTTTTGGGGGAATAAGTGAGAAAACTAAATGACCCGTAACCATAACACTCAAAAATACAAGTGCATAAATCGAAACTTTCAGTATCGAAATTTGCTTCCAAGTCTTTTTAGGTGTTTTTAGAAAATCTTTCGTAAGTTCATTCAATTGGTGAACTTTATCTTTAAAATCACCTTTTAAAGTCTCTCTTAT
>JBKDZA010000227.1:0-9812 GCA_046308455.1 Fluviicola sp.
TCCTTGCACTTGATCCTGCAAAATTAACTGTTAACTCAATAAAATCAAAGAGTTATACTTTTTCAGCAGACCCTAAGTAAAACTATTCGATCTCCAGTCTCAACAAAGAATTCATGCGTTTCGAAATTTGAATAACCGATATGTTTTCCAATTGGTTGATTGAGTGCATTTATTGTTTCAATTGATTTACTTTCTTTTCTTAAAATCCACAAATCATTGTGAGCACCTGACCAAAACAATTGCTGTGTCGTTGAATCGATTGCAATTAGAGAAATATCCATTCCATCGTTTACATTTTCATCTTTTCGAGACAATTCAGCAACGATGATATCGCGTGTTTTCGTTAATATTTCTCCAGGCATTGTACACTGAAACTCTAGAATAGATCTGTTCAATGCATTGTGACATATCATGTTCATCATTGCACCAGGAACTCCATGTCCTGTACAATCTGCAACAGCAATGTATTTATGTGTTTTTGTTTCAAAAGTCCAATAAAAATCTCCTGAAATGATATCTTTTGGTAAATAGAGCAATCTATTTTTTTGAAAGATGGAATTTATTTTTTCAAAAGAGGGAAGAAGTGCATCTTGAATTCGTTGTGCATAACTAATCGATTGATAGATCTCTAAGTTTTGTTCATTGAGTAAGTTGTTCTTTAAATCAATTTCTTGTTTTTGTTCTTGCGCCTGTTTCCATTTTCGGTAAAGGAAAAATGACATAAAAAGCACAAACAATAACACAATACAAGCTGAGATCAACAAAGTTGCATTCATTTTCGATTCAGCTTTTGAACGTGCTAATTTCTCTTGTTCAATTTCTTTTTCTTTTTCGTATTTGTGTTTTACTTCAAGTGCGGTGATTTGACGAATGTTTATTTCTCCGATGCGTTTTTTTTCTATTGAATAATATTTATCTGAGTATAAATATGCGTTTTTATAGTCTTTTTCTTCAGATGCAATTTGAGTTAAAATTTGATAACAATATGCTGAATTTTTTATGTCCCCGCTTTTTAATGATAGGCTTAAAGATTCATTTAAATATTTTTTTGCTAAATCAAATTGTTTTTTCTTTCTATAAACTGTACCTAAATTACTTGTTGCATTTTGAATATTAGAGCTCATTGAGTGTTTTTTTGAAATGAGAATAGATTTTTCAAAATATGAAATTGCTTTATCATATTGTTTTAAATCCATATAACATACCCCAATGTTGTTGTAAGAATCTGCAATACCTCGCTCATCATTTCTTTTTTCGTCGATGACTAAAGATTTCGAATAAAATTCTATTGCTTTTGAATAATAGTTCTGCGACATGTAAACAATTGCCATGTTATTATAACAAGCAGATTTTCCTCCAATATCATTTATTTTAATTCTTATTTTCAAACTTTTTGTTTGATATTTTAAGGATAAAGGATATTCCCCAGAAGCATAATAAATTAAACCAATGTTTGAATAAACATATGCTAAACTACTTTGATCATTTATCTGTATAAAACATTTCTGAGCCTTGTAATAATTATCTAAAGAATTCGAATATTCTCCTTTGTAGTCATAAATTATTCCGATTTCGTTATAGATTAAGCCTCTTAGTGAATCATTATCTAATTTATTTGCTTTTATTAGAGCTTTATTACATTTCTTTAAACTTTTATCTAATTCACCAACTAGCCATAAATGTCTGATTTCCTTTATATCTTTAATTATCTGTTTTTTAGTCTGAGAATAAGCACTTCCAAACTGAAAACAAATAATAAATAATAGCACTATTCGGAATTTCATACTGTAGAATTGTATACACAAATCTAAACAAACAATTGGATTTTAGAATAAAATTGTATATTTAAAGTACAGATTTTCAAACCATATATATAATAAATTACTTCTATGCTTAAGATATCGACTCTTATTTTTCTATTGTTTTTTGTCGGGAATTTATCTGCCCAAAGAACGGTTGAATTACAATCCGAACCTTTGTTGGATCACAATTATTTAAAAATCACAAATGGTCAATTCATTTTTTGGATAGAACAGAAAGACTTTTATGATATCTTTTTAGAAAATGATCTTGTAGAGATAAAACCACTGATTGAATCTGTTACAGAAACTGTGTCGATTGAATATTTAACAACTGAAATTTCCAAAATCACACAAGAAACCGAAGACTTAGATAAGGAAATTCGCTATTTAATTTTGGGCGAAGATTTATTTATTGAACGCATATCTGATGGATTATTTCTTTCTGAATATACTGTTTTAACGAAGGAAAAAATAAGATCTTTAGTGGATGATCAAGGTGAGCTTATTATTAAAGAATGGACAATAATTAAAAGTGCATGTTCTAATCCATCGTTTTAATCCAAAAACCGTTTTTTCAATTCTGGAGTTGGCAACCAACAACTCGTTTTCTTTCCATACCATTTGTAGCGATTCTTTGCAACGTAAGTATAAACCCCATCTCGTATAAATTTGGGAATAATTAAAAAGCAAATCATCATGGGCCACAAACCTTTTAGTTGCTTAGTAATTCTTAATGCTCCAGAACTTTTGGTGTAAATTTTACCATTTTCAACATAAACCAATGAACTAAATTCACTTGTGTCAAAATTATTTTCTTTCAAAAAAGCTTGTCCATGAGAACCTTGTAAAGAAGCGAATTGAATATTTTTCTGTTTGTTTTTTCGTATGATGAATTGGACGCTACTTTCACATAAATTACAAACGCCATCAAAGTAAACGATTCGATTCGAATTGATTTGCATGACTTAGATTTTTATCCCAACAACAAGAACATCGTCCACTTGTGCGTAACTTGATTTCCACTTTTCAAATGCGCTTTGGATTAGTTTTTCTTGTTCAGTCATAGGCTTTTTATGGATTGAAAGGAGTAACTCTTTTAATTGTTTCGTCATGAATTTCTTTCCGTTTTCACCACCAAATTGATCGGCATATCCATCTGAAAACAAATAAACACAATCACCTTTTTCAATTAAAAAAGTTTGTTGATCAAAATGAAATTCCTTTAAATGATTTCCTCCAATAGATAATTTATCGGGTTTAAATTCAATTAATTCATTGTTGCGTATGATGTACATCGGGCGATTTGCACCAGAATAATAAAGCGCTGTTTTTTCTGGATTCAATGAAATAATCGCTGCATCCATTCCATCTTTACTTTTTGTTGAAGCATGTTCTTGGTTCAATGAATCTTTTATGAAACGATTGACATGTGTAAGAATTTCACCTGTATGATGAATGTTTCGTTCCAAAATGGCATAATTGAATCCATCAATTCCCATCATCGACATGAACGCACCTGGAATTCCATGTCCCGTACAATCTGCACATACAAAGTAAATGGATCCATCTGAACGTTTATCGTACCAGTAAAAATCTCCACTTACAATATCGCGTGGAACGTAATAAACAAAGACTTCAGAAAATCCATTTTTAAGATTTTCAATTAATGGTAAACGAGCATGTTGAATATGTTTTGCATAATCAATACTATCCGAAATGTCTTTGTTTTTCTCCTCGATAATTGTATATGCCTCAGACAATGATTTATTGGATCTTTTTTTAATGACAATAGAGCGAAATAAGAAAATACCAAAAATGAAAATCAATACAATAATTACAATTAAAAAGGCTTTAAAAGTTTGTTCACGTTCCAAATTTGCAGTATCTAATTTACCTTTTTGTTCTAAGTTTTGAATGTGCAAACGGTCTTGCTCCAATTTGTGCTTATTCTCTAATTCTTTGAAATAATCTCTGTTGTTGAGCTCGTGTAAACTGTCTTTTGTAGATGAATACAACATACTCATTTCGTATGCTTTATCGAATTTATTGAGTTCTTTATGGATTTTAGAAGAAAGAAAATAGGCTTCAGCTAATTCAGAATTGAAGTTGCCCTTTTTTGCAAGTGTGATTGCATTGTCAGCATGAAATTGTGCCTTAGAAAAATTGTTCTTGTGAATGTAAACATTGGCTAAACCAATATGACTTAAACAAACATTGTAACTACTTGTAGAATATTTAGTTAAAAGTGAAATTGATTTCAAAAAAAACTCTTCTGCTTTGTCGTAATTGTTTAGTTTTAGATAAATCGAACCAGATGTCCCACAAGTTGTTCCAAGGGAATTGTTTTCGTTACTTTTTTCAGCAATATCAATGGATAATTCACAACAATAAAGTGCTTTTTTTAAATCACCTTTTGTTAAATAGAGATTACCTAAATCATCTAAACTTACCATGTATTGGTATTGTAGATTTAAGTTTTTATAAGATCTTGAAGAACGAATGAAATATTCTTCTGCTTTGTCAAAGTTCTTTTGTCCTAAATAAATCCATCCAATATTTCGATAACATTCAGCAATGTTTTTACGATTGTTCGTTTTTTCGAAATTTTTTAAAGCACGAAAATAGAATTCGGATGCGATGGAATAATCACCTGAATACCAGTAAATATTTCCAATAAGATTTTCAGCTTCTCCAATTAAAAAGTGATCTTTAATTCTTTTTGCACGTTCATATGCATCCAGTGCAACTTTAAGTGAATTATCATCATTTGTTTGTTCAAGTCTTTCAGCTTCTTTTAATTTTTCTTTTATGTAATTACGATCATCTTTAAAAACGATATCCTTAGTACTTGAATTTTTAGAAGTAGAAGTTTGACAATAAGTAAAATTTATAGTTGTTAGTAAAAATGCACAAATTGTGAACAAGGAATGTAGACTAATTTGTTGATTCGAAAATAATTTAAATCGAATATGTAGCATTTGTATTTCAGGTTTTAAAGTTAACACTTTCTCAAAGCTACAAAATTACTTTTAGAAATTCTTGAAATCAGCTGAATGAATCATAAAATGCTAATTGTAGTGTTTTAACTTGTATTTAAAAAAGTGAGATTAAATTCAGGTTAAAAACACACAAAATAATACAATGATTTCTTTTTAATGGAGGATTTTCAGTCATTAATTTCTTTATATTTGCTTTCCTAAAAAAATAATTTTTTTTATCAAGTTATGGAGCAACAAGCACCCTACAAACCAATCAACAACATCCGAATCGTAACAGCAGCATCTCTATTTGATGGACACGATGCAGCAATAAACATCATGCGTAGAATCATTCAGGCGACTGGATGTGAGGTGATTCACCTTGGACATGACCGTTCGGTAGAGGAAGTGGTTGACACAGCAATTCAAGAAGATGCACAAGCTATCGCGATGACATCTTATCAAGGTGGACATATCGAGTATTTCAAATTCATGTATGATTTGTTGAAAGAAAAAGGTGCACCACACATCAAAATTTTTGGTGGAGGTGGAGGTACAATCCTTCTTTCTGAAATCGAAGAGTTACATAATTACGGAATTACACGTATTTATCATCCTGATGATGGTCGTTCAATGGGCTTACAAGGAATGATCAATGATTTGATTAAACAAGCTGATTTTCCTGTTGGAAATCAATTGAATGGAGAAATCAATCACGTAGAAGAAAAAAGTGTTCCAGCAATTGCACGTTTAATTTCTGCCGCAGAAAATTTCCCAGATCAAAATCAGGAAATGTTAGCGACAATACATGAAAAAGCTGCTAAAAATGACATTCCTGTTTTAGGTATTACAGGAACTGGTGGTGCTGGAAAATCATCTCTTGTAGATGAATTAGTACGCAGATTTTTAATTGACTTTCCAGAAAAACAAATCGCTGTAGTTTCAGTAGATCCTTCTAAACGTAAAACTGGAGGTGCATTACTTGGTGATAGAATTCGTATGAATTCAATTAAAAACTCTCGCGTTTACATGCGTTCATTGGCTACAAGACAATCCAATCTTGCTTTGTCAAAACACGTTTCTGAAGCACTTCAAATTTTAAAAGCAGCTAACTACGATTTAATCATTCTTGAAACTTCTGGAATTGGTCAATCGGATACAGAAATTTTAGATCACTCAGATGTTTCTTTATATGTGATGACACCTGAATACGGTGCAGCAACTCAATTAGAGAAAATCGATATGTTGGATTTTGCAGATGTGATTGCATTGAATAAATTCGATAAACGTGGTGCTTTAGATGCCTTGCGTGATGTACGTAAACAATACCAACGTAATCACAATTTGTGGGAAAAGAATGTGGACGAAATGCCAGTTTTTGGTACAATTGCATCGCAATTCAACGACCCAGGAATGAATACTTTGTACAAAATAATTATGGACAAAGTAGTTGAGAAAACAAATGCTCCACTTGCTTCAAAGTTTGAAATTACAAAAGAAATGTCTGAAAAGATTTTTGTAATTCCACCTGAAAGAACACGTTATTTGTCTGAAATATCTGAAAACAACCGTTCTTTCGATAAGTGGGTCAACAAACAAGTTGAAGTAGCGGATAAATTATACAGTCTAAAAAATACAATTGAAACCTTTAAATCTTCATCTTTAGAAGATAAAGATCGTTTGATCAAAGGTTCTGAAGAAGCATTTGAAATAGTGAAACGTGATTTAGATGGACACAACTGGGACATTATCCAAAAATGGGATGAAAAAGTTGCAACATACAAAGCTCCAGAGTTCATTTTCAAAGTTCGTGACAAAGAATTGCGTTTAGCAACTCATACAGAATCATTGTCACATAGTCAAATTCCAAAAGTTGTACTTCCTAAGTACAAAGGTTGGGGAGATGTTTTACGTTGGTCGTTACAAGAAAACGTACCAGGTGAATTTCCTTATACCTCCGGATTGTTCCCATTCAAACGCGAAGGAGAAGATCCAACACGTATGTTTGCTGGTGAAGGTGGACCTGAGCGTACAAACCGTCGTTTCCATTATGTGAGTTTGGGAATGCCAGCAAAACGTTTGTCAACTGCTTTTGACTCGGTTACATTGTATGGAAATGATCCAGATTTACGTCCAGATATTTACGGAAAAGTTGGAAATTCAGGTGTGTCGATTTGTTGTTTAGACGATGCAAAGAAATTATATTCTGGTTTTGATTTATCACATCCAGCAACTTCGGTTTCCATGACAATTAATGGGCCAGCTCCAATGTTATTGGGTTACTTTATGAATGCTGCAATTGATCAAAATTGTGAGAAATACATTAAAGCAAACGGACTTGAGGCTGAAGTAAATGCAAAAATTGAAGCAATTTACAAGTCAAAAGGAGTTAAACGACCACAATATCAAGGCGAATTGCCAGAAGGAAATGATGGTCTAGGGTTGTTTTTGTTAGGAGTGACTGGAGATCAGGTTCTTCCAACTGAAACATATAACAAAATAAAGTTTGAAACATTGAAACAAGTTCGTGGAACTGTTCAAGCGGATATTTTAAAGGAGGATCAAGCACAAAATACATGTATTTTCTCAACTGAATTCGCTTTGCGTTTGATGGGAGATGTACAACAGTATTTTATTGAAAAAGAAGTACGTAACTTCTATTCAGTTTCAATTTCAGGTTACCACATTGCGGAAGCAGGAGCAAATCCGATTACGCAATTGGCCTTTACGTTAGCAAACGGATTCACATACGTTGAATACTACTTAAGTAGAGGAATGGACATCAATGCATTTGGTCCGAATTTATCGTTCTTCTTCTCGAATGGAATTGATCCAGAATACGCAGTAATTGGTCGTGTAGCAAGAAGAATCTGGGCGAAAGCTTTAGCGAAGAAATATGGTGCTAATTCACGCGCACAAATGTTGAAATACCACATTCAAACTTCAGGACGCTCATTACATGCACAAGAAATTGATTTCAACGATATCCGTACAACGTTACAAGCTTTGTATGCGATTTATGATAACTGTAATTCTTTGCATACGAATGCATACGATGAAGCGATTACAACTCCTACAGAGGAATCTGTTCGTCGTGCAATGGCTATTCAATTGATTATCAATCGTGAATTAGGTTTAGCGAAAAACGAAAATCCATTACAAGGTTCATTTATTATTGAAGAATTGACAGATTTAGTTGAGGAAGCAGTATTGACAGAATTTGATCGTATTACAGAACGTGGAGGAGTTTTAGGAGCGATGGAAACAATGTACCAACGTTCTAAAATTCAAGAGGAAAGTTTATACTACGAAACCTTGAAACACAACGGTGAATTTCCAATTATTGGTGTGAATACTTTCTTAAGTTCGAAAGGTTCTCCAACAGTTGAACCACGTGAAGTTATCCGTGCAAGTGAGGAAGAAAAACAATATCAAATTGATATGTTGAAAGAACTTCATACAGCACATTCGGATAAAATTCCAGCTTTGTTGAGTGATTTGCAATTAGCGGCAGTCCAAAATAAGAACATGTTTGAAAAATTGATGGAAGTATGTAAAGTCGCTTCTTTGGGTCAAGTAACAAAAGCATTGTTCGAAGGAGGAGGGCAGTATAGAAGAAACATGTAGACTTCGATTCCGCTCAGTCTACTAAAATTCTACTCCACTCAGTCTAACTAGATTGAGTGGAGTTTTTTATTTTTTGTTGAGCGGAGTCATTATTCGTTTGTTGAGCGGAGTCGAAACCACCTTATTTCACCAACTCCACAAACCCATGTCCTTCATATACATCATCTAAAACGCCAGTGACTTTGTATTTGTAAAAATAAACTCCTTCAGTTGCATCTTTTCCATCCCATTCTGGTTGAGTTCCTGAGCCTTCAAAAATAACTTGTCCCCATCTGTTTAAGATTGTCAATTCTGTGTTTTTTGCAAATGTGGTGTTTATAAAGAATGTGTTGTTATCCGCATCTGAATTTGGAGTGAATACATTTGGTGCAACAATAATTGGAATTGGAATGATACATGACCCATCATCGGTAACAGCTAAAGGATTGTAATTTGTCGCTTGAGGATTCGTACAACCACAAATGCCAGAGAAAATTGCAATACTTGTTGTGTCATCACAAATACCATTTGCTGCAATTAAAAATATCGTATCTGGTGCTAAATAGGTCTCAAATTGTGAACTTGTATCTGCAACATTTTGAAAGCCAGAGCCTAAATTCCATTGGTAGGAATTAGCATTTGTACTCAAATTTTGAAAAGTTATATCCAAAGGACTACATCCTGTGACGGTTGAAGCACTTAGAGTTGCAATTGGAGCATCTAAAATCGTCAAACTTCCAACAGAAACAATTGTGTCACCACATGAATTAATCGTGTAAGCTGTAATTATTACCGTTTCAGGAGCTTCGACAATATTGTCTGAAATTGGATTGAAACTTAAAACAACTGAATCCTGACCTGGAAGAAAAGTAATAGGATTTGCTAAACTTGCATAATCAGTTCCTTGTGATGCAGTTCCATCAATATCATAATTGATAATCAATGTATCTAAAGTATCACTTGCAGGACGTGTGAAAATAAAATCAGCAGTTGTACAACCTTCAATTACTGTTGAGTCACCAGTTACAGTTGCAACGGAAACACTTACTGCATCTGAAGTAAATGAATTTCCTTCTAAAAATACTCCTGAATCTAATCCAGTATCTACAGCATTTGCAATTGCAAGTTTGATGTGGTAAGTTTCTCCACATTGAAGACCCGTTATTGCAGTCATAGCAACGGTTCCACCATTAAAGTTAGTTAATGCATCGTAAGCATTGGTGAAATAAATTACATTGTCTAAGAAATTTGGATCAGCTGCTAAACACAATGCAGGACTTCCAGTACTTGAAACACCAGAATTAACAGTGTTGATACTTACAGGGATATTAGTTCCGGGAACAGTAGCAATATTAATTGATGCATTTGAAAATGGACCAGCGATGCCAGGTCCAGAAATGAAAAAACCAAACGCATCATTGAAACT
>JBKDZA010000228.1:0-4024 GCA_046308455.1 Fluviicola sp.
CAACTGGCAACGTACTCAAACAACTGACAACTAATTGTTTAGTAATAGAGAAATTCATACATGAAATTGGGGTTCCTGTAACCGTATATGTCATATTTGTATTAGGTAGAATATTTATAGAAGAACCAGTTAATGAACTTAAACCTATCACAGGAGACCACGTCCAATCATAAGAAGAAGTTTCAGGTCCAGAAATAGAAATATTTATCGGAGTTGTACCACAAACAATTCTAGTTGTATCTGCGACTGGTTCACATACGTCATTAATTGTAGACCCAGGGAAATTCAATTGAAATAAACTTGAAAATGCTGCACCTAATGAACTCTCATCTAAAATTACTGCAAAACTAAATTTTTTAGTTTCACCATTTAAAAAAGTTGGAATTTTGTATGCTAATGAAATCGCTTGGTCAGCAGTCAAAACTGATCCAACAGTTCCTACAAAACCAATGGCATTCCAAATATCTGAACCATCGCGATTAAAAAAACCACCATAACTTACCCGACAATTCGCATCTAAAGCCGCTAAACCAATATACGATTGAGACGGTATAAATTGTTTTGCAGAAACCAATGATAGTGGACATGTCGGACTTGGTTGAGAAACGATAGAATTTTGTGTTGCATAATCAGAATTGATAGATACATTGTTGTCGGGATCTAAATTTCTGTAAAAATAAAGATCATTGATTGTTGCACCAGTTGCATTTGTCAGAGTAACATCTGTTGTATAAAACAACTTAGTTACATTCAACTTATATACTAATTTAACTTGCAACCCTCCAATAAATCCATTCCATTCAATAGATTTACAATTTCCTGAAACTTGATAGTTTGATAAGGAGCTAGATGTGATGGTATTTGAAAACACATATGCATTATTCATATAATTAACCCCATTGTATTCAATTCCAAATCCATTTTCAGGTGATCCTGGTGTAAAAAAATCCCCATCATATGAAGCCCATGAATTTAACTGTGGATTTGCAACAAAACCGAAAAAATAGTTTGGATTAATTTGATTAGAACGTGAATGATTTGTAAAAGATGGTGCTGATGTTCCTTCATGTCCCATTTGATTAATTCCAATTTCAATTGAGTTCCCCATCAAGTAACCTCCTAAAGTATTTAGTTGGGATAACACATCTCCAGAATAAGTCATTAAAACAGTAACTAAAAAAGTGTAAAGTAAAATATTTTTTGTTTTCATTATTAATTACATTGAGAGTTAAAATAATTATTCCATGATTCGAAAGAAGTTGGAGCTCCTAAACGATTTTGATACAGATGAACATATCCTTTTTGATGTTCAAAATCAATTTCTAAAAGAAATAAGTTCGAACTATTCATTCCACAAAATTTTATTGCTTCTTCTTCTGATTGTAAATTCAAATTCGTGATTTCGAACTTATACCATTCTTTTAAAAGAATAGGAGAATTTAATTCAATACAACCATTTTGACTAACAGTACATACACCAATTAAACTTGGATCGGTAGGAATAGTATTTTTATTAACTTCAACTTTTTTTTCAATTTCAAAAGTTTTTGAATAAAAATCAAACTGAGAGTTTTGTTTACCTAAGAAAGTAACCAGAAATATAACAAATAAATTACTCATTTTTATAGTTTTTAATTTAATATTTTACAAAAATACTTTTTGTAGCTATGTTTATGATCAAAAAGATCTGTATTTAACTTTTTTAAGTTATTGTATTTTAGATTTTTGATAAGTTCTTTATGCTTAGAAATGCAAAAAAGCACATCTAATCTCATTAGCAAACATTGTGTTATTTTTTTTGTAGTAGAATTTTCAGACATACTTCTATATATAATTTATGGAAATAGTAATCATGATTTTAAATAAAATACAAATATAGGTATTAATTAGGAATTAACACAATAAATTTGTTATTTTTTATCAGCACTAAAAACACCCGAAATTAACGATAATTTTTTGATATTCAGAAATGAAAAATTATTTTTTAACGACACTCTAAGCTGAATAGCTGAAAACTAGACAAAACATCTGTTTTTTTTCAAATTTCAATTGATAATTTACATCCCGTAGCCATTCGGATTCTTGTTTTTCACCTTAATCAATTGATCAACAATGTATTGTCCATCTTGTGTTGAGTAAGTTTCACCACGCCACACTAAACCATTGTTGTATTGATTATAATGTATTTCTAATTCTGATCCTTGACTCGACATGAGCTTTTTAGCCAACGCTTCGTCTGTTACAGAAAAATAAAATGTTTTTGTACTTGCATTGTCTCCTGAGCGAGAGTATCCAGGCAACATCATTTCTCCTTCATAGGTTTTGAACATGGTTCCTTTTCGAGAGAATTTGTATAAAATTCCAACACGTGTTCCTTCGCTGTAAACAAAATAATAACGGAAATAAACAACCAAACTCATGATTGCTAGTAAAATCAATACCGTATAAACCCAAAATTTGCGGGTAAAGCGTTTCTTTTTTGCGATTGGTTGTGCTACTTCGTTCATGCTATAAAGTTAAAAATTAGAATCTAAAGTACTTTCGTTTTCTCTCCATTTTAGTTTTTTGTAAAAAACTAAAATGTAAATAAGTAATTCCAAAAAGTAAATGATTCGATTGGTATATAGTCTAACCTTGTAAAAATAGTCATTGTAACTCGAATAACCATTTTTAAAATACAAATCAAATTCAGACAATATTATACTTACAACTTGTAGTAAAATAACCGCGACAATGCTAAAAACTAATTTATTAGAAAGATTAAAATTGTTTGTCGACATTTTATTGAAATGATTGTATAAAATTTTCACACCAATAAATGTTATCAATAAGTCAAACAAATTAGACACAATATAAGATCCCCAAAGGCTTCTTGAAAAGAATAATGTAAAATCATAAATATATTCACTGATTATATTGGTAATCACAAATAAAAATTGAGACCATAAAACAATAATTAATGCAATATTCAAACTGATTTTTTTGTTCATTTCCATATCCAAATGTAGAAATTCCTTGAAAACAAATCTTGATTCAATGTAAAATATTCTTTCAAATAATTATCTTCGCTACATGCAAACATGGCGTTTATTGTTTCTACCCTTTTCGTTGATTTATTTACTGATTGTAAGTATTCGAAATAAATGCTACGATTGGGGCTGGTTTAAAAGCTATGAAATCAAAAATCCTTCAATTTGTGTTGGAAATATTACAGTTGGTGGAACGGGTAAATCACCACTTGTAGTATATTTAATCGAACAATTCAAAGACACACAGCAAGTTGTTGTTTTATCACGCGGATATGGACGTAAAACAAAAGGACTACAATTCGCTAATGAAAATTCAACAGCAGAAGATATTGGTGATGAACCACTCATGAATTGGAATCGATTTGAGAAACAAATTCCTGTAATTGTTGCTGAAGAACGAAAAGTCGGAGTTCAATACATTGAAAAAAACTATCCAAATGCACTTATCATTTTAGACGATGCCTTTCAACATAGAAAAGTGAAAGCAAGATTTTCGATTGTTTGTATGACTTATGACCGACCAATTTTCAAGGATTTTGTTTTCCCAGCAGGGAATTTACGTGAAAGTCGTTCGGGATTAAAACGCTCAGATTTAACCTTAATAACTAAATGTCCTGAGATAATTGAATCAAGTAATTTTTCAACGAAACTTGGAATCAACAACAACAAACTCTTTTATTCGCGTATTACCTACAAACAGATTCCTGAATTAAATTCGAATGAATTTTCAAAAATTTTACTCGTTACAGGAATTGCAAAGCCAGAATACCTAAATCGTTATTTAGCTGAAAAATATAGTGTAGAAGGACTTTTCTTTCCAGATCATCATGATTTTTCACGAAAAGACATCGAAACTATTCAACAAAAAGTTGCTATTTTTGGCAAGAACTCACTAGCAATTGTGACAACTGAAAAAGATTGGATGCGTCTGAAACCTTTTGAACAAGAATTAAAAGACTTCGGAATTCCAATCTACATTCAATACATGTCGATCG
>JBKDZA010000229.1:0-9849 GCA_046308455.1 Fluviicola sp.
AAAAATAAAAGTCAAAAAGCATGGGTATAGAGCAAAAAGTATCTTTAAATATGGTCTAGATTATGTGGCAAGCATACTTTTAAACCCTCAGAATCAATCAAATATAAATGTGTTTAAATTTTTGTCATGTAGTTAGTAAAATTTGAAATAATTATCTTTTGTCAATACCATAAATATGGTATATTTGTACCCAAATTTCGACTCTATTTAAACTAATTCTAAATAGAGTTGTTTATACAAGACAGACATTGTTATGATTACAGTTACAGAAAATGCAAAAAGTCAAGCAATTAGACTCATGCAAGAAGAAGGAAAAGCAGGTTACTTTATCCGTGTTGGAGTTGAAGGAGGAGGTTGTTCTGGATTAATGTATCAATTGACTTTTGACAATACTCAAAAAGATGACGATAAAGTTTTTGAAGATAATGGAATAAAGGTCGTTGTTGATAAAAAATCGTTTCTCTATTTAATTGGGACAACTTTAGATTTTTCAGGTGGATTAAATGGAAAAGGATTTATTTTTTCGAATCCAAACGCAGGTCGAACATGTGGTTGTGGTGAATCATTTTCACTTTAATCTGTTAATAAAGACACAATGGGATACACAGAAAATGATCTTGCAAAAGATTTAGAAAACTCAGAATATAAATTTGGTTTTACATCTGATATCGAGTCAGATACAGCTCCAATTGGATTAAATGAGGATATTATTCGTTTTATTTCTAATAAAAAAAATGAACCAAGTTGGTTGCTAGAATACCGTTTAAATTCTTTTAAATTGTGGAAAGAAATGACAGAACCCAAATGGGCTCATGTTCACTATAAACAACCTGATTTTCAAGCAATTTCGTATTATTCAGCTCCAAAGCAAACGAAGAAATATGAATCTTGGGACGATGTTGATCCAGAAATGAAAGAAACAATGGCAAAATTGGGAATTTCATTAGAAGAACAAAAACGTCTTACTGGTGTTGCTGTCGACTTCGTAATGGACTCTGTTTCAGTAGCCACAAGTTTTAAAGAAAAATTAAAAGAATTAGGAATTATTTTTTGCTCATTTTCTGATGCAGTTCAAGAATATCCTGAATTAGTTAGAAAGTATATGGGAACTGTTGTTCCTGCTACTGATAATTTTTATGCAACATTAAATGCCGCTGTTTTCACAGATGGTTCGTTTTGTTACATTCCAAAAGGTGTTCGTTGTCCAATGGAATTATCAACATACTTCCGAATCAATGAAGCAAATACGGGTCAATTCGAACGAACTTTAGTAGTCGCTGATGAAGGCTCATACGTTTCTTATTTAGAAGGATGTACAGCTCCACAACGCGATGAAAATCAATTACATGCTGCAGTTGTTGAATTAATTGCATTAGAAAACGCAGAAATAAAATATTCAACAGTACAAAACTGGTACCCAGGTGATAAAGATGGAAATGGTGGTATTTTCAATTTTGTTACAAAAAGAGGAATCTGTGAAAGAAATGCGAAAATTTCTTGGACTCAGGTTGAAACCGGTTCAGCTGTGACTTGGAAATATCCTTCTTGTATATTAAAAGGTGATAACTCAATTGGTGAATTTTATTCCGTAGCAGTTACAAATAATTACCAACAAGCTGATACTGGAACAAAAATGATTCACTTAGGTAAAAACACTAAGTCAACAATCATCTCTAAAGGTATTTCTGCTGGAAAATCTCACAATTCATACAGAGGCCTGGTTCAAATTCATAAAAACGCACACAACGCACGAAATTTTTCTCAATGTGATTCACTCTTAATGACAGATGAATGTGGAGCGCATACGTTTCCATACATTGAATGCAAAAATCCAAGTGCTAAAATTGAACACGAAGCAACAACTTCAAAAATTGGTGAAGATCAAATTTTCTATTGTTTACAAAGAGGAATCTCTGAAGAAAAAGCAATTAGTTTAATTGTAAATGGCTATTGCAAAGAAGTGTTGAATCAATTGCCAATGGAATTCGCTGTTGAAGCACAAAAATTACTATCAATCTCTTTAGAAGGTTCAGTAGGATAAGAATTGCAGATTATAAATTACAAATTAAATCGCTTCAAAAATGGCAACTTACGAAAATTTTGAGTCTCTTCCCGTTTGGCAAGCATCAATTGAATTGTGTGATTTAATTTATAATGCAACTGAAAACGAACATTTTTTTAAAGATTTTGCTTTAAAAGATCAAATACGAAGAGCGGTAATTTCTATATCTTCTAACATCGCAGAAGGTTATGAAAGAGACTCCATGAGACAAAGAGTATACTTTTTACTAATAGCTAAAGGTTCATGTGGGGAAGTTAGATCTCAATTAGAAATTGCTAAAAGAAGAAAATATATAAGTGATGAATCTTTTACTGAATTAATTGAAAAATGTTTTTCAGTAAGTAAGCAGTTAAAAGGATTCATGAATTATTTAAATAACGTAACAAAATAAAACTAAATTTTATTTTCAAATTGCAGAATAAAAATTTATAGCAATTTGAAATTTGAAATTTGAAATTTGAAAGAAATGCTTAAGATTAATAATTTACATGCGTCAATTGACGGAAAAGAAATTCTTAAAGGTTTAAATCTAGAAGTAAAAGCAGGAGAAATTCATGCGATTATGGGACCAAATGGCGCTGGGAAAAGTACTTTAGCAAGTGTTTTAGCTGGACGCGAAGAATATGAAGTAACAGAAGGAAGTGTTGACTTTGATGGCAAAGATTTATTTGAGTTGGAAACTGAAGATCGTGCTCGTGAAGGGTTGTTTTTAGCTTTTCAATATCCTGTTGAGATTCCAGGTGTTTCAAATGTAAACTTTTTACGTACTGCTTTAAATGAAATTCGTGAGTACAGAGGTGAAGAACCAATCTCCGCAAAAGATTTCATGGCAAAAGTGAAAGAAAAATCTGCTATCGTAGAATTAGACGCGAAGTTAGCTTCACGTTCAGTTAACGAAGGTTTTTCTGGCGGCGAGAAAAAACGAAATGAAATTTTCCAAATGGCAATGCTAGAGCCGAAATTGTCTGTTCTTGATGAAACTGATTCTGGATTAGATATTGATGCTTTACGTATTGTTGCAAATGGAGTAAACACCTTGAAAACTGATAAAAATGCAACAATTGTAATTACACATTACCAACGATTGTTGGATTATATTGTTCCAGATTTTGTTCATGTTTTATATGATGGAAAAATCGCAAAAACGGGAACAAAAGAATTGGCTCTCGAATTAGAAGAGAAAGGTTACGATTGGATTAAAGCTGAATTAGAAGCACACTAAGATTATGCAAACTATCGCACAAGAAACAGCTTCACAAGTGAAATGGAATATTGAAAATGGAAAATTTCTATTGAATGAATCCTTGCGTTCAAAAGCTTTAGAGGTAATTGAAAGCACTTCATTTCCAACAACAAAATCGGAAGCTTGGAAATATACGCGTTTAACAAAAATTAAAAATGCTGAGTTAAACATCACTGGATTAACACATTCAAAAATCGAATGTGGTCTATCTTCAGATTCATTGAAATTTGTTTTTATAAACGGTCATTTTTCTATCGATCAATCCTCCAATTCATATCCTGAAGGATTAAAAATTGAGGCCTTATCTCAAATGGATCCTCAAGAACGAATTGTTTTTGGAAATGATTTAACACTAGAAAACGAATTATTTAACGCATTCAATACAGCATATGCAACTGATGGTTTGTACATTCATGTGAGTGCAAAAATGAATATCAAGCCAGTAATTGAAATCATTCACATTGTTGATGGAAATAATGTTTTAAGTAATCTTAGAAACATAATTTCAACAGAAGCTTTTTCTCAAATTAACATCGTACAACATTTTATTTCTTCAGAAAACTCTTCTGGATTTACAAATAGTGTCAATGAAATTTCTGTTGGAAAGAATTCAAAATTAACAATAGATAAGTTGCAAGAAGAAAATGAAAACCAATTTCATATTGCTTCAGAAATTGTTCAACAAGCTCAAGATTCTATTTTCACAATCAACACAGTCACACTAAATGGCGGCCTTGTTAGAAATAACTTGACGATTAATGTGAATGGTCAAAACTGTGAAACTAATTTAAATGGAGCTTACATTCTGAAAGGCTCACAGCATGTTGACAATCACACTATTGTAGATCATAAAGTTGCGAATTGTCTATCAAATGAATTGTACAAAGGAGTTATCAATGATAAAGCTACAGCAGTTTTCAATGGTAAAGTATTCGTTCGAAAAGATGCTCAAAAAATAAACGCTTTTCAATCAAATGGAAACGTATTGTTGAGTGATGACGCAACTGTAAATTCAAAACCTGAACTAGAAATTTACGCAGACGACGTAAAATGTTCTCATGGTTCAACGACAGGTCAGCTAGACGAAGAAGCAGTTTTTTACCTTCGTGCTCGTGGAATTAGTGAGAAAGCTGCACGTCAATTGATGGTCTCAGCTTTTGTTGGTGATGTATTCGAGAAAATCGAAAATGAAAGTGTTGTTGAGCGAATCTATAAAGTTTTAGAAGAAAAATTTGATTGGGTATTAAGCTAAAGGTGTTGATTTAATTGGGTTATTAAAGTATTAATTGATACATTGATACATTGATACATTGATACATTGATACATTGATACATTGATACATTGATACATTCATTGATATATTCATTCATTGATATATTCATTCATTGATATATTAATTAATTCATTCATAAATTGAAACACAATTCAAAGATCAAATCATTCCCTAAATAGTTTGATGTTTTTTTAATTTTTTTTTGATTAATTATTTGATTTTGAGAAATAATTATTATCTTCAACTTAATTTTAAATCAATAATTATGAATGCAAACTCAAAATATCAAGAGTTAAATGAAATGATCAAAATCAGTAAATCTCTATCAAATCCAATTCGAATAGAAATACTAAATCTCATAAAAGATAGAATTTCTTTAAATCAAACCGAACTTTCAACTCATTTAAACATGAAATTAAGTCATGTACATATTCATGTTTCAATTTTAAGAAGATCAAATTTAATTGAACTTCAATTTATTAAAGGTATAGGATTTATAAACCTAAATAATGAAAAAGTTAATGAATACTTGTTATGGTTGAACAAACTTGCAAGTTAATTCATATCTTAGTTTTGTGAATCGGAATATTGTTTTTACTTTTTCTTTATTATTGAGCAGTTTCATATTTGCTCAAAATGATTCTATTTTAAATAAAAAAAGAGTCATTATTTTGGGTACCTCCGAACTCACAATATCAGCAGGTTCATTAATCGCCCTCAACTCAGTTTGGTACAAAGATTATCCAAAGTCAAAATTCCATTTTTATAATGACAATAAAAATTGGTTGCAAATGGACAAAGTTGGCCATGCTTACACCGCTTATCAAATTTCTGCTGCTCAAAAAGATATTTGGTTATGGACAAAGGTTAAACCTAAAACAGCTGCAATTATCGGCGCAAGTTCTGCTTGGTCTTATCAACTAGTTCTTGAAATTTTAGATGGAAAAAGTGCTGAATGGGGATTCTCAAATGGGGATTTATTGAGTAATACACTTGGAACTGGACTATTTCTAGGACAAGAACTGGCTTTTAATGAACAAAAAATACGCTTTCGGATGGGCTATAAAGCTTCACCTTATGCAACAATTCGTCCTGAAGTCCTAGGTTCAAATTGGAGTGAACGATTATTAAAAGATTACAACGCTCAATCCTATTGGATCGGAATCAGACCTGCTCTGTTTCTTCCAGAAAACTCAAAATTTCCCAAATGGTTAGAAATCGATTTTGGTTACAGTATCGACGCAAGAATTGAAGGTGACAACGAATTTTATTTCAATCCAATTGATACGAAAACCTATATTTCGAAACGTGAATATGCTCTTTCCTTCGATATAGATTGGGAATATCTACCCATAAAAAACAAGACACTTAAAAAAATTGTAAAACCTTTAAATGCAATTAAAATTCCCTTTCCAGCGCTTTATTGGCAAGGAAATGTTTGTTACTTTGGCTTTTTTTAATAAAAATAATGAGAGAATCTAAATTTGTACTGCGCTCTCCAAATGGAGATATACGAGGGAATTTTGTTGAAGCAAATGAATCTGCTCCTTGCATTTTATTGTGCTGCGGACACAATGGCTTTTATCATTTTGGTTTCTTTCCAGAATTACAAAAAACGCTTGCAAAATACCATTTTTCCTCAGTGGCTTTTAATTATAGTCACTGCGGAATTACAAACGATGGGGATGTTTTCAATGATTTGGAACTCTATGAAAAGAATTGTCGCCAACTAGAATCGGAGGACATTTATTTCATGTCTTGTGAAATAAAATCGTCTAGTTTCTTTGGAAACCCTTCAAATTTAATGCTCCTCGCCCACTCAATGGGTGGCGTTTCAGCGACAGCAGCAATGAAAAACTACTTAAATGATAGCAATCATATCGATGCTTTGATACTATTGTGTTCTATGAAAACTTTAGATGTCCGTACTAAAGAAACTATGGAAGAATGGATTGAAAACGGGGTGTTTTATCGAACAAACTCACGCACAAACCAAGAGTTACCTCAAGGAAAATTCTTTTTAGAAGAAACCTTACAAGCAAATTCAAATTGGAGTGTTGAAAATGCAATCAAAACTATCGAAAAACCAATTCTTGTAGCCCATTCAGTTGAAGATGAATCTGTTCCATTTGAACATGGAGAAGCACTTTACGATTGGTCAAGAGAAAATAATAGTTTAAATACTTTTTTGCCAATTCCACATGCAAATCACACTTTAAATACAAGTCATACAGGTGATAGAAACTCAAAAGAATTACAATTTTTTATCTATCATTTGGTAGAATGGCTCGACAAATGTCTCTCCTAATTTTTTTATATTTTAATATTTCATTTAAAAACCCGACCTTTGCAAAAAATTTAACTATGAAAAAAATTCTACTTACAACTACATTATTAGCTTCTATATTTTCTTTTACTGCTCAACAACAACTTGGTAACAGTGGTTTTGAAAACTGGGAAACAGTTAGTTCAGGTGAAGAACCAGTTAATTGGAATAGCTTTCTAACTGCTGGTGGAACATTATCAAGTTTTGCTGGAGACCAATTAGAAAGTTCAACTGATGTTAGACCAGGCTCAACTGGAAGTAAATCAGCAAAAATTTTCTCTAATTCTGTTATAACAACTATCGCAAACGGTAACCTAACTGTTGGTAAAATAAACATGGGGAGTGTTACTCCAACAAGTACTTCAAATTATAATTCATCTATTATTGCTGATGCTAACTTTTCTGAAGCATATACAGACACGCCAGATTCTTTAACTTTTTGGGTAAAGTTTGTACCTGCTAGTGGAAACACTACAGATTCAGCTCGAGTAAGTGCTATCATTCACGATAATTATGCTTTAAGAGATCCAATTGATGCGCCTTCACAACCACACGTAATGGGAACTGCAATTAAGAATTTTGCAAAAACAGATAATGCATGGGCAAGAATTAGTGTGCCTTTTACTTACACTATGAGTGGTACTCCAAGTTTTATGTTGATCACTTTTACAACAAACAAAACTCCAGGTGGTGGATCAGACAATGATCAATTATGGATTGATGACATTGAAATGAAAAATGGAAGTTCTGCTTCTTTATATGAAAATAGTTTTTCCTCAGTTCGAATTTCAATCAATAACCAAAATCTGACTTTTCTAAATGAAAATCAAGAAGAAGGAACTTTTGAAATTATTGATTTACAAGGAAAGTTAATTCAGTCTGGTAATATTAATGCAGCAGTTTCAATTGCAAATTTATCTCAATTCATTGTTCGCGTTAATACAAACAAAGGTTCATTTACTAAATTGTTTACACAAAACTAAACATTGAAATCGCTTCTTTTAAGTTTACTTATTTTTGTTTCTTTCACTGCGTTTAATCAAGAATGTTTGGTTACGGGTGTTGTTGTCGATCCCAAAAACGAAGTCATTCCAGGAGCATACATTTATACGAAAAGCAATAAAACAACTTGTGATTTTGATGGGAAATTTAGTTTAGCGGTTAATTGTTTACCAAAACAAACTATCTATTTTTCTTCAGCTGAATTCGGAATAGATTCTATTATAGTTGATGGAAATAATTCATCAAACTTAAAACTTGCTTTCAAACAAGTAGAAACTGAAATTGAAGAGGTAACCATTTCTGTAGGAAAGTTTGATAAACCATTAGAGGAACAAACTGTTTCTTTAGAAATCATTCGACCAGAACTGATTGCAAATAAAAATACACGCAGTATTGAAAGTGCACTCGATCAAACTCCAGGTTTAAATATTCTGGACGGTGAACCTCAAATTCGGGGCGGAAGTGGTTTTACTTTTGGTGTAGGTTCAAAAGTCGCTGTTTTAGTCGATGATGTTCCTATGCTTTCTGGTGATGCTGGAAGACCTGAATGGGGATTTATTCCAGTTGAAAACATTCATCAAGTTGAAGTAATTAAAGGTGCCGCTAGTGTTTTGAGTGGGGCTAGTGCATTGTCTGGTTCAATAAATATTCGAACAGCTTATCCAACTTCAAAAAAGGTATTACGATTCACAACTTACGCTGGACTTTATTCCAAAACAAAGGAAGAGAATTCCATTTGGTACAATGATTTGCCTGCAATCGCTGGTGCAAGTTTTATTTTTACGGAAAAAAGAAAAAATTGGGACTTCGTTCTTGGAGGTAATGGAAATTACGACCACGGATATATTGGACCTCCAATTACAGATACTTTTGTCGTTGCTGACACCATTTCAAATTTCACTCAACGACAAATGCAATCTAAAAGAATCCGTTTGAATTTCAGTCTTTCAAGAAAGCTTTTAAAATCGAAAAATCTACTAGTTGGATTAAACGGAAACGGGATGATTGCCCAAACAAATATGGTTTTTGCTTGGCTCGACGATACTGCTGGTTTGTTTAGAGCATACCCCGGTGCAGTTTTTCTCCAAAATCAATCTATCTTTAATTTGGATCCGTATGCAGTCTATTTTGGTAAAAAAGCAAAACATTCTCTACATACACGTTATTTGAGAACCATCAATGACATGTCGGCAAATCAAAACAACGAAGCAACTGTTTTTTATGCTGATTATCAACAAAAAAGAGAAATTAAAAAGCTCAAACAAACAGATTTAATTGGTGGACTTACTGTTCAATATACAGACTCATATGCTAATATTTTTAGTGGTTCAGGTTCTCCATACAATACCATCGCAAATGTTTCTGCATACTTACAAGCTGAAAAGAAATTCAAAGAACGATTAAATGTAAGCACAGGCTTTCGTATTGAAGGCTTTCGTTTAAACGATACAATTGACGCTTTGAAACCAATTTTTAGAACAGGTGTTTCATATCATCTAGGAAAAGCAACTTTTATTCGTTCTTCTTTTGGTCAAGGTTATCGTTTTCCAACTATCACTGAACGTTTCATAAAAACAGGTGTTGGAAACTTCGGAGTATTTCCTAATCCAGATTTAAAACCAGAAACGAGTTGGAACGCGGAAATTGGAATTAAACAAGGTCTTAAATTAGGTCCTGTTTTAGGCTTTTTTGATATCGCTGGTTTTTGGCAAGAATATCAAAACACAATTGAATACATGTTCGGAATTTGGGACGCTGCAAGTCCTACTTCTTTCGCTGGTTTCAAATTTTTAAATACCGGAAATAGTCGCGTTTTAGGAATTGATTGTTCGTTTTCTGGAAAAGCTGATTTTTCTAAATCAAGTAAACTAATTTTCATGCTTGGTTACAACTACATCCTTCCTAAAACCTTAAATCCGGATTACATTTATTCAACTGATGA